>JBDGZR010000098.1:0-11591 GCA_039588495.1 Gemmatimonadota bacterium | reverse complement strand
TTCGGCGAGGCTCCGGAGGAGATGTTGTTCGAGCCGACCGACGACGTCATCCCGTTCCGCCTCAACGGACCGACGCTGGTCGCCGGGCCGGAGCAGCAGGAAGTGGTCACCGGGCTGTCGACTGATTTCGGCGTCGAGTTCGAGCTCGGTGGCGAGGGCGAGATCGGAGTGGATCCTATCCTGCTGACCGAGGACGGGCTCGACGATCTCGAGATCCCGACGTTCATCCGGAGGCAGATGGACTGAGCCTTCACGGCGCGAGGCTTGCAAATTCGGGCCTGGCGGACTCGCCCGGTGGTCGCCGCCGCACCACCATGGAGAGCCGTTGGGAATCTACGGAACGGTGTTTTCGCGTTGGTTTGGTTTGGGCCTTTGACACGACAAAAAGTTGCCTGTTAGGAAGATAGCGATCGTATCGGCCGGGACGGCCGCCGTCGCCGCCCTGGTCGGCGCGGCCTGGTTGGGCGTCAGCTCGCGTCGAGCCGATCCCCCGCCTCCGGCGATTCGCACGGTTCTCGTACCATCCGGCCCTCCCGAGGTCACGCTCACGGACACCTTGCGGGTGGGGCAGACGCTAGGCGAGCTGTTCGACGACAACGGCTTTGCGGGGCCGGAGGCGGTCGAGGTGTTCAACCTCCTGCGCCGCTACAAGAACCCCAGGTCCTTGCGCCCCGGGACGGTGATCCAGCTGATCGCGCCCGTTGCCCAGGGTCCCACCGAGTCCGGGGAGCCGCTGCTGGCGAGCGCCCCGAATCGGGTTCATCTGAAGCCGGATCCGGACTCGCGGCTCGTGCTCGACGCGTCGATGGGCGAGTGGGTCGGCAGGCTCGACTCCGTGCCGGTCGTGAACGACACCGTCAAGCTGGCGGGCCTGATCCAGGCCAACATGTACGACGCGCGGCTCGGTGGAGACACGACGGGGCTGGTCTCCTCGGACGTTCGCCAGCTGATCTGGGCGTTGTCCGAGGTCTACCAGTGGCGGATCGACTTCTATCGGGACGTCCACCCGGGCGACGCCTACCGGATGCTCGTCGAGCGTGAGGTGAGGCCGGATGGCTCGGTGCGGTCCGTTCGAGTGCTCGCGGCCGAGTTCAGGAACCGTGACCAGGTCCTCGCGGCCGTCCGCTTCCATCCTCCCGACGGCGAGCCCAACTACTACGATGAGAAGGGCGAGTCGGTGCGTCGGGCGTTCCTCCTGGCTCCACTCGATTTCCGCCGCGTCACGAGCGGTTTCAGCAGCCGCCGCTTCCACCCGGTCCTCAAGCGGTACCGCGCGCACCTGGGGACGGACTACGGCGCTCCCACCGGCACGCCGGTTCGCTCGACCGGCGACGGCACGGTCACGAGAGCCAGTTGGTGGGGCGGGTACGGACGGGCGATCGAGATCCGCCACGCGAACGGGTTCTCCACCCGGTACGCTCACCTGAGCCGGATCGGCGTGCGGCCCGGCCAACGGGTCGCTCAGGGCGAGATCATCGGCCGGGTCGGATCCACGGGACTGTCCAACGCCTCCCATCTCCACTACGAGTTCCTGCAGCGCGGCAGGCACAGGAACCCGACGGGCCTGAAGCTGCCACCGGCGGAGCCGGTGGACCCCGATCTGCGGCCCGCGTTCGACATCGAGAGGGACAGGCTTCTGGCCGTTCTGGAGGGCGTCGAAATGCCGACGCTGACGCGTCTGGCCGACGCCCGCTCCGAGGGCAGGTCGACCGAACGAGGCGAGTAGCCGCACACCGCCGTAAATCCGTCGCACCCTGGCGCCGCACACCTCGGCGCTTCATCTCACGACATCATGGATAGGGTGGACTAGGCGGGATGCCGACCTGGCTGTGGATCACGCTGGCCGCGATCGCCGCTTCCGCGCTCGCGGTCTGGGCCTACGGCTACCGGGAGGAGCCGGTGCGGGGCCGCTCCGGGCCGGGCCTCCTTAGAGGTCTCGCGACTTTCTTCCTCCTGGCCGGCCTCTGGCTTCCCGCCCTGCGGCCCCCGGCGTTCGAGACGCGCGGAGCCCTGGTGCTCCTCGATGTGTCGGCGAGCATGGGCCTACCGAGTCGGCCGGGAGGCTCCTCCCGCATGGACAGCGCACGCGCCCTCCTCGCCGGGTTCCCATCGGGGCGGACAGTGGCGTTCGGGGATCGACCCGCCTTCCTGCAGGAAGAGGCCCTTCCGACGCCGAGTGCGGCCCGGAGCCTCCTGATGCCGGCGATCGAAGCGGCGGGACTCGCCGGCTTCGACAGCGTCGTTGTCGTGAGCGATGGCGGTTGGGACGACCCGGTAGCCGCTCTCGAGCTCGCCGCCGGGATGGGCCTGGGGGTGAGAGAGCAGCGGGTGGCCTCGCCGGCCCGGCGGGTCGGCCTCCGTGACGCGGTCGCCCCCGAGCGGGTGAGCGCCGGCGACACGGTGCGGATCTCGTTCGAGATCGTCACCGGAGGCGTCGGGGACCCGGTCCCGGACGGTGCGGACGTTCCCGGCGGCGCGGTCGCCCCGCCCGGTGCGGGCGTCCCGGGATCCGACAGCGTGCGCGTTCTGCTCCGCGGATCCGATGTCGAGCTCGAGGTCGACGTGCGTCTCCCGGATGCCGGGCGATCGAGCCGTGGGGAGATCCGCTGGCCGGCTGCCGCCGTGTCGGCCGGGGTCGCATCTGAATGGCGCACGTACGAGCTGTCGCTCGCGGACGGTGCCGATCCGTACGGGGCGGCCGATCGGATCTCCCTGCTCGTCGAGGTGACCAGCGAGGCGGCGGACGCGGTGCTCGTTTCTGAGGCGCCCGACTGGGGGCCATCTTTCCTGCTGCCGCTTCTCGACCGGGTGACCTCCGGCGGCGCACACGCGTACGTTCGGGTCGGTGCCGATCGCTACCTGCGGCTCGGCACGGAGCCGATCCCGGTCGAAGCGGCCGCTGTGCGCAGGTCGGTGCTGGCCGCGCGACTGCTGGCCGTCCAGGGGAGCCCCGGTGATCTGCCGGCCTGGCTCTCTGCGGCGTTACGGAGGCATCCGCGCAAGCTGGTGTTTTCGACCGGGCCGGGAGACGTACCCGGCGTCACCGCGACGCCGGAGACCCTGCTGGACGGTGAGTGGTACCCGGAACAGCCGGCCGCTTCCGCGCCCACGAGCGCGCTGCTGAGCGGCCTTCAGTTGGCCGAGCTGCCCCCGATTCACGATGTGCTGCTTCTCGGCGGGTCCTGGGAGTGGGCGTCCCTGATGAGCCGGCGGGACCGACGTGGCGAGGCGCGGCCTCTTGCCGTGGCCGGGCGAGGCGGCGGCGCCCGCTGGGCGCTGGTGGTGGGCTCTGGATACTGGCGTTGGGGGTTCCGAGGAGGCGAGGCTCGGCGTGTATACGAGGGTCTGTTCGGCGGCATCGCAGGCTGGCTGCTCGAGGGTGTGCAGCGGCGAGCCGTGGATCTGGCCGAGGTGCCGACCAGTGCCGCACCGGCTCGATGGCGGGTCGGACCCGGGATCACCGATCTGGCGATCACGGTGTACGACAGCGCCGGACGAACCGTGTGGGCCGAGCGCTGGGAGGAGCCTGAGGCGCTCGTCATGGGCCCCTCGTTGCCGGCCGGCCCGGCCAGCTTCGAGGCTGTGGGGGAGGGCCCCGAAGGCCGGTTGAGAATCGAGCGGCCAATGGTGGTGCGAGTCGGCGGCGCGGAGCTCGAGCCGAAGCCGCTGCGCCCCGAAATCGCGCTTCGCGCTTCCGGCGGAGGCGTCGAGGGCGAGCCACCGCGCCGATCACGCGCCGTCTGGCCGTTCGCGCTGGCCATCGTGCTGTTCGGCGGCGAGTGGATCTGGCGGCGCAGGATAGGTCTTCGTTGAATCGACGGCCGCGTCCCGAGTACGAGCGAGAAGAACGGGGGAAGGGGAGCTTGGAGAGAGGAAGTCTGGATCTGCGAAGCGAGCGACCGAAGCGGTCGCTATGGCAGAAGATCGTCGATCTGGCGCTCACCGACGCCCGCACCCTCGATGGGGGCATCGACGAGATCTCCGTCGAGGAGCTGGAGAGGGTCCTGCTCGAGAGCGATTTCGGCGTCGAGGGCACCATGGAGCTGGTGGCCGAGCTGGAGCGGGCGGCGGAGCGCGGCAGAGCGGGCAGCGAGAGCGACCTGCGGAGCCTTCTCGGCGACCGAATCCGGAGCATGCTGGAAAGGAACGGATCCGACGCCGTCGAGCTCGAGCGACCGGCCGCCGGTCCTGGCATCGCCCTGATCCTCGGAGTGAACGGGACCGGCAAGACCACGACGGCTGGCAAACTGGCGTGGCGCTTCGTCCAGCAGGGCGAGAAGGTCCTGCTTGCCGCGACGGACACCTTCCGCGCCGGAGCACAGGAGCAGCTCCGGCAGTGGGCCGAGCGGGTGGGCGCCGATTACGTCGGCGGCGACGAGGGTGGCGATCCCGCGGCCGTAGCCTTCGACGCGGTGGAAGCGGCACTCAGCCGAGGCGTCGACCGCCTGCTTGTCGATACCGCGGGCCGACTGCACACGCAGCGCAACCTGATGGAGGAGCTCAAGAAGATCGATCGCGTGATCGGCCGCCTCCAGCCAGGAGCGCCTCAGGAGCGCATCCTCGTCGTGGACGCGACGAGCGGGCAGAACGTGCTCAGCCAGGCCGCGGAGTTCGGCGACGCCCTGGACCTCACCGGACTGGTCGTCGCGAAGTTCGACAGCTCGGCCAGGGCCGGCACGATCGTCTCCGTGGCGCGGGAGCTCGCCCTGCCGGTACGGTACCTGGGCACCGGGGAGCGGCAGGAGGATCTCGAGCTCTTCCGGTCCGACCGCTACCTGGCGAAGATCTTCGCCTAGCGGGAGACGGACATCGGTGGAGCCGAACACGAGCCTGTACCGGCCCGTCCAGTACCTGAAAGGGGTCGGGCCGAGGCGTGCCGAGACGCTGACCCGCCTCGGCATTCGCAGCGCCTTCGATCTCCTCCTCCACATCCCGCACAGGTACGAGGACGCGACGACCGTGGCGAACATCTCCTCGCTCGAGCCGGGCGACGAGGCCACGATCATCGGGCGCGTCGTCTCCAAGGGGGTGATCCGCACGCGACGGTCCCTTCGTGTCTTTCACGCGGTGCTGCGGGATGATACCGGCCAGGTCGAGTGTGCCTGGCCTGGACGCCCCTGGCTCGACCGCTCCATCCGCAGGGGACAGCTTCTGCTCGCCACCGGTCCCGTCCGCTTCTACCACGGGCGCCAGATGCAACCACGAGAGCATACCGTTCTCGCCGAGGAGGACGAACTCGAGGGAGAGACCGGGGTCTCCGGACGGGTCTTCCCGGTGTATCCGGCCACGGAGGGGCTCTCCCACCGTCAGATTCGGGCGATCATCCAGGAGAACCTTCCCCGCCTGCTTCGGGACGCGTCCGGCAGGGAGGCCTTCGACCCACGCTGGCGCTCAGAGATCGGTGTCCCCGACCTGAAGGAGGCGCTCGCCACCCTCCACGGACCGAGCTCCCTCTCGGAGGTCGAGCCGGCTCGACGGCGGCTGGCGTACGAGGAGCTCTTCTACCTCCAGCTCCTTCATTCCCGGGCGCGGCACAGACAGCGTCTGACCCAGGAGGGGATCCGGTTCTCGGGCGATCCGGCGCTCACCGAGAGGTTCCTGGCCGGGCTCCCGTTCCGGTTGACGGCGGCGCAGCGGCGTGCCTGGGGCGAGATCGAGGCGGACATGGAGCAGGAGCTGCGCATGTATCGCCTGCTCCAGGGTGATGTCGGAAGCGGAAAGACCGTCATCGCCGCGCTGGCGATGCTGAAGGCTGCCGAGAACGGGCGGCAGGCCGCGCTCATGGCTCCGACCGAGCTCCTGGCCGAGCAGCACTACCGTACCCTGTCGGAGCTGATGAAGAGCGTCGGAATACGGCCCCTCATCCTGACCGGGTCGGTTACCGGCTCACGCCGGGAGAGCGCCCTCAGTGGGATCGAGAGCGGGGAAGCGGCCGTGGTGGTGGGAACCCACGCCCTCATCCAGGATGCCGTGCGCTTCGGTGCGCCGGGGCTCATCGTGATCGACGAGCAGCATCGATTCGGCGTCGAGCAGCGACGAACCCTGCGGGAGGCGGGCGAGAGCACCGACGCCCTCGTGATGTCGGCCACTCCGATCCCCCGCTCGATGGCGCTCACCCTGTACGGGGACCTGGACCTCTCCGTGCTGGACGAGATGCCGCCCGGCCGTACGCCGGTGAAGACGGGGGTGCGGGGTGAGAGGAGCCGTGAAGCGGCGTTCGACTTCCTGGAGGCACAGCTCGAGCAGGGTCGGCAGGGCTACATCGTCTACCCACTCATCGATGAATCCGAGGTTCTGGACGTGAAGCCCGCGACGCTCATGCACGAGCGGCTCGTCGAGCGCTTCAGCGGCTTCGAGGTCGGGCTTATCCACGGCCGTCTCGCCGCGGCCGAGAAGGAGCGGGTGATGCGACGGTTCGTGGAGGGCGAGGTCCAGGTTCTCGTCTCGACCACCGTCATCGAGGTCGGGATCGACGTGCCCAACGCGACGGTCATGTACATCGAGGATGCGGAGCGCTTCGGGCTCGCCCAGCTCCACCAGCTTCGGGGCCGTGTGGGGAGGGGGCCGCACGCGAGCTTTTGTGCGGCCTTCTACTCCGGGAAGGAGCCGCCTGAGCGGCTCCAGATCTTCTCCCGCACCACCGACGGCTTCGAGCTCGCGCGAGCGGACCTTCGCCTGCGTGGCCAGGGGAACCTCTTCGGAGAACGTCAGCACGGCGCGCCCGAGCTCCGGTTCGCCGATCTGGAAAAGGATGCCGATCTCCTGGAGCACGCGTGGCGCCGGGCGCGGGAGGTCGTGGAGGAGGATCCCGAGCTTCGGGCTCGTCCACACCGCCCGTTCGCCCGCGAGCTCGCCGAGCGCTACGGCCGGCGTGAGTCCCTGTACGAGGTGGGATGAGCGGCTCCGGCCTTGACCTTCGATCCGCCCGCCCGCAGAGTGGGACGTCCGCCATCCGCTCCCAGCGTCGAAAGGTGTGATGTCCCCCGAGGATACGACGTCCCAGCCGGCTTCCGCCGACAGCGTTGACATCCGCGATCTGAGCCTCCACACGGGCGAGACCGTCCGGCTGCGAGGCTGGGTGCGGAAGCATCGGTCCAGCGGGAAGATCCTCTTCGTCATCCTGCGCGACGGCACCGGCGAGGTGCAGGTCGTGTTCGCGAAGGACGAGGTGGACGACCCCAGCTGGGAAACGGCGGCGGCGCTCGCCCACGAGGCCAGCATCGAGGTCGACGGCGTGGTTCGGGAGGACGCGCGCGCTCCCTCCGGCTACGAGATCACCGGACGTCGGGTCGGGCTGATCGGCCCTTCGCCTGAATTCCCCATCCAGCCCAAGGAGCACGGCACCGATTTCCTGCTGCAGAACCGACACCTGTGGCTCAGGAGCCCGAGGCAGGCTGCGATCATGCGGGTCCGGGACGAGGTGGTGCGGGCGATCCGTGACTTCTTTCACGAGCGGGGCTACGTCCTGATCGACACCCCGATCCTGACCGGGGCGATCGGCGAGTCGGCCGGCACGCTGTTCGAGACCGAGTACTTCGATCTCGGCACGGCGTACCTGGCGCAGACTGGGCAGCTCTACCTGGAGGCGGCTGCGGCGGTCCTCGGCAAGGTCTACTGCTTCGGGCCGACCTTCCGGGCGGAGAAGTCGAAGACCCGCCGGCACCTGGCCGAGTTCTGGATGGTGGAGCCCGAGGTTGCCTGGCTGGACAGCGAGGGCAACATGGATCTCCAGGAAGGCTTCATCACCTTCATCGTGTCGCGCGTGCTGGAGAACCGGCGTGCGGATCTCGCGGTGCTTGAGAGGAAGATCGAGAACCTGGAGGCGGTACGTCCGCCCTTCGACCGGATCAGCTACACGGAGGCGGTCGAGTTCCTCCAGGCGGGGGGCAGCGAGATCGAGTGGGGATCGGACCTGGGCGCGGAGGATGAGACGAAGATCGCCGAGGGGCGCGCGGTACCCGTCTTCATCTACGACTATCCGAAGCGTGCCAAGGCCTTCTACATGAAGGAGAACCCGGAAGACCCGCGAACCGTCAAGTGCAACGACCTGATCGCGCCCGAAGGATATGGCGAGATCATCGGCGGCAGCCAGCGTGAGGACGACTATGACCTGCTGCTGGCGAGGATCCGCGAAGAGGAGCTTCCCGAGGACGCGTACGACTGGTACCTCGACCTTCGACGCTACGGGACCTTCCCCCACAGCGGGTTCGGCCTCGGCCTGGAACGCACGGTTGCCTGGATCTGCGGGCTCGACCACCTTCGCGAGGCTATCGCCTTCCCGCGGCTCATGACGCGTCTGAAGCCCTAGCCTTCCTCCGCGCCACCCCTCTCCTCGCCTCGCCACGGCGCGCGCGCCGGACTTTGGCCGCCACCACCGCCCATCGGCCGGCTGGAACCGAGATTGCACTGTCTTTCCCGAGCTTCTGATAGACCGCGCGGCAACCCGGCCAATCTGCTCGGAAGTTATCGCGCGACGGCGGTAATATCGGCCGAATCCTGCGGCAACTCGCATGGATCGTTGGCGAAAAGCGAAGGACGGGCACGATCGCAGAATGAGCAAGGAAAAGCGCACCGCCACGTCCCAAAGCGCCGAGGGCGCCGAGGGCGCCGAGGGCTCCGAGAGCTCCGAGAAGGCCGCCAACTCCACTGCGAAGAACAGCAGGGCCTCCGGGAAGGGCGCCAAAGCCTCCCGCGGCTCAAAGGCCCCGAAAGCTTCACAAACCGGTAAGGGCGCCACGGCTTCCAAGGCTGCCAGGGCTGCCAAGGCCCAGAGGTCCGGAGGTGCAGGCGACGGCGCGGGGAGCGCGAGGGGGCGGCCAGAGCCCGCGGCGTCGCGGGTCGAGCCCGTCGAGTCGGTCGAGTCCGTGATCGACTCATCGGACGAGCGGGCCGCCGAGATGATCGGACTGTATCGCGACCTGGCCGCCGACCTGTCGGAGGCCGAGGATCTCTCGGAGGCCGTCTCGCGGACGCTGGAGCACTTCTGCCGCTTCGCCTCTTTCGCCGCCGGCTACGCATCCGTCGATCCGCTGACCGACTCACGGACGGAGACGTGGTGCGCGGCAGAGGACGGCCTGTACGACGGCCTCCGTGAGGCTCTCGGTCGTTGGCACCGGCGGGATGGCCACCTCCAGCTGGCTGGGTGGGACTCCCCGGCGACCACCGAGGCGGCCGGGACGCTCGTAGGCCGCGCCCTGGAATCGGGTCTTCCGGTCATGCTCGACGAGATCGACGCCGAGGCGCTCGAGGAGGGCGACGTGGCGCTCGGATCGGGCTTGCGGGCGGCGTTCGCGTTTCCGGTGTTCTTCGGAAGCGAGGTCGTCGCCGTGGTCGCCTTCTTTGCCGAGGAACCGGGGCCGCTTTCCGACCCGCTGTTACAAGCCGTCCAGTTCGCGCTCCGACAGCTAGAGGTCGTGGCCGGCAGCGAGCGCGCGGATCGCGCGGTTCGAGTGGCCGCGAGGCACGCTCGAGCACAGGCCGCTGAGCTGAACGAGATGGCGGTGCGGCTGCGCGACGGCGGCTCTCAGGGTGGGGACGGGATGTACGACGCGCTGACCGGCTTCCCGCGGCGGCGCCTCCTTCTGGACAGGCTTCAGCAGGCGTTGCGACGCCGGCAGAGGAACCCGGACGTACAGTTTGCCGTGGCCTGCGTCGGCCTCGAAGGGCTGCGGCAGGTGCGGGACCGGCTCGGGCTGAGGGCCTCCGAGGAATTCCTCCTTGCCCTGTGTCGCCGCATGGAATCTGCGGTGCGGCCTGCGGACACGATCGCCCGAACCGGTGAGGACGAGTTCACGATCCTCCTCGAAGACTCTGACGGCCTGACGCACGCCAACGTCGCTGCCGAGCGCATGCAGGAGGCCATCCGCCGGCCCTACCGCCTCGATGATGAAGAGGTGAGCGCCACCGCCAGCATCGGCCTGGCTCTGAGCAACCCGGCGTACGAGTACGCGGAGACCATCCTCAGGGACGCCACGGCAGCCCTGCGCGCCAGCCGCGCTTTCGGCGATGAGCATGCGAGGGTGTTCGACATGGCCGAGCAACCCCGCTCCAACAGCGCTCGGCCTCGCGAGGAGGACATCGCCGAGGCGCTACGCGACGGCGAGGTGGCGCTCGAGTTCCAGCCCGTAGTATCGCTTCGCAGCGGGCGCGTGGCGGGTTTCGAGGCTCGCGCCAAGTGGCTGCATCCGCAGCGTGGCAGGTTGGCTCCCGAGCAGTTCCTCCCGGAATCGGGGGCAGGGCCGGCCGTCTCCGCCCTCCTCTCCTGGAGCCTGCGCCAGGCCGCGACGCAGGTAATCGAGTGGCGAAGTCAACGGCCGGACTCTCCACCGTATGCGGCGCTCGTGCTCTCCTCCGAGCAGTTCTACAGCCCGGACCTCGTGACGGAGGCGTGGGATGTTCTCACCAACACGGACCTGGAAGGACACCTTCTCAGGCTGGTGGTCCAGGAGGGCGTTCTCGCACAATCTCCGGGTCAGGCGGCCCAGATCCTGGCCAGCCTCGGCGCGCTCGAGATCGGCGTCGTGATGGAAGGCTTCGGCACCGGATACTCCTCGCTTCCCAACCTGCACCGCCTGAGGCCGTGCGGTCTCATCATCGACCGTGCGTTCCTGGTCGGAGCGTCGAATCGACCCACCCAGTGGTTGGTAGCGCGGACCATCGTCGAGCTCGCCAGGATCATCGAGGCCGAGGCGATCGCCGCCGGGATCGAGAACGGGGATCAGCTGACCCGGCTGTTTCAGCTGGGCTGTCAGAGGGCACAGGGCCCCTACTTCGGTGGTGGGCTGGATGCCTTTAAGACGCGAGCCATCGTCGAGGAGGGGTTCGGCGCGGAAGTGAGGTCGCTGCGCCGCCCGGCGGAGGGTGGGGTCGCCGGATCGCCGTTCCAGCGCTTCCTGGAGCAGCGGAGCTAGGACGACTGGGCGCCGTCGGTGCCTTCCGCGCTTCCGGGATGGCCCGCTAGGCCCGGTCCCGTTCCTCCAGCTTCACGCTCTCCCACAACAGATCCAGCTCTTCGAGCGAGACGCGGCGCGGGTCAATGCCCTGCCGCTTCGCCCGGGAGAGAAGCTCGGCGAAGCGCCGCTCGAATTTCTCGGTGGCGCTCGACAGCGCCGGGCCTGGTGGCACATCGCATAGCCGGGCGACGTTGACCGCCGCGAAGAGAAGATCCCCCACCTCCTCCTCGATGGCTGCGATGGCTTCGCCGGTGGCCGGATCGCCGGTGGCGTCCGGGGGCAGCAGCGCCTCCAGCTCCTCGATCTCCTCCAGCAGCTTCTGGAGCGCACCGCGGGCATCGGGCCAATCGAAGTTGAGGGAGGCGGCCTCACGTTGCGTGCGGAGAGCCCTTACGAGAGGATCGACGGGCTCTGAGAAGCTGCCTTCATCACGAGAGTTACGTTGCTGGCCGGGCATGGCCGGGATATACTAGGCGCGATTTGAAAACGGAGTCAAACGACCGTCGCCGAGCCTGGGTAGAAGTGAACCTCTCGGCGATTCGCCGGAACGCCCAGCGGCTGGCCGCGTTGCTCCCCGGGTCCCGGCTTCTTCCGATGATCAAGGCCGACGGATACGGGCTGGGAGCCGTGCGCGTGGCC
>JBDGZR010000097.1:0-11627 GCA_039588495.1 Gemmatimonadota bacterium | reverse complement strand
TGGAGCTCGGCCTGATCGGCTCTCTCGGGCCCGTTCTCCCAGTCCTGGGCGCTGGAGATGTTCGGCATCCCCCAGTCGTGCCCGTTCCACCCCTCGAACCCCTCCCACTTGAAGGTCCAGAAGCCCGTCGACATGTCGCTGATCACGATCAGACCATCCGCGTTGCGGACGTCAACGCCGAACGCGCCGTTGCACACCTTGTCCGAGCACATGCCGACGGCGTGCGGGCCATCGTACGTATCGTAGTAGGCCACCGTGTGAGGGTTCTCCGGGTCGCGCATGTTGAAGATCTGGAGGCCATCCTCATACGCGGAGACGAAGACGTAGGGCCACCGGACCTCGTGGTTGTGCGCCAGGTTCTCCCAGTTGGCCGTCCAGGCGGAGATCGGGAGCCTCACCGTCGCCACCTCGCCGTCCAGAGCCGGCTTGAGGTCGAAGATCCGGAGCGGCGCGTACTGGTACTCGGTCTCGCCCACGATGTATCGGCCGTCGGGGGTCGGGGTGACCGTGTGGCCCCAGGTGACGCCCGGGACGCCCGTCACGGACGCGACGAGCGTCATGTCGTCCAGACTCGTGATGTCGTAGACGTAGTATCCACCCGCGCCACCGCCGTAGAACTTGTCCTGGCCCGTGGCGGGATCGAAGCCGACGTAGAAGTCGTGATAGCCGTTGATCCCGACCTCGTTGACCATCGGTCCCTCGGGAACCGGGATCTGCGTCACGAGCCCGTACGCCTCGTCGCCGTCCAGAAAGCGCTCCATGTCGTAGACGTTCACGAACGGCCCGCTCGTCGTCGTGAACAGGAGCGGCCGGCCATCGGAGTGCTTGTACATGAAGATGTTGTGGAAGCCCGTCGGGTAGTCCGGCGCCCGGATGCGGCCCACCTCCTTGACCTTGGAGACGTCGGGCAGATCGGTCACGTCGAACACGATCGCCCCCAGGTCGCCGTCCGGCCCGCCCGGAAAGAACTGGAAGGACTGGACGAAGTAGTATCGGCCGTCGTGCTTGAAGTATTTGGCGTCCATCGCTCCGATTCCGCGGTGAAGGTCGGCGTTCTCGATCCTCCACTCGTAGATGGCCTTCGGGCTTGCCGGATCGGAGAGATCCATGATGTCGAATCCCGCGTCGAGGAGGCGAGCCACGTAGGCGTAGGGCCTCGAGAGCTCCTGCTCCAGCTCCAGGTCGGCCACGGTCATCGCGGCGCCGAGCGGTGTGTGCGACAACACCTCGATGTTGGCCGTCCCTCGAGTCGCCTCCGCTTCCTGCGCTTGGAGCGGGCCCGCGCTCGCGGCGATCGAGCACACCGCTGCCGAGCACGCGGTGATCGTGACCGCATCCCATCGCAACAACCTCATCGCCTTACCTCTCAGCTCGGTTCGCGTCGATCATTCGACTTGGAATACCATCTTCATCCCCGCCTCCAGGTGTTCGGCGATGTGGCAATGAGCCATCCACCGACCCGGGTTCGAGAGTTCGAGCAAGATATCGGTGGTGGCTCCCGTGGGCAGCAGCACCGTGTCCTTCCAGACCAGGTTGTCGTTCGCGACCCCATCCTGCGCCAGCACCAGCAGCCGCTGGCCATGAAAATGCATCGGGTGCTGCATCGGATGCAGAGCACGTATATCATTGTGTAGACGTATCTTAACGACATCGCCAACCTGGAAGCGCCAGTCGATCTCCATGTTCTCGGCGCCGGACCCCTGGTCTCGCAGCACCCATGTGACCTCCCGGCTGGAGGCGACGTAGTTCATCATCGGCATGGCGTCGTTCCACTCGACCGGCGGGACGTAGAGGGTGTCGAGCTGCATCATCTGCTTGATGGTGAGCGGCAGGTTGCCGACGCGCAGCGTCAGTTCGAGCTCGTAGTCGTGGCCGCGGTCCAAGTACCCTCTATATGCGTCGATCTCGGAGATTACGTCCGCGTTCTCTCTCAGGATCTCGAACGCCTCGGCGTGATCCTCGGCGGCAGCCTCATCCGATACTGCCACGACGGCGAGCGTGTCGACGCGAGGCTCGAAGGTGGCCAGGTAGTGATCGATCGCCTGGATGCGGTTCGTGAGAGCTACGGGACCCTCCGTCTCGAACCGCACATCGACCACGTAGCGCTGCGCCGGTGCGAGCACGACGCTGGAGACCCACCGCTCGCGCTCGAACTTCCCGATGTCGGCACCTACGACCTTCATGCGGGCGCCCTCGAACGAGAGGTTGAAGACCCGCGTGTTGGAGACGTTGGTGAGAAAGAAGCGGACGACCTCCCCTCCGTTCACCTCGAGGCCGAAGTCCGGCTCTCCGTTGACGAGAAAGACGTTGCCGAAGCGGCCCATCAGGGTGTGTGTCGCCGCCTCCTCGCCGAACGGATAGAGACCCGTCTCGTCGATCAACAGGTCGTCGAGGACGAGGAACTCCTCCCGGTTCGCCGGTCCGAAGTAATCGGCCGCGGCCGGCCGAACGAACATGTTGCCGTAGAGCCCGAGATCCTGCTGGATGTCCTCGCGGTGGTGCGGGTGATACCAGTAGATCCCCGCGTCCTTGAAGCGCACGCGGTATATGAAGCGGCCGCCCGGCTGGACCGGATCCTGGGTCACGCCCGGAACGCCATCATACCGGTTCTCGACCCGGACGCCGTGCCAGTGCACGGATGTCGGCAGGTCGATCTGGTTCGTGAAGTCGACGACGATCTCGGCACCCTGCGACACCCGGATCAACGGGCCGGGATGCTGGCCGTTGAACGCGTACATCACGTAGGTGCGCCCGCGGATCGTCCGCCGCACCAGGCTCGCTTCCAGGGCCAGCGTGTCGCCATCCGCCAGATCCACGATTCGACCGGGCGTCGCCTCCGAGAGAGAGGCGACATCCACACCCTCGCCCGGCAGAAACGGGGTGACGCTCGGCCTCAGCCGCATGAGCGGCGGGAGCATCGGCATCGACGTCTTCATCGGAGGCATCCGCCAATCGGCCCCGCCCGTGTCGGACGGCATGTGGCTGTGCCCCGTACCCTCCGGATCTGACTGAGCCAGGGCCGGGCGGAGCGGGAGGACGAGGAAGAGGACGGCGATCGAGATGAGCGGGAGAAGCAGGCCCGCTGCTCCCTGGCGCAAGGAGAGGGCTGGGAAGCTCCGCCTCAATTACGTGCGTCCAGACAGGGCTCCGAGGAGAACGGGCCGTGACCCATCATGGTGTGCATGCGGGAGCTGGGAGAGAGGGCCGAGAAATAGAACTCCTGGCTCCAGGAGTCGGCGTCGACAGACCTCTCGGCGGTCACGAACACGATGAACTTGTTCCAGCCGACCTGCCCGGCGACCGGTTGATCGTTGGTGATCGGGCCGAGGTTGATCCACTCCTCGAGATTGGACGTCGCCGCCCAGACTACGAACACGGCTCCGGCCCTTTCCGGCAACCCCGTGACCGACACCTCGACATCGTACATGTAGTGGCCGGCCTCGGAGACCGCCACGCCGAAGGTCGAGGACGAGAACCGCATCTCGTAGACGGCCCTCGCCCCGCCGGCGCGCCGGGTCGGCGTCATCTCGATCCGGATCGGAGCGGGCGCCGCGCAGGCGGTAGACTCGGGCGCGTGATCCGGCGCACCGGTGGGCTCGTCGGCCTCAGGCGCGAGGAGGACCGCGACGGCGAGGATCGGGATCGCGCTGTAAAGGCCCGCCGTCATGAAGAGAGGGCTGCGACGCACTGACAACCTCTTGAATGAGAGTCCCGCTCGAGCGCTCCCGCGCCCGCCGACTCTCTCACTACCTGTCCGCCGGCCGGGTGTTTCATATGCAACCCTTTCGCGGCCGGTCATGTCTAAACGGGTGACTTCGAGGGAGAAGTCACCGGATCATGAGCAGTCGTGAAAGATAGATGGGGTGGATGATGATGACGATGCGGATGGGGGGTGGATGATGTTGAGAAAGAAGCGAATTACTCGGCGGCCACGGATGCTGTACGTGAGGGTGGTCGGATAGGGACGCGGAGTCAAACCTCGCACGCATCCAACGCCGAGTCGAGGCGCCCTGCCGGTGGTTTCTCCTGCGAGACCGCCGTCGGGGCGTTCTCTTCTCCCCTACGGTCAGATGGCCGCGTAGACCAGAACCGCCCCGAGCGTCATCGCCGTTAGGGCCCAACCTCTCACGACGCCGTTCGATCGCTGGCCCCACCATTTCGCCATCGCCCGAAGCCGTCCCACCCCCATGAAGAATCCGGAGATCCCCGCTACGACGAAGAGAACTCCCAGCCAGAACACGGTCTGGGGCATACGGGTGCCCGACGCTCCCGCCACGAGAGCTGCGCCCGCGACTATCCGAAAGAGCAAGGCCGCGTAGAGACGGTTCCCCTTCGTGAAAAAGCCCAGCCAGGCGCGGAACGAGGCGGGCTTGAGCATGCCGACGGCCCCGACCGCCACGACGATGGCACCGATCAGCAGTATCAGGAGCCGCAACCGGGAATGCCTTTCTCTAACCGCGCTCGGCGAAGATCGCGTCCAGCCGTTTCTGCGCGGCATCGACGCGCGGCTGCAGCTCGGGGTCCGCCTCACGCCAGAGCTCTACGAGCTTCGCGTAGTATTCGGCCGCCTTTTCCCAATCCTCACGCTCGTCGTAAAGCTGGCCCAGCCGTTCGTAGGTGACGCCGAGGTAAACCTGATCACCAATCAAGCGATTCAGACTGGGGGTCTTTACGTACCGCTCGAAAACCGCGATCGCAGAGTCCCTCTCTCCAGCCCCTTCATAGGCGGCAGCCAGGCCCGGCAGCGGGCACAGGCGACAAATGCCCTCATCGGATCGGCGGAAGTGACCGATCGCCTCATCGAATCTGCCCTCCGCGAGCGCGATCTGGCCCCGCGCCCGCTCGGCCGCGTTGTCCAGCGTTCCGCGACGGTACTCTGGCGCCAGCTCGTTCTCGAACTCCTGCAACAGTGATCGAGCCTGCTCCGGGTCCTGGGTGATGGCGAAGGCCGTGGCGAGCAGGGTGTAGGGACGATCCAGAAGCTCCATCTCGGCAAGCGGGTACTCGGCGAGCGCGGCACTGAGGTCTCGATTGGCATCCGGCAGGCTTCCCAAGACAACGGCGCGTGCAGCCGCCCGGAGCGCCACGGCTTCAAGGTAGGCGCCCCCGAGGCCACGCTCGCTCAGCGTCTCCAGGCGATCGGCGAAGTGAGCTTCGCCCTGGACAAACCTGCCCTCCGCAAGCGCCAACTGCGCCAGCCCCTCGTCCGCCACGCCCATCCAGTAGGGGTTGCCGGCGGCGCGTTCCCGCAATTCTCCCAGGCGCTGGACCGCGGTCTCGCGCTCACCTCTCAGTGCTGCCAGCCGGGCCGCTTGTGCGACGGGTCGGTTGGCGTCCGGATATCGTGCGGACCACTCTGCCAGCTCCCTCTCGGCGTCCTCTCGTCGACCGGAAGCTACGAGCGTTCCCACTAGGTTGGAGTACGGGATCGCCGCGTTGGTAGAATCCGCCTCCAGCGAGCGCCGATAGAGGTCAGCGGCTCTATCGAAGTCACGGTTTCCTCCGTAGACCAGGCCGAGGTTGTTCAGCGCCCAGCTGTCGTCCGGATCGATCTCGAGCAGGCTCTGATAGGCGTGGATCGCGGCCTCCGGCTCTTCGGTGACGAACGTGAAGTAGATCCCGGTCGTCAGGTACCGCTCGCGCTCGGTGAGACGGTCACGATGCTCGTAGGCCCGCGTGTAGGCCTGTACGGCGCGGGCCTCCTGCTCGCCGGCTCCGGTCAACGTAGCTCCCAGCTTTCTCCAGGCCATCGCGAATTCGGGATCCAGCTCCACCGCCTCCTCCAACAGGGCGATTCCGCGCTGGCTTCTTCCTGTGTCCACTGCGCGCACGGCCTGCGAGTACTTCCTCAGGGCATCGATGCTGCCCGTCGTCACGCCCTCGAGAGCCGGCTTGCTCTGGATCGATCTCAGGGACCCCCCGAAGCGCTGGCGGACCTTCCGGGACAGCTTGTCGATCGCGCCGATGATCTTGGAGGAATCGGCAGCGGTCTCGCGCTCCGAGATCAGGATCTCTCCGCTCTCGGGGGCCACCAGCTGCGCGGTGAGCACGTAGCCACTGCCGACGGCTCCGATCTCGCCGCCCATGACCCCCTTGATACCCTCCCGCAATGCGACCTCTCTCGCGACCTCCATGTCCAGACGCCCGCCGTCCCGTTCCATGCGCCGCAGCGCCGCGTTCACGAAGGCGGGATCGGCCAGGCGCACGGCGTCCGTCTGTGAGAGATCGACTCGGAGAGCCTCGGTGACGATCTGAGCCATCACCGAATCGCCAGCCCTACCCTCGAAATCCGAGAGGATGATCGCATCCCGCTCGTCCAGGACTCCCTGCGCGACCAGCGTGGCCGCCGGCCCGATGCCGGCCGTCCGCATGGCGATCCAGGCCGCCGTCACGATGCCCAGAAGTGTGAAGGCGGCGATGCCGCCGAGGAGCGCGTTGCGCCAGGTGAAGATCCGGTGGTGCGCACCCAGCGCGGAGGTCGTGGACCGGGCTGGCTGCTCCGAGGTCGGCGAAGTGGGAGCTTCCGCCTCCACTGCGGCCGTCGCTGTTGGAGGTTCCCCGGGAGCTCGGACTCCGCTTTCCTCAGTGGTCGCTGTCGGGGAGACCGGCTCACGCTCCTTGCTCTTCGCCAGGCCTTCCTGAATGAAGGCCGTCGCGAGCATGATCGGGAAGCCGACGAGGAGGAGAACGATCGCGAACGGGCCGATCCAATCCGGAAGACCGGCGGTCTCGGTGAGCGTTTCGATGACCTGAAGCACGATCCAGGATGCGCCGAGGTAGATGCCTACCACCTGCCAGAGGGAGCGGCGGTGAACCTCGTGGACCAGGCTCTTGAGATCGAACACTGTGCTAGCCGCGCTCCGCGAAGATCTCGTCTAACCGTTTCTGCGCGGCCTCGACTCGGGGCAGCAGCTCGGAGTCCGCCTCCTGCCACAGCTCCACGAAGCGGGCATAGTACTCGGCGGCCTTCTCCCAGTCGCCACGCTCATCGTAAAGCTGTCCGAGGCTCTCGTAGGTGGAGCCGAGGACGTTGCGGTCGCCGAAGATTCGGTAGGCCGCTGGCGTCGTTACGTACCGCTCGTAGACGGCGATCGCCGAATCGGCCTGTCCCGCCGCCGCGAAGGCTTCGCCCAGGGAGGCGAGGGCACACAATCGACACGCGCCGGCTCGTGAATTGGTGCGGCGGAACTCGGTAATCGCCTCGTCGTGGCGACCCTCGGAGAGGGCTATGTTACCACGCATCCAATGTAGATCCCGCTCGGCGTTCTCATACGAGCCGACGAGGTCGGCCGCCTCGAACTCCTCCAGCACCTCGCCCGCCCGATCAGGCCGTCCAGCCCACGCATAGACCGAAGCGAGACTCAGATACGGTCGATCGAGCGGGTCCAGTTCGGAAAAGGGCAGCACCTGCAACGCCGAATCAGCAATGCTCAGCGCACGGCCGGCATCACGGGCGACCCTCGCCCTCAGAAAGGCGACGTTCAGAGCGACCTCCAGCGACCGGTCTTCGAGCCCTCGCTCCTGGCTGGCAGCGACCTCATCGAGGTAATGGCGCTCCGCTTCCGTAAGTCGGCCCTGCACCGCAGCCACATGACCGAGTAGGCTGCTCGTGTAGGCACGCCAGAAGAGGCTCCGCGCCTCCCGCTGGCGAACAGCCTCCAGATTCTCCACCGCCCGATCGTAATCGCCCTCGCTGCCCGCGAGAACGGCGCGTAGCTCCGCGGTCCTCGGGCTCTCCGGAAAACGGCCCTCGAACACGGCCAACGTCCCGTAGGTCTCCTCCCGTTTTCCCAGAGCCGCTTGAACGATCACGAGGTTCAGATAGGAGTTGGGGCTCGTGGAGTCGGCCCGAATCGCGCGTTCCAGGTAGCGCTCCTCGGTTTCCATGTCGCCCAGCTCACCGTACTGGAGCGCGAGATTGTTCAGCACCCAGGGATGCTCGGGAAAGGCTTCGAGCGCGTTCTCGTAGGCCGCGATCGACTTCTCGGTCTCGTTCGTCACGTTGTCGTAGTAGCTGCCGATCGTGATGAAGCGTTCGACCCGCGTGAGTCTTTCCCGATGCTCGTACGCGCGGGTCAGGGCATCTACCGCCCGGGAGGGCTCCTCCCCCCGGTTCGCGAGCGCAATACCCAGTTTCCGCCAGGCCATGGCGAAGGAGGAGTCCAGGGCCACCGCCTCCTCCAGGAGTGTGATGCCCTTGTCCGGCCGGCCTTCGACCTCGATTGCCCGCACGGCCTGGGAGTACATGCGCAACGCGTCCAGGGACGCCGTCGTCGCCTGCTCCAGCGGGTCGTCCGTCTGGATCGCCCGGAGAGGGTCGCCGATTCGTTCCCTCAACCGCTTCGAAAGGTTGTCGATGGCGCCGATGATCTCCGTCGAATCGGCGGCGCTGGCCCTCTGGGAGACCAGGACCTCGCCCCCCTCGGCAGCGATGACCTCCGCGGTGAGCACGTAGCCGGAGCCGGCCGAGTTGATCTCGCCGGCCACGAGAGCCTTGATGCTCTCCCTGATCGCGACCTCGCTCGCGAGGTCGCGGGTGAGGCGATCGTTGGGATCGCGCTCCATCCGCCCCAGGACTTCGGCCACATAGCGCGGCTCGACGACGGTAACGACCTGCGACTGGGTCAGGTCGACCCGCAACGCCTCCGTCGCCGCCCGGGCCAGGAGACTGTCGCCGGTTTGGCTGCTGAACTCGGCCAGGATGACCCGGTCGCGCTCGTCGAGGACGCCCGCCGCGACCAGGGTCGCTGCCGGTCCGACGCCCGCCGTCCGCATGATGATCCACGCAGCCGTTACGATCCCGAGGAGCGTGAACGCCCCTGCTCCGCCGAGCAGGGCATTGCGCCACGTGAAGATGTGGTGATGCGCGGCTTTCTCCTCAGGCGCGGCGGCGCCGATCACGGACGCGGCGTGATCTTCAGAGTCGCTCGCGGCCGCCGCAGACAGTGCCTCTCCGGCGGCTCCAGGAACGCGACCCAGCTCTTGATCGCCACTGGCGGGCCCCGGATCGCGGACGCCAACCCCCTCCTGCACGAAGGCCGTGGCGATGACGATGGGGAATCCGATCAAGAGGAGAACGATCGCGAACGGTTGTACCCAGTCGGGAAGGCCGACGCTCTCGGTCAGGATCTCGACGGCCTGGAGCACGACCCACGAGGCGCCCAGATAGATGCCCAGAACCTGCCAGAGCGAGCGCCGGTGGACCTCCTGGACCAGGCCCTTGAAGCCGCTCAAGCGCTCACCCTCGTCAGCCGCGCTCGGCGAAGATCGCGTCGAGCCGTTTCTGCGCGGTCTCGGCGCGGGGCTGCAGCTGTGCATCGGCCCCCTGCCAGAGGTTGACGAAGCGGGCGTAGTACTCGGCAGCCTTCTCCCAGTCGCCGCGCTCGTCGTACATCTCCCCCAGACGCTCGAGGATCGCCGCCAGGCTACCGGGGTCGGTAAACGTCTGCGCAATGCTCGTGGCGTCGAGGTAGCGCTCGTACGTGGCCAGGGCAGAATCCGCCTGGCCGGCACGCTCGTAGGCCTGAGCCAACCCGTAGAGCGTACAGGTGAGGCACTGGCCGACATCGGCGCGCCGGAGCTCATCGATCGCCTCGTCGTACCGGCCCTCTGCGTAGGCGATGAGGCCGGGAACCGCGTGTCTCTGAACTTCGTCGTCGCCGCGGAGTTCCGGCGGAACGACCTGCTGATACTCGTCCCAGAACTCTCTCGCCCTTCCCGGTTGGCCTACGAGTGCGTACGCGCCTGCCAGCTGGAAGTAGGGGCGCTCGAGCGCGGGAATCTCCGAGAGCGGGTCGGCCTGCAGGGCTGCCTCCAGACGAGAGCGGGCGGCCGCCGTGTCGCGTCTCACGGTCATATCGGTGAACGCCTCGCCGATTGCCGAGTTCAGCCGAGCGGCGGGAACGCCGCGCCCTTCCTGCAGGTCCGTGGCCGTCGTGAGATGCTCCCCTGCTTCGGCGAGGCGCCCCTGCGTGGTGAGTATCCCGTAGAGCCCGAACTCGGCACCGGCCTGAAGCTGCGGGATGCCCCGGCTTCCCTCGACGGCGCGGCGGTAGACCGCCTCGGCTTCCCCGAAGTCGCGCCTAACGGCCGCCAGGTTGCCCTCCAGGAAGAAGTTGATTGGGTTCGTCGGAAAGCGGCTCGCGAACTCCTCACGCACCTTGTCGGCATCTTCCAGCCGTCCGAGCGAGACGAGCGCGGCGAACGCGTTTTGTCGATGGAGCGACGAAGAGGAATCCGCCGCGGTCGCGCGGTTGTAGAGCTCCAGGGAGCGCTCGAAGTTCCTCAGGCGCCCATAGATTATCCCCAGGTTGTTCAGCGCCCAGGTGTCGTCCGGGTTCACGTCGAGCATGTTCTGGTATGCGGCGATGGCTTTGTCGGTCTCTCCGGTAACGGTCGTGTAGTAGGACGCCATCGTCAGGTACCGCTCGCGCTCGGCGAGCCTGTCGCGGTACTCGAACGCCATGCTCAGAGCCTCCACCTGGCGCGTCCGACTGTCGCCCTGGTTTCCCAGCTGTACACCGAGCTTTCGCCAGGCCATCGCGAACTCGGGATCGAGCCTCACCGCCTCCTCGAGGAGCGTGACGGCGCGCTGCGGGTTCCCGCCCATATCTAGAGCGCGCACGGCCTGTGAGTACTTGCGCAGTGCCTCCAGGTTGCCCGTCGTTACCTGCTCGAGTGGCTCGTCGCTCCGCAGAGTCTTGTAGGAGTCGCCGATGCGTTCGCGGAGCTTCTTTGAGAGCCTGTCCAGCGCGGGCACGATCTCAGTAGAATCCTTGGCGGTCTCCCGGAAGGCAGCGTATTCCTCGCCCGTCTCGGGCGAGGTGAGTCGCGTCGCCAGCAGGAAGGTGCCGCCCGCCGAGTTGATGTCGCCATCGACGATGGCGGCTACTCCCTCCCTCTGCGCGATCTCCCTGGCCAGATTGTAGTCCAGTTCCTCGTCGGGATTCCGTTGCATCCGCCTCAGCGCATCGGCGATGAAGGCGGGCTCGGCGACGCGGACTGCATCGGACTGGGAGAGGTCGATTCGGAACGCCTCGGTGGCGGCCCGCGCCAGGAGGGAATCGCCCGTCCGGCTGTCGAACTCGGCGAGGATGATCGTGGCGCGTTCCTCGAGGACGCCGCGCGCGACAAGGGTGGCAGCCGGACCGATGCCGAGCGTGCGGCTCGTCATGTATCCGATGGTGAGCGCGCCCAGGAGAGCCAGGGCTCCTACACCGCCAAAAAGAGCGTTCCGCCAGGTGAAGAGCTTGTGATGGGTTCGGGCGGCGGCGGCGCGTTCCTGAGAGCTGGGCTCGCCCAGGGCAATCTCACCGGTCGCGTCTTCGGTACGGGCCGCTCCTGCAGGATCTCCTGCCGCCGGCGAAGTATCCTCGGGCGAGGCGTCTGCCGCCCCGGCCGGCGCCTGGCCGCCCAGTCCTTCCTGGACGAAGGCCGTCGCCAACACGATCGGAAAGCCCACGATCAGGAGGAAGAGCGCCAGCGGAGGCGCCCACTCGGGCAAGCTGAGCGCGCCGGCCAGCGTGTCGACGGCCTGAAGAACCAGCCAGGAGGCGCCGAGGTAGATGATGAGCACCTGCCAGAGCGACCGGCGGTGCATCTCGTGGATCAGCTTCTTCAACATCCGC
>JBDGZR010000096.1:0-11705 GCA_039588495.1 Gemmatimonadota bacterium | reverse complement strand
GACGTCGGCGATCAGCTTCAGCTCCAGCACGAGGCTTCGCTCTTCGCCCCATTCACCGGGCTCCCAGTGCCGCGGCGCCTGACGCGTCGCCGTGGCGAACGCGGCGTTTCCGCGTCCGCCCCGCCCACCTCGTGCGGCCACGAGCCGATCACCGGCTTCCAGGAGCTCCCCCAGTCGCTCGCCCGTCTCTGCGTCCTTTACCACCGTGCCCAACGGCACCGGCAGGACAAGCTCCTCTCCGTCCGCACCGTGGCGATTGGAGCCTTCGCCGTGCCCGGCCCGCCCGGCCTTGTAGTGTTGCCGATAGCTGTAGTCGAGAAGCGTGTGAAGCTGCGGATCGGCCGCGAGCACCACATCGCCTCCCTCACCCCCATCGCCTCCGCTCGGTCCCCCTAACGGCACGCCCTTCTCGCGACGAAAGGCCATCGCACCGGCGCCGCCGGCCCCGCCCTTGACGTGGATCGTGGCCTGGTCAACGAACATGGCGCCCCAATATCTCCTGCCAGAGCGTCCGCGCCCGTTGGCGCCACTCCTCGGTCGGGGCGTAACGCAGACCCGCCTCGAGAGCCACCTCGGCTTCGGCCGGCTCGGCGCCGGCGTTGAGGGCCCCTCGCAGGTGCGAGTGCAGCTGCGGCTCCCAACCAGTCACGGCGAGCAAAGCGACGATGCAAAGCTCGCGCGTCGGAAGATCGATGGTCGGCCGGCTCAAGACCTTTCCGTATCCCTCCAGGATCATCCAGCGGTCGAGCTCGGGATGCAGAGCCTGGACGTTCCTTCTGAGCTTCTCGTAGTTGGAGGAGTAGACTCGGGCGCACACGGCCTCACCCGCTCGCTGCCAGGCCGAGGCGAGATCGCTCGCGCCCTCGCCCCCTTCCGGCGAGAGCTGGTCGCTGTCGTCGGGCTCCGCGCGGCGGCGACCGGGCGCGAGCGAGCGCCAGATGCCGAAGGCCCATATCGCCGCCGGGAAGCCGAGGAAGAGATAGGCCTGAAGGAGCACCTCTTCGATGGGCCCCGGGCCCGCCGTCGCGGCGGCCTCGAGCAGAGCCGCACGCAACGCCGCTTCGTCGCGAGAGGCGTGCGCGGCCGAGACGAGCACGAGCACCTCCCTCTCCGAGGCAGGGCCGCCAGCCATCGGCGTAGACCCGTTCATCTCCTCGTCGCTCAGAGAGGCGCTGTCTCCGGAACCAGCCGGGGAGACATATCGGCCTGTATTTCGCCCACCTTCCTGCCCAGCCTGTTCTTGACCAGCGGTACCCGCATGTCACCCAACCTC
Source organism: Gemmatimonadota bacterium (assembly GCA_039588495.1). Taxonomy (GTDB): domain Bacteria; phylum Gemmatimonadota; class Gemmatimonadetes; order Palauibacterales; family Palauibacteraceae. The sequence goes on along the minus strand of JBDGZR010000096.1, from coordinate 10,432 downwards.
TCGGACTCCTCGTCGCTGAGGAGGTCCAGCGCTTCCATCATCCCGATGACGGCGGGCCCGGCCGCCCTGGCGTTCCCATCACCGAGCTTCATCGCGAGTCCCCAACCCAGATCGGGGGCCGCCGCACAGAACACTCCCTCGGCGCCCTCCTTGCCTACGATCCGACCCTTCGTGTCCTTCATGAGCCGCGTGGCGAAGTTCCCCTCGCCCGAGATAAGCTCCGGATGCGTCGTCATCGCGCTCACAACCTCCGCCGACCCCCTCTCGCCTGCGGCGGCGGCTCGACCCAGGCGCGCGTAGGCCCGCGCCATCTGTCGAAGAGAGAGGTAGGGGGTCGGCACGCTGCATCCGTCAACCGTCCAGCGAAGGATCTCGGGATCCACATCGAGCCACCCCTCGAGCTCGCGACGGATCCGCTGCTGCACGGCGTGCTCGCTCTCCGTGTATCCCTGGAGCGGCCAGCCTCGATGCAGAGCGAGCGCCAACATGCCGGTGTGCTTGCCCGAACAGTTGTTGTGGAGCGGTGTGAAGTGGCCGCCGGAGCGGATCACCGCGTCCGCCGAGGGCCGGTCGTACGGCGGGTGGACCCCACAGGCGAGCTGGCCGGAGAACAGGCCCAGGCGAGCCAGCATCGCGCTGACGATCTCGATCTGAGCGGGCGTACCATCGTGGGAGGCACAGCACATCGCGAGCTCGGTGGAGCCGAAGCCGTATGTCTCGGTAACCCCATCGGTGACAAGCGGAAGAGCCTGAAACGGCTTCATCGCCGAGCGCCAGAAGGCGAGGAGCTCCGAGTCTCCGAACTGGGCTTCCTCGTCCGATTCGAGACCGCATACGATGCCGTGAGCGCGGTGCCGGGACTCGAGCTCCGTACCACGCGTCACACGTACCGTGTTCTTGATCACTCGTACCGCCGTTATCCGTTGTTGGTGATCGGGGACGCCGGGGTCGGCGACCTTCGTCCCTGCTCGCGCACGAGCATCGCCATGCCGATCAGGATCGCGATGCCCCCGGTTACCGTGTTCATCGAAGGCCGCTCGGCAGCGCCGAGCACGAGGACGGCCAGCACGGTGGCTCCGACGGGCTCCAGCAGCAAGACAAGGCTGACAACATATGCGCGCACATGGCGCAGCGCCCAGTTGAAGGACGTGTGGCCGAGAAGCATGGGTCCGATCGCCATCCCCGCGAAGAGCGCCCATGTGGTGAGGGAATAGCCGGTCGTCGGCACTCCTCGCACCCACATGGAGATGCCGGTGACGAGCGCCGCGAGCAGGTAGACCGGCGCCACGTAGCTCCACAGCCCGAGGCGCAGCCGCAGCCTGCGGCCGGCGATGAAGTAGAGGGCGGCGAAGAAGGCGGCCAGCGCCGCCAGCAGGTCGCCGATGAACGCACCCTCGCCGAGCCGGAAATCGCCCCACCCGATCCACACGGCGCCCGAGGTGGCGACCAGGATAGCCACCCACTCGAGCCTCGACGGCGGCTCGCGCAACCAGAGCGTCGAGAGCAGACCCACGTAAAGGGGATGAGCCGTCACGAGCACGGTGGAGCTCGCCACGCTCGTGTAGTCCAGCGAGAGAAACCAGGTCATGAAGTGGAGGGCCAGAGCACCGCCCGAGAGGGCGACCCAGCGCCACTCCGAGCGACTCAAGGAGGCGACCTCTCGCCACTGGCCGGACATGCCGAGAAGCGGGAGGATGAGGAGCAGGGACAGCGTGAGCCGCCAGAAGGCTATGGCGCTGACTGGCGCCTCAGCCAGACGCACCAACACGGCCGAGATCGAGACCCCGGCCAGGCCGAGAACAAGAACCGGTGCGGCACGAAGACTACCTCGGATCGTTCCCCGTCCCTCTCAGGCCGCGACCCGTTTCATCGCGGGCAGCCAGCCGCGCCAACGCCCGGGCGGTTTGGCTGTCTGCGTCGGCATCTCGGCCGAGCCGCGGCAGGTCGGATGGATCGTCAACGTCGTACCACTCCGGCAGCTCCACGTGGCGAAGTCCCAGGCTCCGCGCCCGCTCGCGGGTCGCGGAGAGCAGGTCCGGCGTCGACCATGGCATGTCTGCGAAGAGAGCTCCGGCCTTCGGCCACGCTCGGCGGTGAAGGCCGATGAGATAGTACCCCCCATCGGTCGACGGGCCAACGACGACCTCCGTTGTGACCAGGAAGGTGAAAGCACCCCACACATACCCGATCGGCAGCGTCGGATGGTCGCTTCCGGTGACCACGACGTGGTCGGCCCGCTCCTCGAACGCGGTCTCGAAGGCGCGGCGCAAACGGCCACCCAGATCGGCTCCTACCTGATCCCTGAGCCGAAGGCCCGGATGACGTCCGTGGAAGTAGGCCGCACCCCCTCGCTCGTCGTCCGGCGCCGACTCGCCGCCGGCCGCCCAAACCTCGAGGTCGACCTCTCTTACGGTTCGGCAGCGGGCGATCGTGTCGTCCAGGAAAGCCTCGTAGAGGAGTGCCGCGCCGTTCGGTCCCAGCTTCGGGATGAGCCGCGTCTTGACGCGCCCGGGCTCGGGCAGCTTGGCGAAGATGAGGAGCCGGCGGCGTGGCACCGGATCGATGCGGTGAAGACCTGTCGACGCTAGCCAGGGCACGGAGCCGGGCGGCACCCGGCTCCGGTGCGTCTGCTAGTTGGGGGTCGGCGCCGGTCCCGCGTCCACCCCCTGCATGGCCGCCCTCTCGCTCGCGGCCAGCGCGATCAGATCCTGGGGCGTGTCCGTCTGCCTGAGCAGCGCGATCGCCTTGGTGACCTGCGGCTGCCGGCGGAGGGTGCGCTTCAGGGAAGCCTCCTCGCCAAACGCCGATTGAGCGATGCGGATTCCCAACTCCCAGTCGATCCAACCGGCGGCGTCGTCGAACAGGTCTCGGTCGACCTCGATCCCCTTCTCCTCGACGATGAAGTTGTAAAACGCATCTCGAACGACCGGCGTGATCTCGAAGTCATCGCGAAGATCCGGGTGGTCGTGAACCCACTGGACCGAGAAGCGGAACGTGGCATCCCGCAAGGCCAGCTCGGCCGCGGCAAGCTCCTCCCGGAAGACCTGTTCGGTCGACGTGAGCGTGTCCGGCATCACCGTGATGTCGGGCGTGATCCCGCCGCCCCCGTAGACGATGCGCCCGGCGTCCGTGTAGAAGGTCTCCCGGTCCGTCACGTCGACCACGTGAACCGGGTCGCCCTCCATCGAAATGGCCTCTCCGGCGAGCGCAGCGAAGTCGGTCCGGAAGGGCTTCTGGATCGAGCGTCCGCTCGGCGTGAACCAGCGGGCGGTCGTCATCTTCAGGTAGTTGCCCCCTGAGAGGGGGTACAGCGTCTGGACCAGGCCCTTGCCGAACGTCGTCGTCCCGATGATGAGCGCCCGATCGTGATCCTGCAGGGCTCCGGCGACGATCTCGGAGGCGCTGGCCGAATAGGGATTGACGAGCACGACCAATGGGAGGCCGGGATACTGCTCGGTGGACGGCGCGCCATACGCCTGGTTCTCGTTCTTGTTTCTGGACCTGGTCTCCACGACCTCCACCCCGCGCGGAAGGAATAGGTCGGCGACCGCGATCCCCTCCTCCAGGAGCCCGCCGGGGTTCGAGCGCAGATCGAGAATGAACGACTCGGCTCCCTCGGAAAGCAGCTGGTCGATGGCGGATTGAAGCTCTCCCCGCGCCGCCCGGCTGAACTGCTCGAGCCGGACGAAGCCGACATCGTCGTCGACCATGAAGGACTTGACCGAGACGACGTGGATCTCGTCACGCTCGATCTCTACCTCGATCGGACGATCGACTCCGGGTCGCATGACGAGGAGCTGTACCGCGCTGCCCTTGGGTCCGCGGAGAACCTGGACCGCATCGTTGGTGCTCCACCCCTCGGCCGGCTCGCCATCGACCTCGACGATTCGATCGCCGGTGATCAGCCCTCGCTTCTCGGCAGGGGTGTTCGGCAGGACGGCTACCACCGTGATCCAGCCGTCCTGCTCGTCGATCCGGATCCCCAGGCCCCCGTAGTTCCCCGTGGTGCTGAGCTGCAGGTCCTTCCACTCATCGCGGTCGAGAAAGTCCGTGTAAGGATCACCGAGCTCCGTCATGAGGCCGTCGATCGCCATACGATAGAGCTCCGCCGGCTCCGTCTCTTCTACGTAGCGTTCGGCAACGAGGCGGAGGACTTCGTCGAGCAGCTTCGACTGCGTGTAGGCATCTTCGGTGGCGGTGCCCTGCTGTAGCAGCCATCCACCACTCACCAACGCGATCAACGCCACGGCCAGCGGAGATTGCCACGTTCGCCTGAGCCTCATTCAGCCTCCGTATCCCTGGGCGACCACCGTCCGACCCGAGCTCGATGTCCGGACTCGTGAAACCGCGAGTTCTTGGTTGCTAACGCTTTAGCACTTCAAATGTTCCAGGCCAACGCCCGACCAGTTCGGCGATCACGCGCTCCTCGATCTCCTCGGGCGATCCCTGCCCGTCGACGGCCACTATTCTAGAATCCATGGAGGCAAGCAAGTCGTAGGCCTCCGCCACCTGGCGGAAGAACTCTCCGGACTCGCGCTCCAACCGGTCCGGTTCCTCTTCCTTCCGGTCGCGGCCGGCCGATGGATCGATCCGAAGCAGGATCACCGCATCCGGCTCGAGCCCTCCGGTAGCCCACGAGTTGAGCCCGCGCACCGTCTCCAGCCCCAGCCCGCGGCCGATGCCCTGGTAGGCGAGCGTCGAGAACTCGTACCTGTCGGCCACGACGATCCGCCCCTCGTCGAGAGCCGGGCGCACGATCTGCCGGACGAACTCGGCCCTCGAAGCGAGGTAGAGCAGCGTTTCCGCCTCCGGGCCGAGATCGAGCGCCGGATCCAGCACGACGTCACGAATCCGCTCGCCGCCCTGCGTGCCTCCCGGCTCCCGGGCCATCAGGCAGGATACGCCGGCCGCCTCGAGACGCCGCGTAAGGCGTTGCGCCTGAGTCGTCTTTCCGGCCCCTTCCACCCCCTCGAAGACGAGGAAGAACCCGCGGCCGGAAGGCCCTTCGGCCTGCCTACTTGTAGTCGGCGTAATACTCGGTCCCCAGGTGGGTGATCTGCTCCTCACCCATCAGCCAGCGCAACGTGTTCTTCAGCTTCCAGTGCTGGATGAAGATGTCGTGCTCGGGATAGAGCCCCGCGGCCACCTGAGGACTCTTGAAGTAGAACGAGAGCCACTCCTGGATCCCGTGGAGGCCGGCTCGAGCCGCCAGGTCCATGAAGAGCGCCAGATCCAAAACGATCGGAGCGGCTAGAATCGAGTCCCGGCAGAGGAAGTCGATCTTGATCTGCATCGGGTAGCCCATCCAGCCGAACAGATCGATGTTGTCCCACCCCTCCTTGTTGTCGCCGCGGGGGGGGTAGTAGTTGATCCGCACCTTGTGGTAGATGTTGTCGTAGAGCTCGGGATACATCTCCGGCTGGAGGATGTGCTCCAGCACCCCGAGCTTCGACTCCTCCTTAGTCTTGAAGGCCTCCGGATCGTCCAGCACTTCGCCGTCGCGGTTGCCGAGGATGTTGGTGGAGAACCAGCCGTTCAGGCCGAGCATACGGGCCTTGAGGCCGGGCGCGAGGATCGTCTTCATCAACGTCTGGCCCGTCTTGAAGTCCTTCCCGCAGATCGGCATCCCGGTCTCGTCGGCGAGCTCGAGCATCGCCGGAATGTCCACGGTGAGGTTCGGAGCACCGTTGGCGAACGGCACGCCCTCCTTCAGGGCCGCGTACGCGTAGATCATCGAGGGCGCGATCGCGTCGTGGTTCTCGGCCATGGCCTTCTCGAACGAGGCCAGAGTGTCATGCACATCCTGCGGCTGCATGAACACCTCCGTGGAGGCGGCCCAGACCACCACCAGCCGGTCGCAACCCTTCTCCTCCTTGAAGCGCCGAATGTCCTCCCGCAACTGCTCCGCCAGCTCGAGCTTGTTCTCCGCACTCTTCACGTTCGTGCCGTCCAGCTTCTTCACGTAGCGCTTGTCGAACACGGCCGGCATAGGCCGGATGCTCCGAAGGAAGTCGGCGAGCGGGTCCACGTCCTCCGGCTTCAGCACGCCACAGACCTTGGCGGAGTCGTAAGCGTCATCCGGGATCGGGTCCCACGCCGCGAACTCGAGATCTTCCAGCGTCGCCAGCGAGACGAAGTCCCTGACCAGGGGCGACCTGTCGTCCGTCCGCTTGCCGAGTCGGATCGTGCTCATCTGGGTGATCGAACCGATGGGCCGGCTCAGGCCGCGCCGAAAGCTCTCGACTCCCGCGATGAAGGTCGTCGATACCGCTCCCAACCCGACCAGCATGACGCCGAGCTTGCCCTGGGCGGGAGTGATCTCGGTCCCGGTTTCCGCGCTGCTTCCCTGTATATCGTTCATTCTCTCCCCGCTAAGGTCGTTTTGGGTGAAGTGTTCGAGTCCGGTCAGGCGTCGGGTGGTTCTGCGAAGTGGGACTCGTCGGCCGGCGGGCGTACCACCGCCTCCGGCTCGGGTCGCCCATGGGGGCGCGAATGCTGGTATACCCAGACGATTCGTTGCACAACGGTGATGTTGGTGAGGATGGCGAGACCTATGATCACGATGCGAAGGGCCAGGCCCTGCACGCCCAGCAGCGTGGCTTCACCGAAGAGCAGTGCCGCGAACCCGATCAGGATCACTCTCTCGGCGCGCTGCATCATGCCGACGTCGCAGCGCACGCCCAGGCCCTCGGCCCGTGCCCGCGTATAGCTGATCATCAGCGAGCCGCCCATCGCCAGGAATATCCAGTAGATCATGCCGACGTCGCCCAGCTCGAGTCGATAGTCGTTGTAGAGCGACAACAGCCCGAGATAGACGATGATCTCCGAGAGGCGATCCAGCGTCGAGTCGTAGAAGGCGCCGAACGGTGACGCGAGCCCCGTCCGGCGGGCCACCGTGCCATCGAAGATGTCGAACACGCCCCCCAGGAGGATCAGGAAGCCGGCCGTTCGAACGTGGTGCTGGTGGAAGAAGAAACCGGAGCTGCACGTGATCAGGAATCCCGCGGTCGACAGGATGTTGGGGTGGATGCGGCGGTTCGTCAGCCAGGATACGATCGGCTCGACGGTCGCGCGCAGGCCTTTCTCCAGTACCCCGCGGATGCGGTTCATGAGGGGATGATGATCCGGCTCTCCTGCCCCTTCTTGATCCCCTCGCCGATGGAGTGGTGCACCTTGTCCATCAGCTTGTCGAAGTTGAGTTGGGAGGAGATAAGGGACTGGTAGCGGCTGCTCGTCTGTACCTTTTCCTGGAAATCCGCGTACTCCTGCTGGAGCTCCGCGGGCGGATCCTCGCCGCGCGAGATGTGGCCGAGCAGCCGCTCCTGCAGCGCCCTCATCTCGTTGAGCGTCTCCGTGGCCTCCCGGTCATCGGCCAGGTCCCGGTTGGCTGCGTTCAGGTAGCTGTATTCCGCACTCTGTGAGATCAGGCGGCCGAGCTCCTCCGCTTTCTCCATGATTCCCGCACGCGGGTCTTCGGTCGCCATTGGAATCCGCTCGTCCAAGGGGTGCCGCGCGTCGGCGGACGTCGCCTTCACGCAAGGGGGTTCAGGTCAAGCCGGTAGTATAACGCGGCCATAATCGGGGCGCGACCGCGCCCTTCCTGCCTCCGTTGCAGGCTCACCGGCGCTCTGCGAACGCGAACCTCACCCTCCCGGCCAGATCCTTCTGGATCGCCGTTCTGGCCCAGTCACCGGTCTCCCTCAGGAGCTCTTCGACCCGTGCTCCCTGTCCTTCCCCGATCTCCAGGAACAGCGCCCCGCCAGGCCTCAGGTGATCCCAGGCGCCGGCCAGGATCTCGCGGATAACGTCGAGTCCCTCCGCGCCCGCCACGAGCGCCTCCGAGGGATCGTGCCGCACCTCGGGGGGCAGGCGCTCCATCTCGGTGGTCGAGACGTATGGTGGGTTGGAGACGATGAGATCGAAGCGCTCCCCTTCGCCCACGGCCCCCCAGAGCGTGCCCTCCACGAGACGGAACTCGATGCTGGCCTCGGTTTGGCCGACCCCGCGCCGGTTCTCCGCCGCCTGCTCCAGCGCCTGCCGAGATCGGTCGAGAGCGACGATTCTCGAGGCGACAAGCTCGTCGGCCAGGGTCAGCGCGATCGCTCCCGAGCCGGTGCCGACATCCAGCGCCGCGTCGACGTACGCTCGTTCGGCGGGTCGAGAGACGACCCTGACCCCCTCCGCGTCGGCGGGCCGCACCTCGGCCCGGCGCATAGCTCGTTGCCGCTCTCGCGCCCACTCGAGGACCCGGTCGAGCAGCTGCTCCGTCTCGGGTCGTGGAACGAAGGCACGCCGATCGGCGGCGAGCACGAGGCCCCGGAATTCGACGTTGCCCTCGATGTGCTGAAGGGGTTCTCCGGCCAACCGGCGGCGAACGGCGTCAGCCAGCGTGCGGGCGTCTCCCGCCGAGAGCTCTGATTCCAGAGAGAGCTGGAGGTCTGCTCTCGAGATCCCGATGGCGAGCGAGAGGAGCCGTTCGGCCTCGACCCTCGCCGAGTCGATACCGGCCGCCGCGAGCTCGCGAGCGATGCCGTCCAGCGCCTGGCGACGACTGGGACCGCCGGGCCTTCGGGCTCCGGGGAGATCCCTCCCCTCGGCGTCCCCGCGGTTCACGCCTCGGCGACCGCCTCCATACGCTCCTCCGCTCCGGCGACCCGTAGCGCCTCGACGAGCTCGTCGAGATCACCGCCCAGGGTCGCCTCGAGTCGGTGGAGCGTGAGGTGGATTCGATGATCTGTGACGCGGTTCTGCGGGAAGTTGTAGGTGCGAATCTTGGCGGACCGGTCGCCGGTCCCCACCTGAGTCCGCCGTTCCCGGGCGCGATCCGCTTCCTGCTCGGCGACCTTGAGGTCCAGAAGGCGGCTCCTGAGCACCTTGAGCGCCTTTGCCTTGTTCTTGTGCTGTGATTTCTCGTCCTGGCAGGTCACGACCAGGCCGGTCGGCTCGTGGGTGATTCGCACCGCCGAATCGGTCGTGTTCACGGACTGCCCACCGGGACCGGATGAGCGGAAGACGTCCACCTTCAGATCCGCGGGATCGATCTCGATGTCCACCTCTTCGGCCTCGGGCAGGACCGCGACGGTCGCCGCCGATGTGTGGATCCGGCCCGAGCTCTCGGTCTCTGGAACCCGCTGCACCCGGTGCACGCCCGACTCGTACCGAAGGTGGCCGTAGGCGTCACGACCGCGGACCACGAAGATGACCTCCTTGAGGCCCTCGAGCGCTCCCTCCGTGGAAGAGATCATCTCCACGTTCCAGTCGTGCTGGGCAGCGTAGCGGCTGTACATGCGGAAGAGGTCGGCCGCGAACAGTCCGGCCTCATCGCCTCCCGTCCCGGCACGGATCTCCAGCACCGCCGGCCGATCGTCCAGCGGGTCCTTGGGAACGAGCAGCTGCTGGAGGCTCTCCTCGAGCTGCTCCTTGCGGGTAGACAACTCCTCCGACTCGGCCTGGGCGAGCTCGACCAGCTCCGCGTCCTCCGAGCCAGCCGCCAGCTCCTGGGCTTGCTGCAGCTGGTCCAACACGGCCACGTACTCGGCTCCGATCTCGACGATCGGACCGAGCTCGGCGTGCTCGCGCGCGAGGTCCCGCAGCCTCGCCACGTCGCCGATGACGGCCGGATCGGCCATGAGTTCGGCGAGCTCGCGATGGCGTACGCTCCGCTCCTGGACCTGTCTGCTGAGAAGTGCGGCGGTGTCAGTCATGTGAATCGTGGCTCGCGCGGCGATGTCGCCCTACGATGCGCGGATGGACGACGAGGGGCGCCGGCGGGCGGGGATGCGGGTCGACGCTCAGCTCTTCTCGGATTCCGCTTCGTCTGGCTCGGCCGATTCCTCCGGCTCGTCCGCAGCCGGGGGCTCCGGCTCGTCGGTGGCTGTGGCCTCGACGGCTTCCACTACTTCAGCCTCCGGCTCGGCTTCAGAGGCTGCCTCCGGCTCGTCTTCCACCTCCAGGACCTCCGGTTCCTGCACCTCCAAGGCGGCCTCGGGCTCCTCTATGGCAACGGCAGCCTCCGCTTCGGGCTCCCCCTGATCCTCCGCCGCGGCAGGCACGCGCCCGCTGCCGGCGCCGTATTTGGCTCGGAAGCGCTCCACGCGGCCCGCCGTATCCACCAGCTTCTGCCGGCCGGTGAAGAACGGATGACAGTGCGAGCAGATCTCCACGTGGAGCTCGTCGACCGTCGCTTGCGTCTCCGAGACCCTCCCGCAGGCGCAGGTGATCAGGGTCTTCTTGTACTCCGGATGTATACCTGTTCGCATCGTGTTTTCCGTCTATTCGTTCGTGGGAAAAATAGCAGAAGAATATAGGCGGCTCAAAATCCTCCCACAACGTCGGCGAAGATCTTCTCCCCGTCGAAGCGGCCGTTCTCGATGAAGACCTCGGACGTCTTGTGGCCGTGCGTGATGCTGCCGGCCATGTAGACGCCCGGAAC
>JBDGZR010000095.1:0-11762 GCA_039588495.1 Gemmatimonadota bacterium | reverse complement strand
TGAAGCTCCGGTGCAGCGGAGACGACCAGAAGGAGAGTGTCGGATTCGACCCGGGCGTAGCTCATGAAGCTTTCGCCGGCGTCGAGTCCCAGCTGGCGCACCGCGAACGCACGGGCATTCTGAACGAGGCGGAGCTTCTGGCGCATTTCCGGAGCGGTCGTCGTGTCGTGCACCACATCCGCTATCGGGCGGCGGTCCCGGAGGATCTTCGCCTCCTCCCAGCCCGCTCGGAGGACGTAGCCCGGCGAGCACGCTCCGAAGATCGCCGGGAGGAACGCCAGGCACGTCGCCGGGACCGTGAAGGCGGTGCTTCCGCCTCGAGGTAATGGGCTCATCCTTCCTCCTACCTTCGCCGCCTTCGGCGAGGTCCCGGCCTGCGAGGGGCCGAACAGGGCATCGCCCGGCGGGTATTTCGTGGCAGCCTCGCGATGGCGGCGAGTGGCAGTGAGTGGCAGGGCGACCGGCCGCGCGGTGCGGCACGGTTTCCAGCCGATACGGGAGGTCTCCACGGATGGCCGAGGATCCTGGCAGGGAACGTCCGCCTGACGCGGATACGGTCCGAGCCGCTTTGCTCCACTTCGCGAGTCTGATCAGGCGGCTGGACGAGGAAGGGGCCCTGCTGCGTGCCGTCCCCCTGCTTCTCAGGCGTCTCGGAGATCTCCGGCAGGTCCTCTTCGACTACGAGGTGCGCGTGACGGAGCGGCTGCTGCCTATCGAGGATCCCGTCGAGCGGGAATCGCGGCGGGTCGTGCGCGACGCGAGCTCGCGCGAGGAAGAGCTGGCCGAGGAGTGGAAGCGCGGCTTCGATATCGAGGATCTCGAAGAGGGCTCGGACGGAGGCGTGTGAGCTCGGCCGGATCACTCGGTCAGGTACGCCTGACGTAGTGCAGCTGCTCCTTGACCCGGTCACGCACGTAGGTCCTGGACGGGCCATCCCCGTCACTCCGGTATCGTCGGTACTCCACGTCCGCTCTCCGATAGCTGTCCTCGTCTCCCATCTCGCGGAACACGGCCGCGATGACCTCGGCCCCTAGCAGGCCCTCGTCGTTGTAGCTGAGCAGGATATGCCTGGCGTCGGACCGGTCGATGAGCGTTCGGAGAGCGGCTTCGCACCGATCTCGTCGACACCACTCCGAGCGAAGCGCGTCGTCCGGGATGAGCCCGGTCTTGCCTCGCAACTCGGGCGGCGTGCTCCAGCCGGTTGCGATGACCTCCGGCACGTGGTAGTAGGCCGGGTACTGCCGCTCGTTGTACGGCGGATCCAGGTACAGGAGATCCACCGTCCCGACCGACGCGACGAGCTCTTCCGCCAGTCCGAGGTACGCGCTACTCGGGCGTCCACCGTTGCGTCGCGAGGTCGGCTTCAACGGTCGCAGCTCCAGCTGTTTTCGCGCGTTCGGCTGCCACGATTTCACGAACGAGGCGTACACGCCGGTCGTGTTCGCCACCCGATCGGCCGCCTCGACGAGCGTGGCGATCAGAAACTGGCACCGGGCCGGGTCCAGACGCTCCTCCTCCGACCAGGCGGCGATCTGCTCTCGTGCCGCGTCGATCGCCCCCGCGTTGTCTGGCGTGAAGTACATCCGGCCATGCCGGGCGCCCGCGCGGCCGGCCGGCGAATAGTTCTCGCTGATGAAGCCGTGCCGACGGGGCAAACCGGCCAGGTAGGCCAGAAGCCTGGTGTAGGAGAGCCAGCGGTCGGCGGCCCCCTCCTCGGCATCCCCGATCAAGGCTGCGGGGAACCGGGGGGTGCGGTCCAGCTCGACGTGCGCTACCTGGAGAGCGTACGAAAACGCCAGGAGATCGCCGGAGCGCACCGTCCATCCCCGGTCCTTCAAGGCCCGGCTCACGCTCGCGGTGCCCGCGAAGGGATCGCAGGCGACGCCGGCATCGGGCTGCACGTCACCCACGACATCCAGGATGAAGGGAACGAGACGGGTCTTGTTGCCGATGTATCTCATGTAAAGAGGCTATTCAGCTCTGCGGTGCTCGCTGGACGGTCCGGTGCCGATGAGGTTCGGCTTCGGGCCCAGGCTGAACCAGAACAGGCAGCCGAAGATCGGGCAGAGGATCACGATGACCGACCACAGGACCTTCTCCTTCCGGCTCGCGTCCGAGGCGATCGTCATGCCGATCGCCCATACGTCCAGAACGAGAAGCGCCGCGACCAGCACGACGCGCGTATCGATCCGCGCGATCACGTCGAGCAGTTCGTTCACTGGACGGCGGCGGCCGGAGCGGTGAACTGGAGCTTGTGAAGGCGCGCATAGAGCCCGCCCTGCCGCAGCAACTCCTGATGGGTGCCGGACTCCTTGATGCGGCCGTGATGGATGACGAGGATTCTGTCGGCGTTCTGAATGGTCGAGAGGCGGTGCGCCACCACGATGCTCGTCCGCCCCGTCATCAACTCCTCGAGCGCCCGCTCGATCTGAGCTTCGATCTCGGAATCGACGGAGCTGGTGGCCTCATCCAGCAGCAACACCTGCGGGTCTCCCGCGAGGGCGCGAGCGAAGCTGAGTAGCTGGCGCTCTCCGACCGAGAGCTTGCTGCCACGCTCGCCGAGCTCCTGGTGGTATCCCGCGGGCAGACGCTCGATGTGCCGGTCCACCCCCACGCGCTCGGCTGCCTCCCGCATCTTCCTGTCGGTCACCTGAAGCCGATCAAGCTTGATGTTGTCAGCGGCCGAGCCGGAGAAGAGATACACGTCCTGCAGCACCAACCCCATGCGGGCGCGTAGCTCGCGCGTGGGAATCTCGCGGATGTCGACTCCGTCCAGGAGGATCCGTCCCCGTTGGGCCTCGTAGAACCGCATGATCAGGTTGATGATCGTGGACTTGCCGGCGCCCGTGGGGCCGACGATCGCCAGGCGCTCGCCCGTCTCGGCGACGAAGCTCACATCTTCCAGCACCCAGTCGGGTTCCCCCGCCATCGGCTCGATTCGCAGGTGCTCCGCGTCCGCCGATTCCAGCTCCGCGAGTCCCGAGATGTCCGACACCTCGAGATCCACCGCTTCCGGCGTCTCCGGCTCCACGACCTCCGGCTCTTCCAGGGCTATCCTCGGCCGCTCGCGATCGAGCTCGGCGGTGGGCGCGGCGCCCTCGAGGACTTCCGGGGCGGACGGCGTTCGCGGCGTTCCGTAGTGGAACCAGACGTTCTCGAACTCGATCCGGCCGTGCGTCTCGAGGAGGTGGTGCATGGTACGTCCCGACTCCTGGATCTCCGGCTCTTCGTCTAGCAGACGGAATATTCGCTCCGAGCTCGCCATCGCGCTCTGGAGGATGTTGTACTTCTCCGAGAGGTCCTGAATCGGCCGGAAGAACCTCCGCCCGTACTGCAGGAAAGCGGCTATCACTCCGATCGTGACCGCGCCTTGCAGGGCCTGGCCGCCGCCGTACCAGATGATCAGGGCCAGAGCGACGGAGGCCAGTAGCTCCACGATCGGGAAGAAGAGCGCGTAGTAGGTGATCGACCGCAGGTGGGCGTCGAGATGATCCCGGTTGAGCTCATCGAAGCGTCCCATGGTCGGCCGCTCCAGCCGGAAGAGCTGGACGACCGACATGCCGCTGATGCGCTCCTGAAGGAACGCGTTGATCCGGGCCAGGCGAAGCCGGATATCGCGGTATGCCTGCCGCACCTTGGTTCGAAACAGCCAGGCGGAGAGGAAGACGGCGGGGAGGACGGCGAAGGTGACTAGGGCCAACCGCCAATCGAGCGCCAGCATCGCGCCGACGATGAAGAGGAGCGTGAAGATATCACCGAAGATCGCTACGACGCCGGAGGTGAACATCTCGTTGAGGACCTCGACGTCGCTCGTCACCCGGGTCATGACTCGGCCGACGGGATTCCGGTCGAAGTAGGAGAGCTGCAGTCGCTGCAGGTGGCGGAAGATCTCGCCCCGCAGGTCCTTCATCACCCGCTGCCCGATCCAGGTCGTCAGCAACGTCCGGGCGTATTCGAGCGCCGCGGAAAAGGTCAGGGCGAGAGCGAACGCGAGCGTGAGCCCGGCCAGGAGGCCGTAATCGGCGTTCGGGATGGCATCGTCGATCGCGACCTTCGTCAGCCACGGGCCGACGAGCTCGAGTCCCGAAGCGAGAACCAGCATCCCGACCGCTATCACGACTCTTCCGCGGTAGGGCCGGATGTAGGCGAGGAGGCGTCGCATAAGCCGCGCATCGTAGGCTTTGCCCAGCTTGTCTTCCTCGCGAATCGGGCCTTCTGGCGCCAGTTGCATGGCGAAGAGAATAGCACGCGCGGCATCGGTCGGCATCCGTCGATGGATAACGCGGCCGACGCTCAGCAGACGTGACTCGAGGGGTTCTCCCGCGATTGACGGGAGGGGGTCTCGAGCTTATCATACAAACGTATGAATGAACCAAGGATGAGCTCCGGCACGAGAGGGGCGCTGCTGAGCGCCGGCCGCCGACTGTTTGCCGCGCACGGCTACAAGGGCGCGTCGGTCCGGGCCATCACGGGGGCGGCCCGTGCGAACATCGGAGCGATCACCTATCACTTCGGGTCCAAGGCGGCGCTGTACGACGCGGTGCTCGAGGGTACACTGACTCCCTTCCGGGAGCGCCTGCAAGCCGCCGCGGAGAGCGCCGGCTCGCCCCTGGAGAGGGTGCAGTCTTTTGTGCGGGCGTTCTTCGAGCACCTCTACGAGCACCCGGAGCTGCGTGGGCTGATGGTCCGGGAACTCTCCACCGAGGAGCCGATCCCAGAGGCCGTCCTCGTGACCTTTCAAGCCAACTTCCGGGCGTTGAGCAGTTTGATCCGGGAAGGCCAGGCGGCCGGAGAGATACGGGAGGGCGACCCGATGTTGCTCGCGCTCGCGACGGCGACCCAGCCGGTCGCCCTCAACCTCGTAAGACCCGTGCTCGAGCAGGCGGGCGCGGTTCATTTCGAGAGCCTCGAAGCTCGCGATCGACTGGTGGACAACTCGATTCGCTTCGTGGTCGAGGGGCTCGCGGCACCCGGCACCAAACAAGGGGGTCTCCCATGAGGCGACGTGCCCCCGTTCTAGTTCTTCTTCTCGCCATCGGCGCGGGAGCGAGCTGGCTTCTCCTTCGCACGGACGGGTCCGACACGGCGATCGTGGCCGCGGGGACCGTGGAGGCCCGCGAATCGGATCTCGGGTTCCGGACGGCGGGGAGGATCGAGCTTGTCTCCGTGGACGAGGGAGACCGGATCTCCGAGGCCCAGCTGCTTGCGGTACTCGATCAGCGTGAGCTGGCGGCGGCCCTGGCGGTGGCGAGCGCCCGGGCCGAAGCGGCTGCCGCGACCCTCGACGAGCTCACCGAGGGCTTCCGCAGCGAGGAGATCGAGCAAGCTCGAGCGGCGCTGAGGGCCGCCGAGCGCCGACGCCTGGACGCCACGAGAGATCTCGAGCGGGCGAGGAACCTGTACGAGGACGGCGCCATAAGCGAGCAGGCTCTTGATGATCGGGAGACGGTCGCGACGGTGGCCGAGTCGGAGATGCAGGGGGCGAGCGAGCGGCTGAGACTGCTGGAGAGCGGAACTCGCTCGGAGCGCATCTCTGCTCAGCGCGCCGCGCTCGCGGCCGCCGAAGCCGAGGCGGAGAGGGTCGAAGCCCTGCTCGAATACGCGCGGATCACGGCCCCGAACGCCGGCCTGATCACCATCCGCCACCGTGAGCCCGGCGAGATCGTCTCCGCCGGGGCTCCCGTGCTCACCCTGATGAACCCCGACGATCGATGGGTCCGCATCTACGTCCGTGCCGACCGGGTGGGTCAGCTCTCGATCGGTCAGACCGCCACGATAACGGCCGACGCCTACCCGGAGCGCACCTACACCGGTCGCGTGGTGTTCATCGCCAGCGAGGCCGAGTTCACGCCGCGAGATGTTCAAACGACCGAGGAGCGGGTGAAGCTTGTCTACCGGATAAAGGTACAGATCGACGGCGATCCCTCGTTCGATCTCAAGCCCGGTCTCGCGGCCGACGTCCGGCTCGACACGGACGCCGGCTGAAGACGCCGGAAGCCCGAGAATCGAGGGCGGAGTGTTGTCCGGTGGCCCTGCCGTTTCCGTCCGCGGCCTCGCCCGCCGCTTCGGTGAGCTCGTGGCGGTACGAGATCTCAGCTTCGACGTTCGGGCAGGCGAGCTGTTCGGAATCGTCGGTCCGGACGGAGCCGGGAAGACGACCACGCTGCGCATGCTGGCGGGCGTGCTGCGTCCCAGCGAGGGCGACGCGATCGTGGCCGGCGAATCGGTCGTCACCGAGCCGGAGTCGGTCAAGCCGAGCATCGCCTACATGTCACAGCGGTTCGGCCTCTATCAGGAGCTGACCGTCCGCGAGAACATCGAGTTCTACGCGGATCTGTACGAGCTGCCCCGTGCCGACCTCCCGGGCCGTCTGGAGAGGCTCTATGCATTCTCCCGTCTGGGACCGTTCGAGAATCGCCGGGCCGAAGATCTTTCGGGCGGAATGAAGCAGAAGCTGGGGCTCTGCTGCGCGCTCGTCCACGAGCCCCGGATCCTCCTGCTCGACGAGCCGACATTCGGCGTCGACCCGATCTCACGACGAGATCTGTGGTTGATCGTCCACGAGATGGTCGCTGCCGGCACCACGGTGGTGGTCAGTACGGCCTACATGGAAGAGGCGGAGCGTTGTGATCGCGTCGCCATGCTCCACGATGGAGGCCTGGTCGGACTCGACGAGCCTCGGCGCCTGCAGGAGTCCCTTACCGATCGGGTGGTGGCACTTCAGGTGGACAGGCCGAGGCGCGCCGTAGCATACCTGGCCCAGGCGTCTCAGGTAGGGAGCGCGGCGACCTTCGGCAAGGCGGTGAGGCTCGTGCTGCGGAAGGACGCGGATTGGGCCGGTGTAAGAGCGGACCTGGAGCGCTCCGGCTTCGCGGTCCGGAGTGCCGAGATCGCCCGGCCGAGCCTCGAGGACGTGTTCGTGGAGCTGGTCGAACGGGAGCGTCGGCACGATGTCTGAGCTCGCCGCCCCGATGTCCGAGCTTGCCGCCACCCGCCCCGCCGTTCGGGTCTCCGGTCTCACGAAGCGCTTCGGAGCCTTCACGGCGGTCGATGACGTCTCCTTCGACGTCGGGACGGGAGAGATCTTCGGCTTCCTCGGGCCCAACGGCGCCGGCAAGACGACGACGATCAAGATGCTGACCGGGCTGCTCCACCCCACATCCGGAACGGCCGAGATCGCCGGCCTGAGCATCCTGCACGACCTCGAGACGCTCAAGTGCCGCATCGGCTACATGTCACAGCTCTTCTCGCTCTACGCGGACCTCACCGTGGAAGAGAACATCGATCTCTTCGCCGGCCTGTACGGCGTCCGTGGGGACCGACTCGAGGAGCGAAAGGCCTGGATCCTGGAGATGGCCGGGATCGGCGAGCAGGCCCGACGGCTGACGGCCGACCTTCCGCTCGGATTCAAGCAGCGCCTGGCGCTCGGCTGTGCCGTCATCCACGGGCCTCCGATTCTGTTTCTGGACGAACCGACCTCGGGTGTGGATCCGGTGGCACGGCGCGGATTCTGGGATCTCATCTACGATCTCTCCGAGGCTGGTACCACCGTCTTCGTGAGCACTCACTACATGGAGGAGGCCGAGTACTGTCACCGGCTGGCGCTGATGAACCGGGGCCGCCTCATAGCGCTCGACAGCCCGGCCACGCTTCGAGGCTCCATGGCGGACCCGCTGCTCGAGCTGAGGACAGACGACACTCCTCGCGCCGTCGAGCTGGTCAAGGGGCTGTCGGGCGTCCTGGAGGCGTCCATGTACGGCCGGGCCCTTCACGTGCTCGTCGAAGATGAGCGAGCCGCCACGCCCGTGATCTCCGAGGCGCTCGACAACGCCGGCCTGACGCTCCGCTCATTGCGCCGTATCGAGCCGGCGCTCGAGGACGTGTTCGTGGCCCGCGTTCGCGAAGCGGGAGGAGTGGAGTGAGCAGGCGGCGACTCCTCGCGATCGCGCGGAAGGAAGTGATCCAGCTCGGGCGGGATCCACGTAGCCTGATCCTGGCCTTCCTGCTGCCCCTTCTGCTGGTTCTCGTATTCGGCTACGCGATCACGCTCGACGTTCGAGACATACGATTGGCTGTTCTCGATCTGGATGTGACGTCCGAGAGTCGGAAGCTCGTCGATGCGTTCGAGGAGTCCGGGTACTTCTCCGTTCACCGCCGGCTCGAGCGGCACGGAGACGCAGAGCGGATGCTGGTCGGGGGCGAGGTGAGCGCCGTGCTGGTCATTCCGCGCGACTTCGCAGCGGATGTCGCGGCGAGGCGAGGGGCTCCCGTCCAGCTGCTCCTGGACGGCAGCGATGCCAACACCGCGACGATCGCGTTGGGATATGCCGACGCGATCGTCTCCCGCTTTGCGGCAGACCTCCTTCCGGTTCGAGATGTCTCCCTGGCCGTGGAGGCGGAGACGCGCATCTGGTACAACCAGACGCTGGAGAGCCGCAACATGATCGTGCCGGGCCTGATCGCCGTTCTGATGTCGATCATAGCGGCCATGCTCACCTCGCTGACGATCGCCAGGGAGTGGGAGCGGGGCACGATGGAGCAGCTGGTGGCGACGCCGGTTCACCGGTTGGAGGTCGTGTTCGGCAAGTTGCTGCCGTACGTAGGCATCGGGCTCGTGGACGTTGTGCTGGCCAGCGCCGTGGGCGTGCTCATGTTCGGCGTCCCGCTGCGCGGCAGCGCCGCCCTGCTCCTTGCGGCGTCCGTTCTGTTTCTACTCGGTGCTCAAGGACTGGGGATCTTTCTGTCCGCCGCCCTGCGCTCACAGGTGCTCGCGACGCAGGCGGCGATCATGGTGACCTACCTGCCCGCCCTGCTACTCTCGGGCTTCATCTTCGCGATCGCCAACATGCCCGCGGCCCTGCAGGTCGTCTCCTATGCCGTGCCGGCGCGCTACTTCATCACGGTGACCCGGGGCATCTTCCTCAAGGGCGTGGGTCTCGAGGCGCTGCTAGGCTCGCTCATCGGCCTCGCCATCTACTCGGTGATCGGGCTCGCCCTCGCCTCGCGGGCGTTCCGCAAGGAGATAGCGTGACCGCGCTCTCGCGTTTCCGGATCCGGCAGATCGTCCGCAAGGAGGTTCGTCAGCTCCTGCGCGATCCTCGCTCACGGCCGATCCTCTTCGTGGCTCCCATGGTGCAGCTTCTCCTCTTCGGCTACGCGGTGAACACGGACGTCCGCAACACGCCGCTCGCGGTGCTGGATCTGGACCGCTCGGCCGTCTCCCGCGAGCTGGCGGATGAGATGGTGTCCTCCGGGTATTTTGAGATCGCGATTCAAGCCGAGCGTCCCAGCGAGCTCGTGGAGGCGCTGGATCGAGGTCAGGTGGTGATCGCGCTCGAGATTCCTCCCCAATTCAGCCGCGACCTCGCCTCGGGCCGGGGGGCCTCCGTCCAGCTGCTGGTCGACGGCACGGACTCCAACACGGGGACCATTGCCCTTGGCTACCTTCGGAGGGCGATCCTCGCCTATGGCCTGAGAAAGAGCGATCTGACCGAGAGTCTGGCCAAAGGGCCACGGCTCGAGCCTCGTGCCTGGTTCAACCCCTCCCTGGAAAGCCGCGCCTACAACGTGCCCGGCGTCATCGGGATCCTGATTCTGCTCATGTGCCTCCTGCTCACCTCGTTCTCCGTCGTACGGGAGAGGGAGCTGGGCACTCTGGATCAGCTGCGCGTCAGTCCCGTCAAGCCGGCGGAGCTGATCCTGGGCAAGACGATCCCGGTCGCCGTCGTGGCGCTGATCGACCTGGCCCTCATCGTGGCTGTCGGGACCGCGTGGTTCGGCATTCCCCTCAGAGGCTCCCTCCTCGTCCTCCTCGCGGCCAGCCTGCTCTTCATCCTCAGCGGGCTGGCGGCCGGGCTCCTGATCTCGACGGTGTCGAAGACTCAACAGGAGGCCTTTCTCACCATGTACCTGGTGCTTCTGCCGTCGATCGTCCTCTCCGGATTCTTCTTTCCAATCCACTCCATGCCCGAGCTCTTCCAGTGGATCAGCTACCTGAATCCCGTGCGCTACTTCCTGGAGGTCGTGAGGGCGGTCTTTCTGAAGGGAGCGGGGCCGGTGGTTCTGTGGCCCCAGTTCGCGGCCCTGTTGATCCTGGGAACAACCGGAATCGCCGTGGCCATCCGGCGGTTCGCCCGCAGCATCGCCTGACCGCCCCGCCTTGGCGTGGGGGGCGCGCCGGGCCATCATCGCTCCATGAAGGGTCTGATTCGAGTCCTGGGTGCCCGACAGCACAATCTGAAGGGGATCGACCTCGAGATTCCGAGGGGTCGGATCACCGTCTTCACGGGACCTTCGGGCTCCGGCAAGTCCAGCCTAGCGTTCGACACGATCTACGCCGAGGGGCAGCGACGGTACGTGGAGTCCCTCTCCACCTACGCCAAGCAGTTTCTGGAGCGGATGGAGAAGCCCGCCGTCGACGCCATCGAGGGGGTCAGCCCATCCGTCGCGATCGATCAGCGAAACGCGGTCCAGACGAGCCGCTCCACCGTGGGCACGGTGAGCGAGGCATACGACTTCATGCGCCTCCTCTGGGCCAGGATAGGGGAGACCTACTGTCCGGAGTGTGGAAGGGTCGTACGGCCCGATACCGTGGCATGCGCTGCCGATCGCCTGCTCGAACTGGAGGCGGGCACCCGCCTCCATGTAGCCTTTCCGTTCCAGTTCAGCGTGGGAATCTCCCAGGAGCTCGCGGCGGGAAACCTCCTCGCGCAGGGCTACCTGCGAGTGATCGCCAACGGCCGCGAGATCTACCTTCCCGATCTCGCCGAGCGCGTCGAGGCCGAGGGCGGCGAGACGCCGATCGCCGACAAGACCCTCACGGAGGCGGAGGAGCTGCTCGTCGTCGTGGACCGCCTTCACGTCGATCCCGAGGATCGGGAGAGGCTCACCGATGCACTGGCGGCGGCCTTCGCCGAGGGAGATGGACAGGCTGTCGCGCTGGCGCAAAGGGGCTCGGACGGGTCCGGCGGCCTGGAGCGCGCGGACCGACTCGCCTTTACCGAGAGGCACCGCTGCTCCGGTTGCGGGCGCTCGTTTCCCGTTCCCGGCCCGCTGCTGTTCAGCTTCAACAATCCCGCCGGCGCCTGCCCCGAGTGCAACGGCTTCGGCGCCACGCTGGAGTACGACCTGGACCTCATCGTCCCCGATCCGGACCGGAGCCTGGCCGATGGGGCGATCGACCCGTGGACGAAGCCGCGCTACTCGCGCGAGCGATCCGAGGTCGAGGGCTACGCGCGGCGCCATCGAATCGACCTCCGCGTGCCCTGGCGGGACCTGCCCGAGCCCGTGCGACACGAGCTGCTGTACGGCGGAGGCGACTTCCGCGGCGTGCTGCCGTTCCTTCGTTCCCGCGAGCGCAAACGATACAAGCAGTACATACGGGTCTTTCTCCGCGGTTACCAGATGCCGCGGAGATGCCGGCGCTGCGACGGTACCCGGCTGCGTCCCGAGGCGCTGGACGTCCGGGTCGGAGGTCTCCACATAGCGGCGGCCGCCGCTCTCGACATCTCGAATCTGCGTCGGTGGCTGGCTGACCTCGAGCTGCCACCGTTCGAGCGGAGTGTGGCCCGCACCGTCCTTCGCGAGCTCGAGGACCGCTTGCGTTTCATGGACGACGTGGGCCTCGGCTACCTGACCGCAGATCGGCAGGCACGCACCCTGTCGGGCGGAGAGATGCAGCGGCTGCGGCTGGCCAGCTGCCTGGCGAGCCATCTGGTCGATACGCTCTACGTGCTGGACGAGCCGACGATCGGCCTGCATCC
>JBDGZR010000094.1:0-19132 GCA_039588495.1 Gemmatimonadota bacterium | reverse complement strand
CCTCTCGGCGATTCGCCGGAACGCCCAGCGGCTGGCCGCGTTGCTCCCCGGGTCCCGGCTTCTTCCGATGATCAAGGCCGACGGATACGGGCTGGGAGCCGTGCGCGTGGCCCACGCGCTCTCATCCACCGATATGTGGGGCCTCGGTGTCGCGACGGCGGAGGAAGGGGCGATCCTCCGCTCGGCTGAATACTCGGGTCGTATCGTCGTCTTTTCCCCTCTGCCATCTAGGGACGCCGCGGACATCGTGCAGGGCGAATTGGAGCCGGCCGTCACGAGCTTCGAGGCGCTGGAGGCGTTCGGCCGCGTCGCGGCAAGCGCAGGGGCTCAGCTTCCCGTGCACCTGGAGGTCGACACGGGCATGGCCAGGCTGGGAGTGCCGGCGCGAACTGTCCGCTCCTGGGCGGGCGACCTCGCGGGCCTGCTGGCGGAATACCCCCTCACGCTGGCGAGCACGTTCACGCATTTTCACTCGGCGGACTCGGACGAGGCGGCGACTCGAGCTCAGTGGGCCGAGTTCCAGGGCGCGCTGGCGAGCCTGCGCGATGAGGGGATCGAGCCCGGGTTCGTCCACGCCGCGAACAGCGCGGCCGCCCTGCGGTACAAGGAACTCGCCGCCGATGTGATCCGGCCCGGAATCACGCTGTTCGGGGGAGGCGAGGCGTCCGGCGAGCCCGTCGTATCGGTGTTCGCGCGCGTTCTGGATGTCCGCGAAGTGGGCATTGGACAGACGGTGAGCTACGGTGCGACGTACCGAACGAGCGCACCGAGCCGGCTCGCGACTCTCGCCGTCGGCTATGCCGACGGCGTCCGCTTCGAGCTGTCGAACCGGGGCCACGTGCTCCTGAGCGGAGTCCGAGCACCGATTCGCGGTGCGGTATGCATGGATGTAATGGTCGTCGATGTCACGGAGGCCCCCGACGTCAGGCCGGGCGACGTCGCCACGGTTCTGGGACGCGACGGCGAGGATGAGATCACGCTGAGGGAGCTGACGCAGCAGTGCGGAACGATAGAGTACGAGATACTGACGGGCCTGAGCCCGCGACTGCCCCGCATCTCGGTCGAGAGCGGCTGATCGTGCCGGTTCGGTGAGCGACGCGACGACGGACGGCGGCCTGCTCGACGCGGCTCGGGGGGCCAAGGAGAGGGCATATGCGCCGTACTCGGAGTTTCGGGTCGGTGCGGCCCTCGAGTCGACGGACGGCCGGATCTTTACCGGCTGCAACGTCGAGAACGCCTCCTATCCGGTCGGGCTCTGCGCCGAGCGGGTGGCCCTGGGGACGGCGGTCGCTGCGGGCGCACGCCGCTTCGGGCGCCTGGCGATCGCCTCTGACGCGGCGGCCCCGACGCCTCCCTGCGGGATGTGCAGGCAAGCTCTGTCGGAGTTCGGCATGGCGCTGGAGATCGTGAGCACCAGCCGCGAGGGCGTTTGCGTGAGCTGGCTACTCGAGGATCTCCTTCCCGCACACTTCGAGCTCGAGGATCGCGGCGGAGACGGCGCCAATGGCTGATCTCCGCGTGTCGCGCGGTCGGCTGCCGATGCCTACGCCAAGTGCCGCCCTGCGGTTGCTTGCGGCCGGCGCGGCACTTGTCGGCCTGGCCGCCTGCACGGAGGAGGCGATCGTGGCCGTCGATCCCGACGTGCCAGGAGCCACGGTTCCCACCGTGGAGGTCTCGGCCTTCGCCTCCGACCTCGAGGGCTGGCGGGACACGACGTACTCCGGGTTCGAGCTTCCGGCAACCTCCGGGTTCAAGATCCTGGCGGACAGAGCTGATTTGCAGTCCCGCGTTCTCGGGCGCTTCGACGTACCGGATTCGATAATCACGAGCTTCGGAATCGAGGAGATCGACACCTTCCTCGATGCCGTCTTCAGAATCGCTCTCGACTTCGGAGTCGACCCCGACAGCATAGTGGTCCCGGATTACCAGCTCCGGGTATTCGCGCTCGAGGAGAGCTACGACTCCCTGAGTGCCACCTGGGTCGACAGACGTGAGGGCGATCCCTGGGTCGTCCCGGGCGGCACTCTCGGCCCACTGCTCGCTGTCGGCGAGTTCGTTACGGCGGTCGATACGGCGGTGTTGCAGTTCGCGGCTCCGGTGGACTCGGTGCTGGAGGCGTGGCAGGAGAGTGAAGGCGAGCCCGGCGTGGCTCTCGTGATGGCGGGAGGCCCGTCCGAGCTCGCGGTCACGAGCTTCGATCTGGCCACCCAGCTGACGGTGATCGGGCGCCCCGACACGGTGCCGGCGACCTTTTCCGCGCGGGGCCCCACCTTTATCTACGATCCGGCGCAACCGCCTCCCGGGCAACGTCTTCGCCTCGCCGGTCTGCCCGCCGCCCGCCTGTACGTGGAGTTCACCCTCCCCGATTCGCTGGGTGGCGTCCTGCTGAGGGCGTCGACGATAAACCACGCCGAGGTGCGGTTTCGACCGCTCGCGCCGCCGGAGGCGCCCTTCACTCTGGAGCGCGCGATCTTGGCGAGCGTGGTTGAGGTGCTTGCCGACGCGTTCGAGGTGGGCGCCAAGGTGCCGGTCGGTGCGCCGATTCCCGATCCTCAGACGGGCTCGGCTCAGTTCATACAGGTCACTCCGGGTGATCTCGAGGAGGGCGAGCTGCTGCGAGTCAACGTGACGCAGCTGGTGGGGTTGGTGGCCGCCGTGGACACGCTCACCAAGGTCAGGCTCACCATCCGGGGCGCGCCCACGGACGCGCAGGCCTTCGGCTTCTGGGAGTTCGGCTCGGTCGAGTCTCCGCTGGTGCTCCAGCCGGAGCTCCTGATGCTCGTGACGCCGCCTGTCGGGTTCCCCGTCCCTTGACCACGGGCCGCGGCGAACGGACGAAAAGGGCGGCTACCGCGGCGCTGGCGGTTCTTGCCGTCGTGCCGTGCCTGCTTCTCGCCTCTCCGTCGAAGGCTCGCGCTCAAACGCCGTACACGGCGGTTGGCATCGGGTATCCGATACGGTCGCTCGATGCGAGATCGATGTCCCTGGGTGGGGTCACCAACGGCCTCCTGGGTGGGACCTTCTCACTGGGAAACCCGGCCGATCTCACGCTCCACTCCTCGGCTGCCGTGGCCGCGGCCATCGCCGGCGAGGACATCACGGTCAAGGCGATCGGTGGAGACCAGAGCACGGGTCGCAGCTGGTTTCCCGTCATCGGAGCCGTCGTCCCGATCGGGGACTGGGCGTTCAGGGTCGGATTCGGCGGCGTCCTCGATCAGGATATGGCCATCATCCTCACGGATACACTCTCCACCTCCATCGGCCGATTCGAGTTCGAGGAGCTCCGAACACGGGACGGGGGGGTGAGTCAGATCGATGTCTCGGCGGCGCGAAAGCTCGGACCCGTCTCGGTGGGGATAGGCATCCAGCGCCTCACCGGTAGCCTCCAGCAACGTCTCCGTCGACGCTTCACCGTGGACATAGACAGCACCGGAGTTCTTCCGGACGGCGTATTGGAGAGGGCCGAGACCGATTACGGAGGCTGGTCCGTGAAGGCGGGCGCCAACGCCCAGTTCAAGGGTCGCTTCGTCGTCAGCGGCACCTTCTTCTTCGCCGCCGACCTCAAGGCCGATCAGCTGGTGAGCCTCATGGAGCGCACTCTGAGGCTTCCCAACGGGTTCGAGGGTGGGCTGAGCGCCCTGATCACCTCGCACCTGCTACTGACGGCGGGAGGTGGTTGGTCGGGATGGTCGCAGACCGAGCCTGTCACGGAGAACTTCACCACCGCCAGCGCGAGCTGGCTCGGCGGTGGCCTCGAGTACACGATTCTCGTTGGGAGCATCCCGATAGCGTTCCGCGCCGGAGGTCGCACGCGGAAGCTGCCGTTCGTGCTGCCGGATTTCGAGCAGTCCAAGGAGAACGCGATCACCGCCGGACTCGGAGCCAGGATCGGAGGCCGGGTCAGGGTGGATCTCGGCCTCGAGTTCGGCAATCGCGGAGATCTCGAGGCAGCCGGCACGGAAGAGAGCTTCACGTCGCTCAACCTGACGGTGGGGATCATTCAGTGACGGAGCTCGTTGCGCTGAAGCGGAACGGCGCCCGGCAGAGCGCGGATCCCCAGGCCGCTTCCGCGAATGGTGCGGCTCGAGCGGCTGCGGGCACGGTCTACATCGAGACGTACGGCTGCCAGATGAACATCGGAGACACCGAGCTCATGGCCGGAGTCCTCGCCGAGGGCGGTTACGTGCGCGTCGACGACCCGGATCTGGCCGATGTCATCCTTGTGAACACGTGCGCGATCAGGGAGCACGCCGAGCAGCGGGTGCTCGGCCGGCTGGGACAGCTGCAGCGATACCGGAAGCGGCGTCCCGAACTGGTGCTCGGCGTCACAGGCTGCATGGCCCAGCGCATCGGCGACCGGTTGCTCGGAGAGGTGCGGGGCGTTGACCTGGTGGCCGGGCCGGATGCCTATCGTCACCTGGGGGAGATCGTCGACGGGATCCGTCTCGGTGCGGTGGAGAAAGGCCAGGCTCTCCTGGAGCTGGACATCTCCGAGGACTACTCGGGCCTCTCCTCGGTGCGCGGGGAGGGGGTCTCGGCCTGGGTCACCGTTCAGCGCGGCTGCGATCACCGCTGCACGTTCTGCATCGTCCCCTACGTGCGCGGACCGGAGAAGAACCGTACCCCCGCGGAGGTGCTCGCCGAGGTAGGGGAGGCCGTGCGGCGCGGGTACAGCGAGGTGACGCTGCTCGGGCAGACGGTAAACTCCTATGCCGCGGAGGACTGGGATTTCGCCGCCCTGTTGAGGGCGGTCGCCCGGGTTCCGGGGCTCAGGCGGGTCCGATTCACGTCGCCTCACCCGAACGATGTGAGCGAGCGCCTGCTCGAGGTCATGGCCGAGGAGCGTGCGGTCTGTCCCCAGCTGCACCTGCCGGCACAGTCCGGGGCGGACCGTGTCCTGAAGCGCATGGTGCGGCGGTATACGCGCCGGGAGTTTGTCGCGACGGTCGATATGGCGCGGCGGATCGTCCCGGAAATCGCGTTGAGCACGGACATCATCGTGGGCTTTCCGGGCGAGACGGAGCCCGACTTCGAGGCCACGCTCTCGCTCCTGGAGGACGTCAGGTTCGACGATGCCTACCTGTACAAGTTTTCGCCGCGCGACGGAACGCCGGCCACCCGCCTGTCGTCCGGTGACGATGTGCCCCCGGACGTGGCCCAGTCGCGGCTCGAGCGCACGATCGCGCTGCAGCGTGGGATCCAGCTGGAGGTGAACCGGGCCGAGGTCGGCTCGGTGCGCGAGGTCCTGATCGAGCGGGAGGCGCGATCGGCGGGGGACCTGCTCGGCCGCACGGACACGAACAAGGTCGTGGCCTTCCGCGGGCCGGCCGAATGGATCGGCAGCTACCTCCAGGTTCGGCTGACGGCGACCTCCGGAGCCACCTTCGCGGGCGAGGTCGCATGAAGTTCTGGATGCGCGCCCTCTCGTTCATCGCCGTCGCGGCGTTTTCCTTCGCATTCGCCGCGGCCAACGCCGCGGAGCGCGTCACCCTGAACCTCGGGTTCGTTACCCTGCGCTCCGTCTCGCTTCCGGTGGTCGTCTTTGCGTCCGCACTGGTTGGCATGGTCGTGGTGTTCATGGTCGGGCTCAAGGCCGACCTGCGCACGAGACAGCTCCTTCAGCGCTATCGTCAGGCGCTCGAGGGAGACGAGGAACCCCGCAGAGACACGCTGCCCACCGACTGATCCAGCCCGTCGGCCCACCCTGCGCGTCCGCCTGATCCCGTCCACCTGATTCCGCCCACTGCTTGAGCGGTGAGAGTGGTGCGGTTCGAAGGATCCAGTTGATTCCGAGGTGATGCGGCCGGCCCAGAGAGGGCCATGAATCAGAAGGGCGGCCCATACACCCGCCTGATGCCCGGTCCGCTGGTCCTGGTCGCGATCTGTCTTTGCGCAGGCACGTTGGTGGGCCTCCGGTACCTCGGCGGCTTAACGAGTGCCTGGATCGCACTGGTCCTCGCTCTCACGGCGGCATCGCTCGGATGGCTGAACGGCCGCGCTCGGCGGGCCGATCACGCAGCCGGCAGCGATCGCACCTCGTTCCGGCTGCAGGGAAGGACGACGGCTGCCCTCCTTCTCGCCGCTACCTTCGCGGCCGGGACCGCTTCCGGGCGGGTGGCGGGTCTCGAAGCCGGGCGGTCCTGCCTCACCCGGATCGAGAACGGAGGGGCCCTAGAGGCGGCTGGTCGTCTGGCGTCGCCCCTGGCAGCGCAACCGGGATCGGCGACGGCGAGCCGATCAACGGCGGTCTTCGTGCGCGTGGTCATCGTAGGCGCCGAGCTGCGGGCCGAGGCGGGCGACTGTGACGTCCCCCGGCTGCCTGCCCTTGTGAGGCGGCCGCAGCACGCCATCCCGGCGGGTTCCATCGTGCGGCTTAGCGGCAAGTGGAAGGCCTACGGCCGTCCGGGAGCCTGGCCGCGGCGTCCGGAGCGCCGTGGCTACCTTCGCGCGAAGATCTCGGCGGCCAAGCCGGACGGCCCGCCAGTCGAGGCCCCCGGCCGGGCTCTCACGAGGCCCGCGGCTCCGGCCTCCGGACTCGGCCCGCTCCAGCGCATTCGAGCCGCCGGAATCGACAGGGTCGAGAGCCGGCTTCCGGCCGATGTGTCCCCGACCGCGGTCGCCATCCTGCTGGCGGAGCGCGGCCGCCTCGATCCGGCGACCAGCCGCATGTTCGCCAACGCCGGCCTCGCGCACCTGCTGGCCATCTCCGGGCTGCACGTCGGCATTCTGGCCGCGGCCGCTCTGGCCGCGACCGGCATGTTCGTGGCCGGCACGGGCCGGCACCTCGCCGCCGCTCTCCTGGTGCTGGGCTACGTGCTCGTGATCGGCGCGCCTCCCGCGGCGGTTAGGGCCGCGCTCATCTTCTGCGGCTATGCTATGAGCCGGGCACGAGGGAGCCCCGCTCGGATAACCGATCTGCTCGCTCTTGCCGCCATACTCGCCGTGCTCGTGGATCCGCTCACGTTGCTCGAGCCTGGATTTCAGCTCTCTTTCGCAGGATTCTCCGGGCTTCTCCTCGGGAGCCGCGTGGCCCGCCGACTCGATCGGGCCTCGGGGGGCTCTCCGGCGGCTGATCGTCGGCGTGCTCGCCGAATTGGTCGATCCCTGGGCCGCGGGATCGCCGCGAGCGCCGGCGCTTTCGCCCTGACGGCTCCGATCGCGGCGTGGCACTTCCAGCGCACGGCCCCCGTATCCGTCGTCTCGAGCCTCGTCGGCTCGCCGGTCGTGGCTCTGGCCCTGCTGGCGCTCGCCGGCGTCCTCCTGCTGCCCGGACCCGCGGCAGATACGCTGGCGGCCGCCGCGACGATCCTGATACGCTGGCTCCAGGCCCTCGTCGAGGCATTCTCCGCTCTTCCCCTCGGTCACATGCTCGTCGGCAGGCCGGGCGGGGTCGAATGGCTTATCGTCGCCAGCGGAGTGGCGGCCGTCCTGCTCTTTGCGGCCGGCCGCAGCGTTTGGCGGGCAGCCCCCTACCTCGGGCTGGCTGCCTGCCTGACCGCTGCAACGCCGGTTCTCCGGGCATGGCGTGGCGCCGGACGGACACTGCTCTGCACGCTGGATGTCGGGCAGGGCGACGCTGCCGTGCTGAGAACGCGGCGCG
This sequence comes from Gemmatimonadota bacterium, assembly GCA_039588495.1. Taxonomy (GTDB): domain Bacteria; phylum Gemmatimonadota; class Gemmatimonadetes; order Palauibacterales; family Palauibacteraceae. The sequence goes on along the minus strand of JBDGZR010000094.1, from coordinate 11,532 downwards.
GACATTGGCTGGCGATCGACGCGGGGCCCCACTTCGGAAGGACCGATGCCGGGGTCCGGATCGTCCTCCCGTTCCTGCTCTCCAATGGAGCCCGGTCGCTCGAGCTGTTCGTGCTCACCCACCCGGATCTCGACCACCTGGGCGGCGCGGCAGCCCTGCTCGAACGCCTGCAGGTCCGGCGCGTGCTTGATGCGGCGTACCCGGTTCCGGCCGCGCGATACGAGGAGTATCTGTCAGATGTCGCCGAGGAAGGATCGCGTTGGCTCGTGGGTCGGCCCGGCGCCCGCCTGGCGATCGACGAGATCGAGATTCTCGTCCTCGGGCCCGCTGTCTTGCCGAGCGGCAATTCCACTCCAACGGGAGAAGGAGGCCGGCCGATCAGCGCGAACGATGCGAGCCTGTCGGTCCGGATCGAGGTGGATGGAGGTTTCAGCTACGTGAACGCGGGCGATGCGCCGGCAGCTGAGGAGAGGCGCGTGCTCACGTCGTGGCCCGCCGACACGCTTCGGGCGGACGTGTTCAAGGTGAGCCACCACGGCAGCAAAACGTCATCGGACGTGGGCTGGCTCCAGGCCCTCGCTCCGCAGCTGGCGATCATCTCGGCCGGAGCCGCCAATCGGTACGGCCATCCTCATCCCGTGGCGCTCGCGCGGCTCGACTCCGCCGGGATCGACGCGGTGTGGCGGACGGATCTCGACGGCACGGCGTGCGTGAGCGTGGACTCGGAGGGCCGGTGGCGCCTGGAGGAGATCTGACGGGGCGAGCTCCGCGGCGCCTGCGCTATCGCAAGCTCAAACGGCGCTGCATCTTGAGGGGACGACGGAAGATCGCTTTCGAACGTGGGAGGTCATGTGGCCGTAGTCACCTTGCACCGCTTCATCATCGAGGAGGAACGAAGGCATCCGGAAGCCACCGGTGACTTCACCAGCATCCTGTACGACATCGCCTTCGCCGCGACGTTGATCAGCCGAGCCGTGAACAAGGCGGGCCTGATCGACATCCTCGGCGCGACCGGCGACGAGAACGTGCACGGAGAGCGGGTGCAGAAGCTCGACGAGTACGCGAACAAGGTCATCTTCGACTCGCTGGACCACGGCGGCCACCTCTGCCTCATGGCCTCCGAGGAATCTGAACAGCCGATACCGATCCCCGAGCAGTTTCCGAAGGGAGACTACGTCCTCCTCTACGACCCGCTCGACGGTAGCTCGAACATCGATGCCAACGTCTCGATCGGGACGATCTTCTCCGTGCACCGTCGGCGCGATCAGCAGGCCGGCGACGGGGCGCTCTCCGATCTTCTGCAGCCGGGCGTGGATCAGGTGGCCGCGGGATACGTGCTCTACGGGTCCTCGACGATGCTGGTCTACACGACCGGAGCGGGGGTGCACGGCTTCACGCTGGACAACTCGATCGGCGCCTTCCTGCTCTCGCACCCGCGCATCGAGATCCCAGATCCCGGCAAGCGGATCTACAGCGTCAACGAGGCCTACTCCGAGCGTTGGAGCGATGGGCAGAGGGCCCTCGTCGACCGGCTGAAGAAGGAAGGGGAGTTCTCGCTGCGCTACATCGGGTCCCTTGTGGCCGACTTTCACCGGACCTTGTTGTACGGCGGGCTCTTCATGTACCCGGCCGACGCCGAGGCACCCAGCGGGAAGCTGCGGCTTCAGTACGAGGTCTCGCCGCTCTCCATGGTGTGCGAGCAGGCGGGCGGCGCGGCTACGGATGGGCGGAAGCGGATCCTGGACGTCGTACCGAAAGAGCTTCACGAGCGGGTGCCCTGCTACATGGGCAACAAGGAGTACGTGGAGCTCGCCAACGAGTGCATTAGCGGTTAGGTCTGGGCGGCTGGGGGTGGCGTCCTTCGCTCGCTGACGCGCTTTGGGCGGCGACGCCTCCTCGCTGCGCTGCGGCGACGGGCACCGACAGCAGGTTGGTCCGCCGTCGCGCTCGTTCGCTCGCCGAAGGACTCCACCCCCAGCCTGTGAGGCCTCCCCCCAGGCTGAAGAGAGGGTGGGCCGAGCCTCCTGGCGTCGAATCAGTTCCCTTACGACCTCCATGTGGGCGCGGTGCGCGCTTCCATCCTGTCATTGCCGTCCCCATTAGCGGCAGGGGAGGCAGCGCCGCCGATGCAAAAGCCCCCGCGCCGCCTGAGCGCCACGGGGGCTTTGGCTGTCAGGCCGGGCCGGACGGGATACCGACCCGGGCTCGGTTAGTGTCTAGAAGAACGTCCAGCGCACGCCGAACTGCCAAGCGGTCGCCGAAGCGTTGGTCCGGATGCGCTCGAAGCTGAAGTCGTCTTCCGCCGAGGGGCCCCGGTACTCGAGTACCAGGTTGCCGTTCGGGTCGTCGTTGGCCCGGCCGGTCACGCGGAGCACCTCGAGACCGCGGTCGATGTTGCTGGGTTCCCGGAACGCCGAGTTGAACAGGTTCGTCACGTCGGCGTAGAGTTCCAGCCGGCTAAGTGGGCTCCCGCCTCTCTGGCCGAGCGGGATTCCGAAGAGGATGCGCATGTCGAAGCGGTTCGCCCACGGAGCCTTGCAGGAGTTCCGCTTCATGATCGAGCCGGTCTGCTCCGCTACGCAGGAGTTCGCCGCGATGAACCCCTGGTAGTTCGCCATGTCTTCCGGGCTGTCCCAGGTGATCTCGTTGATGTTGCTAGGGATGTAGATCAGGTCGTTGTCCCGGCTGATCGCAGGATCCCTGTACCCGTCCCCGTTCGGGTCGCCCCTGGTCACGTAGGAGATCCCCGCGCCTGACTGCCCGAAGTACTGCGGTGTGACCTGGAAGAGGAACCCGCTCCCGAACTCCCACTGGCCGGTCGCAGAGAACACGGCCTTACTCGTGCGCTCGAACGACGAGGTGGTTCTCGGCGGGTCGTTCGGGTCATCTCCGATCGGGTTGCGGCCGTAGTTGGAGGTGGCCTGGCTGGAGAACAGTCCCTGCTTGTCGTTGACGTTCGAGTAGGTGTAGGAGCCCCGGAGCGCAAGCCAGTTCGCGAAGTTGCGGGTCAGGCCGAAGACGAGTACGAGGGCGTTGTCGCCGCTCCGGTTCGTGAGCTGCACCGTCTGCGCGAAGTTGTCCGAGACGCGGTTGTCCACGAAACACTGACCGCGGGAGCCGCAGCGGGCCGCCGACGGCGTGCCGAAGGTCGGGCGTCCGTCCACCGGGTCCGTTCCGTTGGACGAGATCAGGTTGATCTCCTCGAAGAAGATGGCGTTGATCGCGGAGGTGTAAAGGAGCTCGAACGTGCCCACGATGCCGGCGAACTGCTGGTCGATTCCGATCGTGGCCTTGAGGTCGGTCGGAAACTTCAGATCTGGGTCGAGCGTGTTGATACGCGCGATCGCGTCGATCTCCCCTCCGCCGCCAGCGCACTCCGTCGGCGCGCCGGTCGTGATGAAGTCCGGGGCGAGTGGCCCGTCACACTCCAGGTCGGCTACCTGGCCAGCGTTTCCGTACGCGTTCGAGATCCACACATATGGAGCTCGGCCAGCAAAGATGCCTACGCCGCCACGGACCTGCGTGATGTTCTCCGCACCGCTCTGCCAGTTGAAGCCCACCCGCGGCTGCCAGAGCAGGTTGCCGGACGGCACCGTGTTGTTGGGGAACCCGAAGTCATCCTCGAACTGGGGGTTCTCGAGCGGTTTGTCGGGAAGGATCGGGATATCGACCCGCAGGCCGTAGTTGAGGGTGAAAGCGTCGCTCACCGTCCAGGTGTCCTGAGCGTAGAAGCCGAGTTGAAACGCGCTGAACTCGGCGTTCAGCTCTTCCGGTGTCGCTCCCAGCAGAGCCACGCGCCGTACGTAGCCACTCGGGGCGTTATCCCGCAGGTCGTCCAGGCTGTCGAAATCCCAGCAGCCGAGGATGCAGGGCTGAAAGGCATTGAAGAAAGACCAGAACTGGTTCGAAGTCCCGAACGTGATCTCGTGGCTCCCGAAGATGCCGGTTAGGTTGTTGGTAAGCTGGAAGACGTCCTGGTCGAGCTGGTTGAAGTGGGAGAAGCGCTCGGCGCCCGTCACCAGCGTGTTGTCCGTGACCTCCACCTCGACCTGTCCCCACTGCACGAGGGGATCCCGGTTGTCCCGAACGGTTTCGAAGTTGATGAGCAGCTCGTTGTTCCACTTCTCGCTGAAGTTCCCGAACCAATTCAGAACGACCGAGTTCGTGTTGCTCAAGAACGGTCCGACGTTGGTGCTGGTGGCGAAAGAGAAGGTCTCACGGAACGGCGGGAGGACGGATCCGGTGCTTCTCGCTCGGGTAGATGTCGAGACGGGCGAAGATGTTCGTGCGCGGGTTGTCCAAGCTGATCGTTGCCGTGGTTCCACCCGCGACCCCGTACACGTCCTGCATAATCTGGGCGAGCTCCGCGGCCTCAGCGGGCGAGAACCCGAATGTCTCATCGAGCTCCGTCGACGGCCCGGGCTGGACGCCCTCATCGGTCGGCGAGGCGTTGATCTGGGCCTCGCCGGCGCCGTAGAAGAAGAGCTTGCCCGGGATGATCGGGCCGCCTAACTCAGCGCCGAACTGCGTGTCGTCAAAGTCGCCGAGAGTGGTTCCCTCGAAGGGGATGACGAGACTGTTGTTGGATCCCTGTCCGAAGGCAGAGCCCTTCCAGGTGTCGCCTCCCGACTTGGTGACCGCGTTCAGCAGGCCGCCCGAGAAATAGCCCTGCCTCACGTCGAACGGCGAGACGAGGATCTGGAGCTCTTCGACCGCTAGCAGGCTGATCGGCTTGGCGCGCGCCTGGCCGCCGGGGACGCCGCTATCCGCGAGGCCGAACACGTCGTTGTTGACCGCCCCGTCGATCTGGATGTTGTTGTAGCGGTTGTTCTGCCCGGCGATCGAGGGGGATCCCTCGATCCGGTTCGAGTAGGGCGAGAGGATCGCGAAATCCGTGATCTGCCGCTCAAACGTCGGAAAGTCCGTGATCTCCTTCTGACCGACCGTCGTCTGGGCACCGGTGTGCGTCCGACTGATGATGGCGTCCGTGCCCTCGACGGCCACGGTCAGAGGCGCCACCTCCACGGCGCTAGTTTCCAGCTGGAAGTCGACGGTCTGGGCCTGGCTGAGCGTGACGGCCACCCCGGAGCGTGCCACCGCACGATATCCGATGCTCTGGGCCGTCACCGTGTACGGGCCGCCCGGCCTCAGGAACCGGACTACGTATCGGCCGTCCGAGTTCGTGAGGGTTCCCGTCGTGGTGTTGGTTCGGGTATCCGTGACCGAGATCTGCACGCCCTCGATCGGTTGCTGTCCGGTGTCCAGGACGCGGCCTCGGATGTCGCCGGTCGTCACCTGTGTCCAGCCGGTGCCAGCGGCGATCAGGAGGACGAAGGCCGCGAGCCCGATGGATAGGATGGCTCTGACAAGCTTCTTACTCATGGGGACCTCACGAGTGCGGGGTGGATGTGTGTGAGTCCTCGGGGAATCGCTGAGCATCTCTGCGAGCTGGCTAACCAGGGCGGATAGCGCATCGCGTCTCCAAAGTGGCGGAGCCGTGCATGGATACACCTGATGCTATGCTACACGGATGTAACGTGCGCGTAAAGACACATATGACAGAGGGCCCCGTCGTACATCACGGGGCCCTCTGTGTTTACGGTTCGATTCTCGTTTGGAGGCTGCCAGGTCGGCTAGTTGCCCGGCACCTTCACGTCGATCCACACGAGCCTGTGGTCCGAGCTCGGGAACGGCCACACCCCCACGAGCGAGAACAGCGGGTCACTGCTCAGGGGCCAGAACACTCCCGCCTCCTGAATCTGCAGGTTCTTTCGCGGCAGGACGTAGTCCGCCCGCAGGTTTCCGGGGGCGAAGTCGCTGAAGTCCGCCGTGTCGAAGGCCGGATCCCCGATGTGCGTGTCGTTGGCTCCTCCTTGCGCGAGCGCCTGCTCGGGTCCGCCCTCGCTGTCCGGCGTGTCTTCAGTGTTGACGAGCGGGTGGTCGAGGAGCTGCTGGGCGGCGCCGGGGGAGCTGTCTCCGTCGAACGGATCCGCGTTCTGGTCGCCGGCGATCACGAACATGTCACCGGAGGGCAGCCCGCCGTACATCCCGTTGTCATCGTAGATGTAGCCGTTGCGGGACGGGATGATGTAGTCCGCCCAGAAGCGGATCTCGTCGTTGTTGCGCGTCCCGTTACGATCCTCGTCACCGTCGAACACCGGCGGTGTCGGATGACTGATTAGGAAGTGAACCACCTTGTTGCCGATCTGGACCGGGACATCCGCGTGGTTCTTGGAGGAGAGCCGGAAGATCTCCAGATCGCCTTCATCGTACCACGACATTCCGGTTGCCGGATCGATCGGGAGATCGGCATCGGGCATATCCTTCCAGAGGAAGAACTGAAACGTGCGGATGTCCGCCATGTTGATCGGATACATGGAGTAGACGACGAACGCGAACTGGCCGGGGAAGAAGCCGAAGCCGAACGCGTCGCCGGGCCCACCGACGCTGCCGCTCTTGTCGAGGTCGCGTCCGGAGGGGATCCCCGTGTTCGATGGGGCGACGTAGCGGTACGGATAGACGATCGCCTCTGCGGTGCCCGTTCCGGAGATGTCCTGCGCGATGGACAGGTAGTTGTCCTGGAAGAGTCGGGCGGCTTCACCGGCGGGGTCGTAATCGAACTCGTTGATGAGCAGCACGTCAGGCCGGGCCTGCTGGATGATCTCGGCGACCGTCTGTGCCTGAGTGTTGTTCGGCGTCGAAAGGTCGCTGATGAGATCGCCCGCGTTGAACCGGTTCAGTGACGCGTTGAAGGTCGAGAAGCGGACGATCCTATTGGCCGCTCCCTTACCGGCGGAGGCACGAGCGGCCGCCACACCGGCGGCATCGGGCTCCATCACGGATTCTCCGCAAGCGGCCGCTACCAGCAGGCACAGGGAGAGAATGGGAATGCTCTGATTGCGCATCGATGACCTCCTCTTACTGCTCGGGCGTGAGGGTCTCAAGACTGAAGGCGGAGATGATGAGAGCGGAGACGGCACCGGCCAAGAGTGGAGGTGCCGCAACGCTGTGGCGCGGCTGTAGTTAGGTCGCGGCCAGCCTTCGGATCTCGGGCTCCACTTCGGCCAGGAGGGCTTCCTTCTCGGCGTGGTGAAGGAAGGCGCTCCGGAAGCCGTTCAGGACGAGCTCGGCGATCTCATCCAGGGTGAAGCCGAGGTGCTTCCAGGCGCGCAGGTGCTCCTTCGTGACCGTGGTCCCGCTCATCAGCCGGTTGTCCGTGTTCAGGCTTACGACGAGGCCTCGGTCGAAGTAGAGCCGGACGGGGTGGCTCGCGAAGTCCTTCACGGCGCGCGTCTGCACGTTGCTGGTCAGGCAGATCTCGAGCGGGATCCGGTGGTCGTTGACGAACTGCATGAGGTCGGGGCCCTCGTACAGACGTGTTCCGTGGCCGATGCGGTGGGCTCCGCAGTAGTGCAGGGCCTGATGGATCGACTCCGGTCCGTAGGCCTCGCCGGCGTGGATCGTGGCGTTGACGTTGGCGTTCCGCACCATGTAGAAGGCGTTCTTGTGCTTCTTGGCCGGGTAGTTGTACTCGGCTCCAGCGAGGTCGAACGCCACCACTCCCCTGTTCTTGTAGGCGATCGTAAGGTCCGCCAGGTCCCGGGAGACATCCGCTTCCATGTTCCGGATGCCGCAGATGATCAGCGAGGAGTCGATGCCGAACTCCTCCCGCGCCCTGCGCATGCCCCGAAGTGGCGCCTCAACGGTCTCTGGGAGCGGAAGCCGCTCCGCGGTGAGCAGGATCGGAGAGTACCGGATCTCCATGTACCTCACGTTCTCGGCCGCCGCATCCTCGCACAGCTCGTAGGCGATCCGCTCGATCGCTTCGGAGTGCTGCATGACGGAGAGCGTGACCGCGAAGCGTGCCAGGTAATCCTCGAGGTTGCGGGCGTCCTTGACGAACATGTACTCGCCCAGCGCCTCCGGGTCGGTCGTGGGGAGGGAGATGCCGTGCTCGTCCGCCAGCTCGACGATCGTGGAGGGCCGGAGCGAGCCATCGAGGTGCACGTGCAGGTCGGTCTTGGGCATCGCGTGGATGCGGTCCCGCACCTCCTCCTCGGACAACCCCTCGTCAGCTATGGCCGACGCTTCGCCTTCAGCCTCCGGGTCCGCCGAGGCTGGCGGGCCTCCGGCCGGCCCGGCCTCCGAGGTCTCCCCGGCGCTGCCGCGCAGGAAGAGTCGAGCGCCCTCGGCTATCTGTCCATCCAGACCGACCGGACTGCCGGATTGGTCGACCACGGTCAGCTCACCGCGCCGAACGCCCGCCAGCGCATCCTCGGAGTGCCAGGTGAGCGCGTCACGGACCAGGGCCCAGGGCCACACGTCGTGCGGCACGTCGTCCACGTAGACCCGAAGCCGGCCCTCGGCGGTCACGGACAGCCCGCCTCTCCCCCGATCACCGCCTGCCACCTCTGATCCTGCGGGGCAGTGACCGGCTGCGGGTGCTTCTCCAGGTAGGTGACCAGCGCGTCGAGATCCACGATTCCCGTCTGCTTGGCGGAGGTCGCCTCTTTCAGCATCCAGTAACCGGCGCCGCCAGCCGCCATGAAGTTGTTGACCACGACGGAGTAGGCGGAATCCGGCGACACGGGCCGGCCATCGGCGAGACGCGTGCAGTGGATCCTCACGCCGGCGGCTTCCGGGTCGTACTCGACCGTGAGGCCGCTGATATTGGCCTCGATGCCATCCTCGTCGATCGAGCTCTCCAGCGCGGAGAGCAGGAATCCGCCGCCGAGCTCGAGGAGGATCAGCGTGTTCTGGAACGGCTGCACGCGAAACAACTCCCCGTAGCTGACCGGCCCGGCGGGGAGGTTCGCCCGGATGCCCCCGTTGTTCATGATCGCCACATCCGCGCCCGCCGTCGTCCGTTGCGCGTCGGCGATGAGCCTGCCCAAGGTCGAAGCCCCCCTGTACTGCTTCTCCAGGGGATCGGCGAGCGTGGCGACGCTGGCCATCGCGACTTCCTCGGCTTCCTTCTCGTAGCGGTCGACCAGAGTCTTGACCGCGTCGACTCGCGCAGCGCTGTCAGGATAGACGGCGTCGATCGCGACCAGCTCGGCCACGACCTCGCCGGAGGCGTGGCGGTTCAAGCGGCCTCGGCCGATCGCGGACATGTTGGCGTAGGACTGGACGACCGGCGCTCCCCGAATCGTGTCATCGATGAGGCTGTGCGTGTGGCCCGTGACGACGTAGTCGAACGGCTCGGTCGTCAGGGCCAGCTCGTCCATCGCTTCGCCGGCGCAGCGTGCCTCGTTCCCGCTGGTGTCGTGGCAAAAGCCGCCGGCGTGCATGACGACGACCACGAAGTCCACTCCCTCCACCCGGACGCGGGGGATATAGCGGTTGAGCATCTCGGCGATCGGGCGAAACTCGAGGCCGGCTACGCTGTCCGGGTGGGTCGTCACCGGGGTGGAGCGCGTCGTCGCGCCGATCACCCCGATCCGCACCCCGTCGCGCTCCAGGATCGCATACGGCTTCACCCAGGGCGGGTGGAGGCTCGTTCCCTTCTCGTAGGTGTTGGCGCTCAGGATCGGGAAGCGAGCCTGCCTCATTCGCTCCTGGAGGGTCTGAATCCCCCAGTCGAACTCGTGGTTGCCGAGCGCCGCGGCGTCGTAGCCGATCTCGTTCATCACGTCGATCGTCGCCCGGCCGCCCGTGAGGTTCGACATCAGCGTTCCCTGCATCAGGTCGCCGCCGCTGAGAAGGAAGACGGGGCAGGGCGATGTCTCCCGCACATCGTTCACGTAGGCGGCGATCGCCTCCGCGCCGCCCACTGGTCGGTTCCCCGACGCCGGCTGCTCGGCGGGACGAAGTCCGCCGTGCTCGTCGTTCGTCGAGAGGATGACGGCGCACGCCGAGTCGGCCGCCGAGCCCAATGAGCCGACGACGGCACCATCCGGCGCTTGGGCCGATGGGGCGCCATCCAGCGCGGGCACGAGGGACTTGAAGCCTCGGATCCCGACGATCGCCGCGCCGGCCACGGCCGCCGCGGCCGCAACGCGGAAGCTGAGACGCGCGCTCATACGACGCCGGCGAGATCGTGGCCCGCTTCCAGATCGATGAGCGGGGCCTGGTACTCTCCCGTCCAGCACGCCGTACAGAACGGCCCGAACTCCTCGACGGAGGAACCCAGCCCATCCAGGGACAGATAGCCGAGCGAGTCCACGCCGAGGTGATCGCGGATCTCTTCGATCGAGTGCTCGGAGCCGATGAGCTCGGTGCGCGTGGGCATGTCGATACCGTAGTAGCAGGGATAGCGGATCGGGGGAGAGGCGACGCGGAGGTGGATCTCCCGCGCTCCCGCTTCCCGGAGCATGGCCACCAGGCCCTTGCTCGTCGTACCGCGGACCAGGGAGTCGTCCACGACGACGGCCCGTTTGCCGGCGATCAGCTCGGTAACAGCGTTGTACTTGATGCGAACGCGGAAGTCGCGGCCGGCCTGCGTCGGATAGATGAACGTCCGTCCCACGTAGTGGTTCCGAATCAGCGCGAGCTCGAAGGCGATTCCGGATTCCTCCGCGAAGCCGAGCGCGGCCGAGTTGGACGAATCCGGAACGGCGAATACGCAGTCGGCTTCGGCCGGATGCTCGCGCGCCAGTTGCCGGCCGAACGCCCTCCGGGCGCCGTCCACGGAGCAACCCCAGACGCGGGAGTCGGGGCGTGCGAAGTAGACGAGCTCGAACAGGCACGGCGCCGGCGAGGCGGGCGGCAGCGGACGGAGGTTCTCCATCTGACCGTCCCGGATGCGCAGCACTTCTCCGGGCTTCACGTCGCGCATGTACTCGGCGCCGATGAGGTCCAGCGCGCACGTCTCCGAGCTGACGATGATCGCCTCCCCCAGCCTTCCGAGCACGAGGGGCCGGAACCCACGCGAGTCACGGGCCGCGTAGATGGTCTTGCCGACGCTCAGTACCAACGAGAAGGCACCGACGAGCTGGGAGAGGGCGTCGTCGACCTGCTGTCGCTCCTCCTCCCGCCGGGAACGGGCGATCAGGTGGATCACCACTTCGGAGTCCGAGTCCGTCTGGAAGATGGCGCCTTCCTCGGAGAGGCGGTGCCGGAGCTCCAGCCCGTTGGTGATGTTCCCGTTGTGGGCGAGTGCCATCGATCCGTGCCGGTACTCCACCAGTACGGGCTGGCAGTTGCGCAGCTCCGAGCCGCCCGAGGTCGAGTAACGGACGTGCCCGATCGCGGTGGAGCCGATGAGGCGGGCTAGTCGGTCCTCATCGAACACATCGGCGACCAGCCCCATCCCCCGGTGGCTTCGGGCGGTGCCGAGCTCGTCGATCGAGACGATCCCGGCGGACTCCTGGCCGCGGTGCTGAAGCGCGTAGAGCCCCATGAAGGCGAGCTCCGCCGCGGCCGGAGTGCCGCTGATCGCGAATACCCCGCACTTCTCGCGCGGTCGGTCGGCCGCGTCAGGTCGCGCTTCGCCTGCACTCATCGATGTCGGATCGCAGTCGGGGTCCATCACGTCGTCAGGCCGGCTTGCTTCTCCATCCGTCTTGGGAGAGCCGATCGGTATACGTCGTG
>JBDGZR010000093.1:0-22375 GCA_039588495.1 Gemmatimonadota bacterium | reverse complement strand
CCCCCTCGAAAAGGCGCTCGACGCGGTGGAGGCGCGGATGCGGGCGCTTCGAGGACTCTCGCCGGGCCAGGAATCCAACTTCTCCCTCATCTCGCAGGACCAGGTGCTGGACTTATGGAATCAGCTCACCGGCGTGCTCTTCACCGTGATGGTCGCCCTCTCGAGCGTCGGCCTGATGGTCGGCGGCGTGGGCGTGATCGGGATCATGATGATCTCGGTGACCGAGCGAACGCGTGAGATCGGGCTCCGGAAGTCGATGGGCGCCAGGCGGCGCGACATCCTGTGGCAGTTCCTCGTCGAGGCCTCGACGCTGACCCTGATCGGAGGCCTCACCGGCCTCTTCCTCGGGGGTGCGATCGTGTGGGGCCTGAATCGCTGGTCGCCCGTCCCGGCGGAGGCTCCGCTGTGGGCCATCCTTGTCGCGCTCGCCGCCTCCGCTCTGACAGGGATCGGCTTCGGTCTCTTCCCGGCGTCTCGCGGCGCCCGCCTCGATCCGGTCGAGGCGTTGAGGTACGAGTAGCCGTTGACCCGGAAGCCTCTGACGTGAGCGACCGCGCCATCGACGTCCTGGCGATCGCCGCCCACCGCGACGACGTGGAGCTCACCTGCGGCGGCACGCTGGTGCGGTGCGTGGAGCAGGGGTACCGGACCGGCGTCATCGACCTCACCGAAGGCGAGATGGGGACACGCGGCTCGGCGGCTTTGCGGGCCGAAGAGGCGACTCGGGCCGGCGACGTGCTGGGGCTGACGGTTCGTTTGAACGCCGGCCTCCCGGACGCGGGCCTGTTCAACAACCAGGAGAACCGCGAGCGCCTGGCGACGATGCTTCGGGAGCTGCGCCCGCGCGTGCTTATCCTCCCCTTCTTCAGGGGTCGCCATCCCGACCACCGCGTCGCGGCCGAGCTCGGGCGCGATGCCGCCTTCCTCGCCGGCCTGAAGCGCTTCGGCCCACCGGAGCCACCCGCCCACAAGCCTCGGAAGATCCTCTATGCGCTCAGCTATCGGGAGGACCCCGTCAAGCCGACGTTCGTCGTCCATCTGGAGGAGGAGCATTTCCGCCGGAAGTTGGAGGCGATCCGCTGCTTCGCCTCTCAGTTCGATGGGGCGGACGCGGCCGGGGAGATCTTCCCGACCGGCCAGCCCCTGTACGAGCTCGTGGAGACGCAGGGCCGCCACTACGGCTCGCTCATCCGGTCACCGTACGGCGAGCCGTTCTACACGGAGGAGACCGTCCGGATGGATGACATCGTCGAGATGCCGGTTCGGTCGCTGTAGGGATCGTCAGCCGCAGCTCACCTCGACGAGAAGGCGTTTCCAGCTCGGGACGCTCTCGTCTCCCACCCGGAGCGTCCGGATCCGCGCTCGACCGCCTCGGCGCATCCAGGGCCCGAGCCAGCTGCAGATCTCGTTCGGAAGGTGCCCCACCACGTCTCCTGCCATCAGGTGTACCCAGACGCGCTCGATCGGGGAGCCCGGAGGATCCGGCAGGAGCATGAGCGGCTCACCGGAGCGGATCCGAGTGAGGTGGCGCGTCCGGTCGCCGAAGGGGAGCCCGTGTACGGTCGCGCGAAACACGCGGGCGGCACGGGGGGGAAGAGCCGATTCTGGAACGGGGGTTCCGGGCATAATCCTCTACGAGCGATCGAGTTGCGGACTTCTTTCGACCTACATCGTCTAACCTAGAGCGCCAGCACCGCGTGGGAAACCAGGGATTCGAAAACCCGGTACGGCGATTCGGCGGGATGGGCCGCCGGAACCCCGAGCGGCGCCACGGATATCGTAGCCCATGACGAACACACGGCAGGAATCCGACGCGATCTACCTCGATCACGCGGCGACGTCGCCGATGCGCGCCGAGGTCTGGGCCGCCATGGAGGCGGCTCGCGACTGCGGTTACAACCCCGTCAGCGCGCACGGGTACGGCCGAAGGGCTCACGAGCGTCTCGAGGACGCCCGGGCGGAGTTCGCCGAGCTGCTCGGGTGCCGGCCGCGTGAGATCTGCTTCACGGGCGGCGGCACGGAATCCGACAATCTGGCGGTCCTGGGTTTCGCGCGTGCCAACATGGAGCGGTCGCCGTGCCTGATCCTCTCGGAAGTGGAGCACAAGGCGTGTCTCGAGGCGGCGAAGCGAGCCGGCGCCGAGGGCGCGGGGGTCCGACTTCTGCCGGTGGACGTCTCCGGCGCGGTGCGGCTCGCGGACCTCGAGCGGGCGCTCGCCGAGGCGGCGGGGCGGCCCACGCTTGTCTCGATCATGTGGGCGAACAACGAGGTCGGGACGGTCCAGCCGATGGCCGATATCGAGCGGCTCGTTCACGAGGGCGACGCCCTTCTGCATACGGACGCCGTGCAGGCCTATGGGAAGGAGGACGTGTCGCTCGACCGGATCCCCGTCGATCTGTTGACGGCCACGGCCCACAAGCTCGGCGGTCCCGTCGGCATCGGCCTGCTGTTCTGCCGCGAGGGAGTGGATCTGCAGCCCCTGACATTCGGTGGAAGCCAGGAGAGGGCGCTGTGGCCGGGCACGCAGAATCCGTTGGCTGCGGTGGGTTTCGCCCGTGCAGCGCGTCTGGCCGCCGAGCATCGCGAGGAGAAGGTCCCGGTCTGGCACGAGCTGCGTGATCGCCTCGAGTCTCGGCTCCGCGACCGCGTCCCGAACCTCATCGTGCACGCGGCCGGCGCCGACCGACGGCTACCACACGTGCTGAGCGTCGGCGTGCCGGGCTGCGATGCCGGCGCGCTCCTGCTCTCGCTCGACCTCGAGGGAGTGGCGGTCTCCGGCGGCTCTGCGTGCAGCAGCGGCTCTGCGGCCGGCTCCCACGTCCTGGCGGCGATGGGCCTGGGGCAGGAGGAGGAATACGCGACGGTGAGGCTCAGCTTCGGTCCGGAAACGACGTCGGATGAGGTGGATGCCGCCGCCGAGGCGATGGTCAGGGCGACATCGCGGATCGCCGCGCAGGTCTGACACGGCGAGGCCCGGGAGACTCATGTCGAACCGCTCGGTCCTGACCGCCATGTCGGGAGGCGTCGATTCCAGCGTCGCCGCCGCTCTCCTAAGCGAGCGAGGGTACCGGGTCGTCGGCGTCACCATGAAGACCTTCTGCTACGGAGATGTTTCCGGCCCGACTCCGACCTGCTGCGGCCTCGAGGGAATCTCCGACGCCAAGTCCGTCGCCGCCCGACTCGGGGTCGCCCACACCGTCTTCGATGTCGAGGAGAGCTTCGCACGGGACGTGATCGACGACTTCGTCTCGGAGTACGCGGCGGGTCGGACGCCGATCCCGTGCGTGCGCTGCAACAGCTTCACCAAGTTCCGCGATCTGGTCGTGCGCGCCGACCTGCTCGGCTGCGACTACCTGGCCACCGGCCACTACGCCCGCGTGGAGCGGATGAACGGGACGGCGCGTCTTTGTCGGGCCGAAGACGACCGCAAGGACCAGACGTACTTCCTGTGGGGGATCCCTCGCGAGGTGCTGGAGCGGCTGTTCCTGCCGATCGGGGAGATGGACAAGAGCGAGGTGCGGAGGAAGGCGCGTGATCTCGGGCTGTCGACCGCCGACAAACCGGAATCGTTCGAGATCTGTTTCGTACCGGACAACGACTACGCGGGCGTGCTGCGACAATACCTGGGCGACGACCACCCTGCGCTGGGGCGCGGTCCCGTGCTGCTGGAGGACGGCCGCCAGGTGGGAGAGCACGAGGGCTACGCGCGCTTCACCATCGGACAACGCCGGGGTCTTCCCGGTGGCTTCGCCGAGCCGATGTACGTCGTCGAGATCCGCCCCGACGAGAGGGCGGTCGTCATCGGTCGGGGTTCTTCGCTGTCCCGGACGCGCGTCGAGGCTGCCAAGGCGAACTGGCTAGGCCCGCGACCCGAGCCGGACGAAGCGGTCGGAGCGAGGATCAGACACGGCGCGCCGATCGTCGAGGGACACGTCGTGGCGAGCGCCGAGGACGGTTTTACGGTCGAGCTGGGGCTTCCCCAGGAGGCGATCACGCCCGGCCAGAGCGCCGTGCTCTACCGGGACGATGTCGTGCTTGGTGGAGGGGTGATCGTCTCCTAGTAGGCCAGGCCCTCCGCCACGGCCAGCTGCTCGGCCGCTTGCCGGCCGCTGTCGGACAGATCCGTCGGCGCCTCGATGCGGACCCGCACGAGCTGGTCGCCGTGCGCGCCGCCCTTCTCGATGCCGTGTCCCCGCACCCGAAACGTCGTCCCGCCCTGCGTTCCGGGGGGGATCTTCAGCACGATCTTCTTGTTGTCCACCGTGCGCACGCGGATACGCGACCCCAGCATCGCCTGGGCGATGTTGATCGGCACCTCGCAGATGACGTTGAGACCCTCTCGTTTGAAGAACCGGTCGTCCTTCACTCGGAACTGGATGATGAGATCGCCCGATTTGCCGCCGGCCGGACCCCGCTCGCCCTGACCCGGAATCCGAACCTTCGATCCCGTCTCCACGCCGGGCGGCACCGCCACGCTGATCTTTCGCCGGGAGCGCACCTCGCCGCGACCCTCACATGTAGGACAGGGAGGATCCGGTATCGCGCCGCGAGCCAAGCAGTTGGGACAGGGCCTCTGGACCGAGAAAGTGCCCTGTCCGAAGGTTACGCGACCCGTCCCCCCGCACTCGGAGCAGTTGTGAAGCCGTCCACCCGGCGCGACCCCGTCCCCGTCGCAGGTCGCACACGCCTCCACGATCGGTATGGTGACGTTGACCTTCCCGCCCCGTGCGGCAGTCCTGAACGGCACCTCGACCAGGTACTCGACGTTCTGGCCGCGACTCTGGGGCTTCGGCCTCTTCGCCGCGCGCTTGCCGAAATCGAAGATCGAGCCGAACAGGTCGCCCAGCCCCCCGCTGTCGCCCAGGTCCTCGAAGCGGAATCCCCCCGGCTGGGGTCCGCCGCGCGGCGCACCGCCCCCCCCGAAGCCGAGGCCGCCGAACCGCCGCATATGATCGTACTTCTTGCGCTGATCGTCGTCCGACAGGACACGGTAGGCCTCGGAGATCTCCTTGAACCTCTCGGCCGCCTGGGGATCATCCGGGTGGGTATCCGGATGGTACTGCTTGGCGAGCTTGCGGTAGGCCTTCTTGAGCTCGTCGGCTCCGGCTTTTTCGCTGACGCCGAGGGTCTCGTAGTAGTCCTTGGTTCTTGTCGCCATCAGGCGTCGTCGCCCTCGACCGCTTCTTCCTCGGGAGGCGAGCTCGGCGGCCCGTATTTCGCGACCTGGACGCGGGCCGGTCGGACGAGGATCTCGTCGAACGTGTACCCGTCGACGATCACGTTGCAGATGATGTCGTCCTCGCTCGGGTCGGTCGTGGGCCGCGTCGCCAGAGCTTCATGGAGATTCGGATCGAACGGCTGGCCGGCCGCTTCGATCCGCATCAGCCCGGCGTCGCCGAGCGCCTTGCGCATCTTCGCCTCAACCAGGCCGACTCCGTCCATCAGCGACTGCACGGTCGCGTCGGGAGCCGGTGGTGCCGCATGAGCCACGCGGGTGAGATCGTCGAGGACATCGAGGAGACCGGCCACCAGGTCCGCCTGGGACCGCCTCCTCATTTCGGCCAGCTCCCGGCGCGTGCGCTTCCGGTAGTTCTCGAACTCGGCGGCGAGTCGCAGGTGGCGGTCCTGGAGCTCCGCCAGGTCTTGAAGCAGCTCATCCTCGGCGGGAGGCTCTTCGGCGACCGGCTCTTCGGCGACCCACTCTTCATCGGGCTCCAGCGCGGCGGCGTCCTGCTCGATCGTGCCGGCGTCCTGAGCGATCACTTCGTCCGCGTTCTGCTTGGTCCTTTTATCCTTCATCGTTGCTCGCACCATCGCTGTTTGCGTTCCAGGTCGTAAGCTGCTCCCGATCGACTACCTGTCGGGCCCTCACCGCCCAGCGCTTCCAGTCGCGGCAGATTATGGGGCAATACGCAGGTCCGGTTCAAGAAGGTCACACACTCCCGGCCAGGCCAGCCAGGCGAATCATGTCCAGCGCCGCTCTCACTGAACGCCGCCGGACCTCCCGCCGGTCTCCCGGGAAGCGGAAGGCGCGTGCGCTCTTCTGCGGCCCGGCCGACGCGATCCACACCGTGCCCACTGGCTTCTCTGCCGTTCCGCCACTCGGGCCGGCAATCCCGGTGACGGCCACCGAGAGATTCGTCCCCGATCGGCGGCGGATGCCGCGCGCCATCTCCTGCACCACCTCCTCCGAGACCGCTCCGCAGCGCTCGAGGGTGCTCGCCTGCACCTCCAGCTGGGCCATCTTCGCCGCGTCGTCATACGCGACGACGCCGCCCCAATAGACCTCGGAAGCCCCGGGAACCGACGTCAGCGCGGTAGCCACCCCGCCCCCGGTGCAGCTCTCGGCGGTCGACACGGTGAAGCCACGCTCGCCGAGCAGGCCGACCACGACCGCCGCGAGGGAGCGCTGCCCCACCTCGTACACCCGGTCCCCGAACCTCCGCCGCACCTGCCGAACGATCCGCTCGAGGATCTCGTCGGGCGCGCGGATGCTGAGGTCGAGGAGGTATCCACGCGGTCGGAGGTCCACCGATCCGTCGACCGGTTCGACCTCATCAAGAGCCTCGTGCACCTCGGCCGCCGTCACGTCGGCGAGGCGGATGATTCGTGGAGGGGACATCACCTGTCCGGACGCCGCACATGCGACGCCCTGCCGCGCGGCCCGGTCACGCCTCCTGACCGGCGAAGACCCGGCCGAACGCCGCAAGATACGTGACGAGAGAGAAGAGCGTGAGAGCGAGCGCCACCGTCAGACTCACCGTGGTAAACCACTGATGAACGTGCTGGAAGCCCTCCCAGAACGGGCCGGACCAGCCACCGGCCCGAGCGCCGGTGCGCAACGCGACGAGGAGGATGGCCGAGCCTACGAAGACGTTCTGAGCCAACGCCTTCCGCTTTCCAACGGAGCTGGCCGAGACTACGGTGCCGCGCTTGGCAGCGGCGAACCTCAAGGTCGTGATCACGACCTCGCGGCCGAGCAGAACGATGATCGCCCAAAGCGGCAGTCCTCCGTACAAGGGGATCGGAAGCAGATCGGGGTCCGCGAGACCGATCCAGTACAACGGCAGAAGCGTCGCGAGGACGAGGAGCTTGTCGGCGACCGGATCGACGATCTTGCCGAAGTTCGTGATCTGCCCGCGACGACGCGCCAACTGCCCGTCCCAGAGATCCGAGATAGCCGCGAGCAGGAAGACGAGGAACGCCAGCAGTCGGGGATGAAACGTCGGTTGGAGCAGGAGGAGCGCCACCACCGGCGCGAGCGCGACGCGGATGGACGTGATCGTGTTCGGAAGATTGACCGACATCAGAACCCAGTCGGCCGATCGGTCGTCGCGTCGATTTGCTAGGTCCCTTCCGCCAGCCGAGATCCGGTCAGCTCCCGCTCCATACCTTCCAGAACCGCCGAGGCCCTCTTCCGCAGCATGGGCCGCTGCTCCCACGCGAGATAGTCGCGCAGCAGGAGGACGTTGTCGACGTTCGGGTACGACCGCAGGTAGCCCAGCGCGGCCAGCCGGCGGAGCGGATGAGGGCTGAACAGGCCCCGCCTGTGTCTGACCATCTGGTCTCTTGCCAGCACCACGCCGATCAGGGCGGCCGTCGCCGCTCCGAGCAAAACGAAACCCGTCACCTTCAGCGCGCGCGATGGCACCCGCTCCGTCCTCACGACCAGCACGTCACATCTCCCTCCGTCCTGCGAACGCTTCGGCTATCGTAACCCCGTCCGCGTATTCCAGGTCTCCACCCACCGGCAAGCCCCGGGCCAGCCGCGTGACCCGGATGTTCTCCAGCGGCGACACGATCCGGTGCAGGTACGTCGCCGTCGCCTCTCCTTCGACACTCGGATTCGTGGCCACGATCAGCTCCCTCACCCCGTCGCGCAGACGCGCGAGCAGTTCCGAGATGTTCAGCTGTTCGGGCCCAATCCCGTCGAGCGGCGAGAGCCTCCCGCCCAACACATGGTAGAGGCCACGGTAGTTGCCCGAGTTCTCGATCGCCGCGATGTCGGAGGCTTCCTCCACGACGCACACCTGTTCGGAAGCCCGTCTCTGGTCGCCGCAGTACTCGCACGGATCCCGATCGCTAAGGTTGGCGCACCGGCTGCAGGATTTCACCTCGTCAGCCACGCGGACCAGAGCCCCGGCCAACCGGCGTGTCTCGGCCGGCGAGCTCTTCAGCAAGTGATACGTCAGGCGTTGGGCGGTCTTGCGGCCGATGCCGGGCAGGCGGCTGAACTCGGTGATCAGCTCGTCGATGGCGGGCATCGGTGCTTCAGCCGCCGAACAGGCCTGCGACGTTCGAGATCGGAAGGCCTCCGGTGGCCTCCTTCATCTCCTTCTCCATCGTTTCCTTGGCCCGTCGCTGGACCTCGGAGATCGCCGCCAGGATGAGGTCTTCCAGCATCTCGACGTCCTCGGGGTCCACCACGGCCGGATCGAGTTTCAGCCGGCGCACGTTCCCTCGGCCATCCGCGCTGACCTCCACCATGCCCCCACCGCTCGTGGCGCTGAGGGTCTCCTTCTCCAGTCGATCGTTCAGGTCGGCCATCCGCGTCTGCATTTGCTGGCCGAGTTGAAACAGCTGTTGCAGGTTTCCCAGACTATCCACCGGGTCACTCCTTCAAGGTGAGATCAAGCTTTTCTACCGCATCGCGCAGTGCGGGATCCAAGGCCACCATCTCATCTACGCGCTGCTGGCGGGTATTCCGAGCGGTGAATCGCTCCGTCCTCCGGTTCTCGTCGAGCCGAATCGAGAACGCGTCGGCGTCCTGCCCGAGGCGGGTCGCCAGCGTGCCCCGAAAGGCCCCCGAGCGCGCCACGTCCGAGAGAAAGCCTTCGAGATCCGCGCGCAGGCCGGGCGGGACCTCGAGCACCAGGACCTGGCCGTCGACCTCCACGGGGCGTACGCCGCGCAACGCCAGGGCCTGCCCTCCCCCCAACCCGGTCGTCCCCTCGAGGACCTCCTTCCACACGTCACGCAACGCGGTGCCCGTGCCGCCGGGACTCGTCCGGGCACCGGTCGCTTCCGCTGCCGGCGGGGGCTCGGACTTGGGCCGCGGTCGAGCCTGCTGCGGCGGGGGCGACGCCCGAGTGGAGCGGCCTTTCGGCGCCGATCGGGCCTCGGGACGATGCTCAGCATCGGGGTCGGGACGCTGTCCGGAGATTTCTTTCGTGTTCGCCTTAGGGGGCGGGCCGGCACCGGCCGCCTCGAGCAGCGCCTGGAGCTCGACCGTCGAGTCCATGGCGACGAGCCGAAGCAGCAACACCTCGAGCTGCACGCGCTCGTGACCGCTCCGACCCAGCCCACCGCGCGCTTCGAAGTCGGTGACCGCGACCAGGAGCCGCAGGAGGTCGACTTCCTCGAAGCGGGCAGCCATCTCGGCGAATCCCTCCCGGCTCTCGGGAAGGATCTCCAGCGAAGCGCTCTCCGGGTCGGCACGCAGAATGAGGAGTGTCCTCAGGGTCTCGGCCAGGCCGCGAACGAACTCTGACGCGTCGTATCCGTCGTCCAGCAGCGCGCGGACGAACGGGAAGACGGCGGCGCGATCACGATTCGACACGGCGGTCAGGAATTCCAGATAGCGCTCCTCGTCGACGAGCCCCAACATGCGGCGGACCTCATCGACCTCCACCCTCTCGCCGAGAGACAGCACCTGGTCGAGAAGCGAGAGCGCGTCCCGCACCCCTCCCTCCGCCCGGCGAGCGATGGAGATGAGCGCCGCATCCTCGGCGGTGACGCCTTCGCGACCCACGATCTCGCCGAGCCTCTCGACGATCTCCGAGACCGGTACGCGGCGGAAGTCGAACCTCTGACAGCGGGAGAGGACCGGCGCGGCGGTGTTCCTGATCTTCTGCGGCTCGGTCGTGGCGAACACGAAGATCACGCGTGGCGGAGGCTCCTCCAGGATCTTCAGCAGCGCGTTCCAGGCCTCGCGCGTGAGCATGTGCGCCTCGTCGACGATGTACACCTTGAAGCGATGCTCATCGGACGGCGCATACATCGCCCGTTCCCGCAGATCTCTGGCATCGTCGACGCCACGGTGGGAGGCGGCGTCGATCTCGACCACGTCGAGCGAAGCTTGTCCCGCCCAGATCCGCTGGCAGGAAGCGCACTCCCCGCAGGGCTCACCGTCCTGCGCCGATTCGCAGTTGAGGGCCATCGCGAGGAGCCGGGCGGCGGTCGTCTTGCCGACGCCCCGCGGTCCGCAGAAGAGATAGGCGTGAGCGACCCGGCCACCCTCCACGGCAGACCGGATCGTGGCGCTGACGTGCTGCTGGCCTACAAGCTCGGTGAACTGGCGAGGTCGGTGCTTTCTGGCGAGTGCGGTGTGGTGCATCGGCCCCAAGCTACGATCGCGGGGAGCGGGTCGAAAGACGGGGCGAGCTCCGTTTACCAGATCAAAGCCCCAGGCGGACCGTGGCGACGCTCCCGCGCTTACCGCTGCTGCCTTCGCGGCCCTGACGGAGTTCACGCGCTCGCGCCCCACGGGCCTGGGGCGGAGAGAAGCTAGACCCGGCGAGAGGCCGAATCAACTCCGCGTTGGCGGATGGAGCAAAATGGCCTGGTCAGGTGTCCTCGCCGAAGAAGGCGTCCCGGATGTGCTCGACGGTGGGCTGGCGGCCCTCCCCGAATCTCACCGCCACCGCGTCGAAGCGAAACTCGACGCCCACACGGGGATGTGCACGGATCCAGGAGGCCGCGGCCCGGCGCACCTCCCGTCGCTTCGCCCGGGTTATCGCTTCCAGCGGATGCTGCGGCCCACCGCGACGAGTCTTCACCTCGACGAAGGCTACCACCCTACCCTCCAGTGCCACGATGTCCAGTTCCCGATGTCCTGCGCGCCAGTTCCGGTCCAGGATCTCGAGGCCGTGCGACCTCAAGTAGCCAGCGGCGATATCCTCGCCTCGCCAGGCCAGGCGGGCTGCCTCAGGGAGGGACTTCGATGGAGGGGTCGACGACGCCGTCGCTTCAGGCTCCGGCCACGGCCGCGGGCCGCACGGGTTCGGCTAGATCGCGTCCGATCGCCCGGGCGATCAACCGCAGCTCCGAGCTGAGCACCTCGAACTGATCGGGCGTTAGCGACTGGGCTCCGTCGGACACCGCCTCGGCCGGCATCGGGTGAACCTCCACCATCACGCCGTCCGCGCCGGCCGCGATCGCGGCGCGCGCCATCGGCGAGACCTTTCCGCGGCTGCCGGTTCCGTGACTCGGATCCGCTATGATCGGCAGGTGGGAGAGCTCCTTCACGGTCGGGATCGCCGTCAGGTCGAGCAGGTTCCGCGCGTGTGCATCGAAAGAGCGGATGCCGCGCTCGCAGAGGATAACGCGCGATTCGCCTTCGAGAAGCACGTACTCGGCCGAGAGGAGCATCTCCTCGACCGACGCACCCATGCCGCGTTTCAGCAGGACCGGCCGATCGGCACGGCCGGCGGCCCTCAGGAGGGCGTAGTTCTGCATGTTGCGAGCACCGATCTGCAGTATGTCGGCGTGCTCGGCCACGACCTCGACGCTCTCCGGATCCAGTACTTCGGTCACGACTGCCAGCCCCGTCTCCTCTCGGGCGAGCGTCAGCAGGCGGAGTCCCTCCTCCCCGAGCCCCTGAAAGGAGTAGGGGGAAGTCCTGGGCTTGAACGCACCGCCTCGCAGAACCGTGGCCCCGGCGGCCCGTACTCGACGCGCCGTCTCCAGAAGCTGCTCCTCGGACTCGACGGCGCACGGCCCGGCGATGAGCACGACTTCGCCCGCCCCGAAGCACGCACCGTTGGGAAGTCGGATGACCGTGTTGTCGGGGTGCCAGTCGCGGCTCGCCCGCCGGTAGGGCGGGGAGATGTGGATCACCCGAAACACCCCAGGCAGCGAGTCGAGCCGACCCGGATCGATGCGGCCGTCCCGGAATCGGCTCGGCGCCGTAGCCCATCTCTTCTATGGTGCGCACGACGGCGGCGATCTGTTCCTCGCTCGCGCCGTGCTTCATGACGATCAACATCGCTCAGGACTCCGCCTTGGTACCGGTATCCCACCAGAAGCACCCGGCTTGGACACGCTCAACTTCTCGCAAGACGGCCAAGAGCACAAACCTCGGGTGGGGTCTCACCTGCGCGTCAACTCTCACCGGTCCCGCCGCTCCAGCCGTCACCGTCGCTCAGAACGCGGACCGCGCCCTGGTAGCCGGCCGCCGACAGGAGTTCCGCGACGTCGTCACGACCGCGAAAGTGGGGGTAGACGTGAGTGACCCACAGGAGGCCGGGACCTGCCTCCGTAGCGATCGCCGCGAGCCCCCTCGGCGAGAGGTGATTGTCGCCGACCTCATCATCCGCCAGTGAACACTCCGCGATCAGGACGTCCAATCCGGCCAGGAAGGAGCCGAGCGCACGAGCATCGCCCTCCGGAAGCCCGGTGTCGCCGGTGTATCCGACCGCCACGTCACGCCCCTGAATCCGCACGGCGTGGCTCTCCTCCGTGTGAGCCGTGGAGCGTACGGAAAGCTCCAGGTCACCCTCGGTGGCCTGCGCGACGCCTTCTTCCAGTTCCTGAATCCGGACGGCGAAACCCGGGTGCAGAACATAATCGCCCACCGCGGCCGCCAGCCTCGAGAGGAGGCGACGCGTGCCCGGCGGCCCCCACACCGTGAGAGGCTCGTCGCGCTCGGGCGCGGCTCCGTACCTGAGTGCGAAGAAGAGGCTCGGCAGCGCCCCGATGTGGTCTGCGTGAAAGTGCGTGATGACGAGGTCGGTGATGCTCTTCCACGGGATGTCCCACCTGGCGAGGCCCTGTAGGGTTCCGGGGCCGCAATCGATCAGCAGCCGGGAGCCATCAGCCTCCAGGTAGAAGCAGGTGCCGCCACGGTCGCCCTCGGGCACGACGGTGCCGGTGCCGACGGCTACCAGTCGCATGGCAAGCTTCGGGGCGCGCCGCTCAGGCGACCTGGCCGCTGGGTAGGTCGGCGAACTCGACACCTACGATGGAGGAGACTCCGGGTTCCTGCATCGTGACGCCGTATATCCAGTCCGCCGCTTCTATCGTACGCGCATTGTGGGTGATCACGACGAACTGCGTCTCGCTCTTGAACTCCTCCAGCATCCGAATGAACCGGCCGATATTGGCTTCATCGAGCGGGGCATCGACCTCGTCCATGACGCAGAACGGGCTCGGTTTGGCAAGGTAGATGGCGAACAGCAAGGAGAGGGCGGTCAGGGCCCGCTCGCCACCCGAGAGCAGGTGGATCCGCTGCGTTCGCTTCCCGCCCGGAGCCGCCGAGATTTCGATCGGTGAATCCAGCGGGTCCTCCGGATCCAACCAGAGATCACACTCGCCGCCTTCGAAGAGGGTGCCGAAGGTGCGCTTGAAGTTCTCGCGGATCTCCTGGAAGGACTCGAGAAAAGCCTCCGCCGCCGCCTGGTTGATCCGGCGAATCGAAGCCTGAAGATCGTCCCGGGCCTTTGTCAGGTCATCCTTCTGCTCTTCGAGAAAGGTGAGCCTCTCCTTCTCCTCGTCGTACTCCTGGGCGGCCAGTGGATTGACGGGGCCGAGCTTGCGGATCCGGCCGCGCAGCGCCTCGAGCTCCTCGGCCCACTCATCCAGCGTTCCCTCCTCCGGCAGCTCGACGCGACCGGCGAGGGTCTCGTACTCCTCCTCCCACTCCGCCTCGAGCCTCTCGCGGATGCCCGAGCGGCGCGCCCGCTGCTCCGCCAGCTCCAGCTCCAGAGCATGGCGGCGCTCCGAGTGCTCCCTCTCCGCCCGCCTCACCTCTCGAACCTTCGCCTCCTCCGCGTCCGCCGCCTGGTGAAGCTCGCGGAGCTCAGCATCGGCCCGGCCAAGCTGCTCCTCGATGCTGGAACGCTCCTCGAGAAGCGAGACCATGCTCTCCTCCCGCTCCTCCGCGCTCCGGGTCAGTGCCAGTGCAAACTCTTTCCGCTCTTCGCGTTCCGCTTCGAGCCGGCTTCGCAGCGCTTCGACCTCTTCGAGGCGCAGCTCCATCTGCCTGAGACGGTCGGTCGTGGCCGACACCTCGGACTCGAGCCTGGTCAGGTCCAGCTGTAACTCGTGGAGCTCGGTGCGCCCCGACTCCCACTCGACGGCTGCCCGGCGGGCCCGCTTGCGGGCTTCCGCCACGGAGGCCTCCGCGGCCGCTTCCTTCTCCCGCAGCTCCGTCAGCTCACGATCGCGCTCCGTCTGCCGCCCATCGAAGCCGCCGATCGCCTCGGTCAGCTCGGCTATGCGCGAGGAACCCGCCTTCTCTTCCTCCTGCAGGCTCTCCAGACGCGCCGCCGCCGACTCGCGCCGCCCGTCAGCCGCCTGGAAGGTCCCCCGGGCCTCATCCAGCTCGCACGAAATGGATTCGACCCGAGCCTCCCGCTCCGAGAGGTCTTCCTCCGCCGCCGCGAGAGCCGTCTGCAGCTCCGTCAGGTTTTCCTCCGTGCGGCGGAGGTCTTCTTCCAGGCCCTCCATCCTCGCACGCAGATCGAGCGAGCCGCCCCCGCCGGCTTTTCCGAGACGCACGGCGCCGAAACGGTCCTGGCCGCTGCCATCTTCGCAGATCCAAGGCTGCTCGCCGGGAGCGAAATGATCCGAGGTCATCAGGTCGCCGAGCAGGGCGGCGGCCCACGGGGCGGCGCGCTCCTCCACCTCGATCTCGCCGAGCAGATCGCCTTGCGCCGTGACCTGTCCGGAGGGCCCCGGTCGAAGCGGAAGCAGCACGAGGCCGCCCTCGTCATCGCCGGCCTCGAGCCACCCACGAACGGATTCGACGCTCTCCCAGTCCTTCACGAGGACCGCGTTGAGGTAGGGGCCGAGGTGTGTCTCGACGGCACCCGCCAGGTGCGAGGGAACGTCCAGGTGGTCGACGAGCGGACCGAGGACGCCCTTGGGGCCATCCCCTGCCTCGAGAAGACGCGTCACGACAGCGGGTCGACTGCCGCCCGACGTCAGCATCGCCTGCAGGCTCGAGAGCCGCGCCCGCTCGGCCGACTGACTCCCCTCTACCTCGGCGGCCAGATTCCGACGCTCCCGCCATGCTTCGCGGGCGGCGGCGAGCTCGCTACGGGCCTCCTCGAGCTCGGATTCGAGCCGGGCACGGATGCCGGCCGCCTCCTCGGCCGCGGCGGTGGCCGCCTCCAGCTGCTCCTGTGTCCCGGATCTCCGCTCCTCGAGCGCCCGCAGCAGCGCCTGCCGCCTCTCCAGCTCCTTCTGTCTCTCTTCGTCGCGCTGCTCGGCGCCGGCACGCTCCGAAGACAGTGCGCCGATTCGCTGGATCACCTCGCCATGACGGCTGCGCGCGTCTTCCACGGCGCCCGCCTCGCGCTCCCTGTCCGCCTCGAGGCGCTCGACCTCGGCAACCAGTCCGACCTCCACCTCGCGAGTCTCCTCCAACCGGAGCGTCGAGGCCTCGCTCTCCCCGCCGAGACGGTCCACCTCGGAGCTCAGGGACGCACGCCTGCCGGCCTGCTGGGCCAGCTCCTCCTCGATGGTCTCAAGACGCTGCCGGTTGGTACCCGTTCGCTCGGCATCCACCAGGCCTTCGGATTCCAGCCGATTGAGCCGGTCGCGCGCCTCCGACAGCTGATCGGCGAGCTTGCTGCGGCGGCTTCCTTCCTCGGCGACGCGCAAGCGGAGCGTCTCGAGCTCCGCCTCTCGCGCATGAAGCTGAGCTTCCTCGGTCGGGGCCTCACCCCGAAGGCCGTCGAGCTCCTTGGTGGCGCGACCGATGCGGGCCTCGATTTCCGTCAGCCGACCGTCGGCGACGGCGATCTCGAGCTGCAGGAGACGCTCCCGATAGTTGATGTACCTGTCGGCTCGCCCACGCTGCCGAGCCAGCGAGCGCACCTTGGACGCTACCTCTCCGATCAAGTCCTCGAGCCGCTGCAGATCGGTCGTCGCGGCCTCGAGACGGAGAAGCGCCGTTCGGCGACGGTCCTTGTACCTGCCGATCCCGGCCGCTTCCTCGAAGAGCGCTCGCCGCTCCTCCGCACGATCGCTCAGGATCGTATCGATCATCCCCGCCTCGATGATCGAATAGGCGTTCGCCCCGAGCCCCGTGTCACGGCAGAGGTCCAGGATGTCGCGAAGCCGGCAGGACGCCCCGTTGAGCCGGTAGTCGCTCTCGCCGCCCCGGTAGACCGTCCGCCCGATCTCCACCTCCGAGTAGGGCACGGCGAGCTTGCCCTCCTCGTTGGAGAGGAGCAGGGAGACCTCCGCCCGGTGGATCGGACGTCTCTGCTCGGTACCCACGAAGATCGCTTCGTCCATGCGGCTGCCACGGATCACCGTGGGACGCTGTTCTCCCAACACCCAGCGGATCGAATCCGAGATATTCGATTTGCCGCACCCGTTCGGGCCGACGATCGCGGTGATCCCGTCGTGGAAATCGAGCTTGGTCTGGTCTGCGAAGGACTTGAAGCCGTGGAGGGTGAGGGACTTGATCTTCAACGCGGCTCTCCTCGTCTAGGCACAAGTTCGGCATCCACGCCGGCTTCCCTGAGCTGCGCACGCAACGTCGCGGCAGCTTCGTCCCGCTCGTACGCGCCGGCGTAAACCTGATGGACGGTATCGCCCGCCGCCACCAGCGGGATCGTGTAGGCCCAGATCTGACTCTCGAGCAACTCGCGCTCGGCCGCCCGGGCCGCCTCGCGGCTCGCGTGCACCGACAGAAGGTAGCCCAGCGAGGCCGGTCGTATGTCCCAGTTGCTGATGGCCTCCTTGATCCCACGTCCCATCAGCTCACCCATGAGCACGCGGGCCGAATCGCGCGTCGGAAGGGCGCCCGCAAAGAGTCGGTGATAGGTCCTTCCCCGCACCTGCGTCGGGACGACGAAGAAGAGGATAGAGCCGTCGGAGATGCTTCGGGCCCGCGCGAAGGCGTCCCCGGGCCTGGCGTAGCTGGCAACGAGAACCGAGAACGGCAGCTCGGGTCCGGTCCCCGCGGCGACGGCGTCCGCCAGGGTCGCCATCGCGTCGACCGACGGGTCGTCCTCTCTCTCCGCAGACGCCTCGCCCCGGTCCTCCGCGGACGCGCCACCGTCCCCTGTAGCGACGCCCGCATCGATCGCCTCCGTCGATACCGCGGCCGCAGGCAGGGAGCCCTCTGTCGAGGAACGGGTCACGACGCGGGCGAGGATCCACCAACCGGCCAGGAGCGCGACGAGAGCGGCGCCCGCGACCGCGAACCGCGGCAGCGGCAGGCGCTGCTTCAGCCTGTGCCGTCTCCAGCGGCCCCGCTCCGGCATCTCCTCCGCCGGCATTGCAACCGCCGGCATCTCCGTCGACGGAGTCATTGGGGCAGGAATCGCTGCGGCCGGACCGGGGATCTCCAGATCCATATCGAACCACTCGGCCGGCAAGCCGCCGCGGTCGGGTGGCATGACGACGAGGAGCGTCCCTCCGGCTGCCCTCACACGCTCCATCAGCGAGCGGATGCCGGAGGAAGAGGGAGGCTTCGATGAGTCGCCGAGGGGCAGATACAGAAAGCGTCGCTCGGGGGACCGGTGCGTAACGTCGGTGAGCTTCGCCTCTCCGGAGAGGACCTCGGCCAGGCCGGCGGAGCCGGCGGTGCCCAACCCCTCGTCCATCACCTCGCCGGCGGCGCCGAGCCCGAGTACGAGGGTCCGGCCCCTCTGCTCCGCGATTCCCGTCGCCACGTCCACAACGGCCCGGGACAGCTCCGGTACCTCGCCTGCCAGAAGGGCGACGATCCGCGCATCGCCCGGAAGCTGCATCGCCGCTCTCAACCCATCCTCTCGCTCGGAAGCCACGGATTCAACCTAACGCGATTCGGGCTGCAGTTCCCCCTCTGTCCCGGCGGTCACCTCGATGACCCAGGCATCCAGCTCACGCTCTCGGCGGAGCTGACGGGCGGAGGCTTCGGCCCTCTCCCTGACCGGATACGGTCCGACGAGAGCTCGGTACCACATCTCACCGCCGTCATCGCGTCGTCTCTGGACGGCTGTCGGGTAACCACTTCGCGCCAACACCCCCACGAGCTCGATCACGCCGCCCGCCGTGCGCGATGCCACGGCGACCGCATAGTACCCCGCAGCGGGAGCGGTAAAGGAGAATCCGATCGAATCGGCCATAGCCTCTCCGGCCATTTCCGCTTCGCGCTCTCCAGCTCCGATCGTGTCTCCAGAGGCATCCGCCAGGCCGTCCGCGGGCGTGCCCTCGTCCTCCGATTCGCTTCCGGGTGTCGCCGAGTCGGCGGCCGAATCGGCTCCGCCGCCGCGCTCATCCTCCTGACCCCGCTCCGAGGCGAGGCGCGTCGAGGACGGGATCCAGCGCACCGGCAGCCACCAGGCCTCGGCCGGACCGTCGGTGGCCTCGAGAGTCACCTCTCCGGCCGCACCGCTACGCGCCCGAGCCACGTAGAGCGAGTCGCCACGAGCAGCCAGGACATCGCCGCTCGGCAGGCCGAGCGGGAGGTCGGCTCTCCAGTCGACCGGCAACCGTGCGGGCTGGGCGCCGCTCAGCGAGACCCGGTAGACGCCCTCCGATCCGGCCGCCAGTAGCTGCTGGCCATAGATGCCCGGACGGAGCTCGCTGACCTCGCCCGGCAGCCGGGCCAGCTCCCGCCGGTTCCCGTTGATCCGATTCACCGCCTCGATCCGGCCGCCCGAGTGCGCCACGTAGAACTCGTGCGACGAGCCGGAGATCGCGATCGCACTCACGGGGCGCCGGAACTCGTGCCTTGCGACCTCCTCGAGCTCGGGGATGCGGACGACGACGACCTCCCGCCCATCGGCGGCAGGAAACAGGACGTTCCTTCCCCACGCCGTCAGGTGGCCGGGCGTCAGGAACGTCAAGTCGCTCTCCGACACGATCTCGGAGCTCTCGTTCAAGGCGAAGAGAACGGGTCCCCTCTCGCTCTGAGCGAGCGCCACAACGCCTTCGTCCGGCGCGGGAGCCGCCCAGATCACGGGAGCCGGCGCCGTGTACCTCCGCTCACCGGCCTCATCCGAGACGATGATGCGGTCCTCGGTCCAGAAGGCGGCGGCCCCATCGATCGCGCTCCAATCGGCACCTGGCTCCACATCGCCCAGTGCGTCCGCTCGCTCATCTTCCAGATCCCAGCGAAAGACAGCCCCGCGTGGAGTGCTGAAGACGAGCGATCGGGCACCGATCTCGCCAACCGTCTCGATCGCCGGAAGACGTTCCTCCCGCTTCCACACGATCAGCGAGGGATCGGCTGCCGCACGGAGCTCGGGACGGTCGCCCGACCGGCTCAGCACGAGCAGTCCGGCCTCGGCCAGCCAGTCCCCGACGACGAGGCTCTCGGCCGCGTAGGCCCGGTCCGTTGCCGCATCGTCATCCGAGGCTCCGCAGGCCGAGATCGTCAAGGTCGCCAGACAAGCCGAGAAGGCCCCGGCAAAGACGTGTCGACTGGAGCGCCGTGGCATCCTCAGAGGTCCTCGAGGGAGACCTGCGGCGCGTCTCCCCACAGGCGTTCGAGCTGATAGAAATCGCGTGCGGCGGGCAGGAAGATGTGGAGCACGACGTTGATGAAATCGATCAGGATCCAGCGCCCGGCGGCCTGTCCTTCGACGCCCACCGGCCGGACCCCGTGCTGGCGGGTATGCTGGAGAACGTTCTCGGCGATGGATCGGGTATGCACGTCCGAGTCCCCTGAAACGATGACGAAAAAGTCGGTCGCGTCGGACAGCTGGCGGAGATCCAGGACGAGCCCGGCGCGAGCGTTTCGCTCGAGCGCGGCCACCGTCAGCTGAGACAACTCGGCCGGAACCGCTCCCTCGCTGCCAACAAGAGTGGCGAGCCGCTCCTCGAGCGGCACCGGAACGGGCGTGGGAGCTACCAAGCCCGGGCCATCCGCTGCGTCACTCCTCGGCGACCACCCAGACGGTCAACTCGGGCCGTACGTCCGCGTGCAGGCGCACGGGCACGCGGAAGACGCCGAGCTCCTTGATCGGCTCTTCCAGCCCGATGTCCCGACGGTCGATCGTGACGCCCTCACCGGCGAGCTGCTCGGCGATGTCGGCGGTCGTGACCGAGCCGAACAGCTTTCCCTCCTCGCCAGCTTTGACCTTGAAGGACACGGATCGCCCCTCCAGCTTCGCCGCCAGGCCCTCCGCCCTGTCCTTCTGCCGGTCCATGCTCACCTGGACTTGTTGCCGCTCGCTCTCGAGCCGCCGCACGTTGCCCTCGGAGGCCGAGTAGGCGAGCCCCTGCGGGATCAGGTAGTTCCGGGCGTAGCCGGGCTTCACGACGACGACCTCTCCGGCTCTGCCGAGGTCCGCGACATCGGTTCTGAGTATCACTTGAGTCATGGTATCAACACCGCTTTGCCTGTTGGCTTACTTACTACCGTGAGAGCTTTCGGATCCGTGGAACCTCTTCCTGAGATGGAGCCACGTGTCGCTCACACCCAGGACCAGGGCGAAACCTACAAGGATCGGATAGAAGAGCAGTGCCGCCAACGCCAGGAAAAGGCCGGACCAAGAGGAGACCGCCGCTGCGGGCACGATCCAGGCGAGCACGGCCACGCCGCGAAGCACATACAGTCCTCCCATGAAGGCCAGCGCGTTCTGGCCGATACGCGAAGCGAGCTGCCCGATCGGTAGCAGGAAGAGGAGCAACCCGGCGATCGCCACCCAAATGAAGTGATCGCTGAATCCGAACTCCCGCAAAGGACCGACCGCACCCTCGGATCCGGCCAGTCGCACCGAAACGAACCAGGCCACGCCCAACGCCGCCAGCGTCGCCAGGGCAAGCAGCGATGGATAGAGAGAGACCTGAAACTCGACCATCTCTCCGAGCCTGGTCGAGATCGCTCCCAGAAAACTGTCGGCCTCGGCTCCCATCAGCCAACTCGCGACAACGCGCGACGTCCAGCGCAGCTCCGAGGCCATCCACCAGTCGAGCCTCGCCAGCGCCCCCGGCCGAAGGAGCCCGAACAGACCGAATGCGACGAACCCGGAGGCGACGGCGGCTATCGACCGTAGCGCCAGGCGCGCCTGGGGCCACAGAATCGTGGCCCCGACGAACGAGCCGGCTGTGATCAGAGCCCAGGCGCGCTCTCCGTACCAGAGGGGCGTCATCGACCCGGCCGGCGGAGTGAAGGCCAGCCATGCCAGCCCCGCCGCGAGGAGCGCCGACGACAGTCGTCCGGAGCGAAATGCCAGGAGAAGCACGGCCAGCGGAACGGACACCAGAAGAAACGGGCTCACCGGTGAGAGCAGTGCCACCGCCAGCAGAAGCGCCGCGACACGAGCGAGCGCCCACCGGCCCCGCGAAGACTCCACGATCCCCAGTGAGGCTCAGTGGTAGTCGCGTATGTAGGGAAGCAGGGCGAGGTAGCGCGCCCTCTTGATCGCCAGAGCGATCTGACGCTGATGGCGAGCACAGGAGCCCGTTGCCCGGCGGGGCAGGATCTTCCCACGATCCGTGATGAAGCGGCTGAGCAAGTGCTCGTCCTTGTAATCCACCTGCGAGATCTGACGCTCGCAGAGCTTACACACCTTCTTCAATCTAGGCATCGGACGAGCTCCTCTCTTCGGCCTCTTCGGCTTCGCCGGCCTCACCTACCGGAGCAACGGACTCTTCGGAATCGGAAGTTACGTCGGTCGGCGGTCGCTCCTCCTCTTCGCTCGCTTCCTCGGCCGTGACTCCGGGCTCCGATTCGGCCTCTGCATCGGCGTCCGGCTCACCGTCGGCGGCCGGCTCTGCGTCGGCGGCCGGCTCTGCATCGGCGTCCGGCTTACCGTCGGCGGCCCGGGACGACTCCGGCCGGGCGGCTCCGTAGCCGGGTCTATCAACCGACTCTCGACGCATGGAGGGCGGGATCGGCAGCTCACCCTCCGAGATCACGATAAGGTACCTCAGGATCTGGTCATCCAGCTTGAGGATCCTCTCGAAGTCCGGGAGCGAGCCGGGCTCGGTCTCGAACTGGGCGACGACGTAATT
Source organism: Gemmatimonadota bacterium (assembly GCA_039588495.1). GTDB lineage: Bacteria > Gemmatimonadota > Gemmatimonadetes > Palauibacterales > Palauibacteraceae. The sequence goes on along the minus strand of JBDGZR010000093.1, from coordinate 469 downwards.
GCCGTTGCGCTCCTTATCGACCGGATACGCAAGCTGGCGCTTGCCCCAATGCTCGACGGCGGAGATTTGGCCTGCATCCCGCGTGAGCAGCGTGTGGAAGTTCTCGAGCTTGGATTCGAGCTCCTCGGAGGCGAGCGAGGAGCGGAAGATGTATACGATCTCGTACTTGTTCATTCTGTCTCTCCTTCGGTCTCGTTCGGCCCCGGTTTCCGGGGCAGGAGGACTGGACGGTCACTCGATCCGGTCCCGCCGTGTCAGCGGGGCGGCCAACCTATCCCGACTCCTCTTCTACATCAAGCCGAGCGGCAGGTCCCACCCGCGCCATCCCGACACTCCGACAGGACTCCGGCAGACACCTAGCCGAACAGCCTGATCGCCTCCATGAGCCATCCGAGAGCGTCGTTCGATTCCGGCGTCGAGCCCAGGGAGCCGTGCACTCTCGCGAACCATGGAGCCAGCACGAGCGCCA
>JBDGZR010000092.1:0-12045 GCA_039588495.1 Gemmatimonadota bacterium | reverse complement strand
TATCGAGACGATCCGACCGTAGCCGGCGTCACGCATGAGTGGAAACACCGCCTGGCTCGAGAAGAAGGTGCCGTACAGATCTGTCTCGACCACGGCACGCCACCCGTTCGGGGAAAGGGTCTCGGACGGAGCGTAGAAGTTTCCCGCCGCGTTGTTGACCAGGATGTCGACGGAGCCGAAGCCGTCGGCCGTCGCAAGCACGGCATTCCGGATGGAATCGGGCTCCCTCACGTTCGCTTCGAGTGGAAGCGTATCGATCCCCGCGCCGCGCAGCGTCGCCGCTGCGGACTCCAGTCTCTCCATGCTCCGGCTGGCGATCGCGACCTTGGCGCCGGAGGCCCCGAGACAGCCGGCGATTCCCAGCCCGATACCGGAGCCGCCCCCGGTCACCAGCGCGGTGCGGCCCTCCAGGATCCGCGGGGCGAACACCCGACTCTCGTCATTCATCGATTGCTCCGGGCAACAAAATCGGGGGCACCGGAATGCCCCCGATAGAGAGGAACGTCAGACGGCTCGTTGGCCTAACCGGCGGCCGGCAGGCTCACGAGCTCGTGAAGCCCACCGCGCCGTCCGCCGAGACGGTGAAGTTGATCCACATGCCCGTGGCGGCGTGAGCCGGGATGTAGCAGATGAGCGTGTAGGCGCCGGCAGCGTCAGCCGTGAAGCTGATCGACTCGGATGCGCCCGGCTGGGTGGCCTCCTGCATCGACGTCGCGTTGGCGCTGATCGCACCCGCGAACACCGGCTCGGGATTCTCGAACGTGGCGGGGAAGTTGCCGGTCCCGGCATCCACGCCGATGCTGTGCGCGATGTTGGGGTCGTCGTTCCTGAAGTTGATGACGACGTTGTAGCCGGCCGGAACCACGATCGTCCCGTTTCCGCGCGAGTAGCCGTTGAAGTTCCACCGGTTGTTCGAGTCGTCCTTTCCGGCGACGATCTCGAGGGTCACCGTCTTGCCGGCCTCATCGACCGACATCCAGTCCGGCACGCTCAGACTTGCGGCCGGGGCTTCGGTCGCGGCAGGCTGCTCGGTGGCCGGAGCCTCACCGCTTGCGGCGCCGTCTCCTCCGCCGCCACAGCCCACGGCGACGAGCCCGAAGGCGGCGACCAGGCCGGATGTAAAGAAGCGATTCATGTGTTCCATTCCTGTGAGTGGGGTCCATAAAACGAAGGCCGCGGATAGCCGCAACGGGTACAATATACTGTCGCGCTCGGGCAGTGGTAAGCTCATCGTCGATCGGCGTCACGCAGGCCGGCCTCGAGGCGTTCGATGAGCGGAGTACACTGGATCGACCGGTTGGGTTTCGCCCCTGCAACGGCGTCCGGGCTCGCGTGAGTACGATCCTTGCGAACGTTGAACGCCTGACCGGAAGCGGAACCTTCATATAGGGTGCGGAGTTTTATCCCTGACCGCGGTGCTCCTCGCACCGCACCCCTGGAGCGCCGCAGGCCAGCGTTCCTTTCGATTCCCGCAGGCCGAGCAGGGCTCGGCTCACTGAGGCGGGAAGACCCTATCGAAGACGCTCCGAGCAGCTCCGCCGGCTCCATGGTTGGCGGCGGCCGCAGGGCCTGTTTCCATCGGAGCGGCGTTCTGCCAGAGATGGCGTACAACTCAGAGGAGAAGTGGTGAGCGAAGCGAGTGACAGGGCGAATACCCTAACGGCTCAGACGGGTCACCAGAACGATTCCGGCTTACAGCCCGATTCGGAGAGAGGCACCTACCTGGGTGTCCTCCAGGTGCTGGGCAACGGTGCCGGCTTCATACGAAACGCCAGAGCCGGCTACATGCCGAGCGACGACGACATCTACGTCAGCCAGAAGATCGTCGGCCGTTGGCGCCTCCGAAGCGGGGATGAGATCGTTGGGATCGCGGGCAAGCCGCCCGGCAACGGCAAGAGCCCGCCTCTTCGAAAGCTCTTCGCGGTCAACGGTCACCCGCCCGACCAGCTAGGTCATCGGCGACAGTTTCAAAGGCTGAGCGCCCAACACCCCGACGAACAGCTCATCCTCGAGTGCGGCCTCACCCGACGTGGACGCACGGACTACACCAACCGGGTCATCGACCTCTTCTGTCCGCTCGGAAAGGGCCAGCGAGCATTGATCGTGGCGCCGGCGAAGGCCGGTAAGACCATGGTGCTCCAGGCCATCGCCGAGGGCATCGTCACCAACCACCCGAACGCCACCCTGTTCATCCTTCTCGTCGACGAGCGTCCCGAGGAGGTGACCGAGATGGAGGCGTGCGGGTTCGGTGAGGTCATCTCCTCGAGCTTCGACCACCCCGCCCAGCGCCACGTTGCGGTCGCCGAGTCGACCCTGGAGCGGGCGCGCCGTCGCGCGGAGATGGGTGAAGACGTGGTTCTCGTCCTGGACTCGATCACGCGGCTCGCTCGCGGCTACAACTCGGTCGAGGAAGGGACGGGGAGAACGCTGTCGGGCGGGCTGGACGCCGGCTCTTTGGACAAGCCGAAGCGCTTTCTGGGCAGCGCCCGCAAGATCTCTCCCGATCAGGGCGGTGGCTCGCTCACGATCATCGCTACGGCGCTGGTCGACACGGGCTCGAGAATGGACCAGGTGATCTTCGAGGAGTTCAAGGGAACCGGCAACAGCGAGCTCTTGCTGAGTCGGGAGCTCGCCGATCGGCGGATTTTCCCGGCGATCGATCTGACCGGTAGTGCGACGCGGCGGGAGGAGTTGCTGCTGAGCGAGGACGCTCTCATGGTCTCACATGCGATGCGCCGGGAGCTGAACAACCTCAGCCCGGTCGACGCGATGTCCGAGCTCCTCGGTCTGATGCAGCGCCACGACTCGAACGAAGACTTGATCGGGCGGGCTCTCTCGAAGCTCTAGTTCCGAGGAGCCTCCCCGGAGCCCTGTTCGGGCCGGCCACAGCTCTCGCCGTCCCCTGACGACTCGGCCCTGCCGCTCAGTCGCTCGCGCAACCTCCGTTCGTAGTGCATGACCTCGAACGCCGTCGCCTCCAGTAGCCCGAGCTCCCTTCGGTCAGGGGCCGCTCGCTGAACGATCGCCCGAAAGCTCCTCATCTTCGGGACCGAATCGGCGTCGGTGAACAGGCCCAGCGTCTCCATGGCCTCCCGCCATAGCTCGAAGAACCGCTCGAGCTCTTCGCTGGATGCCGGAGGGACCCGACGCCCCCGCTTTTGCCTGAGATCGGGCTCACGCGAGCCGGTCAGCCCCACTGCCGCGTTTCGGAGCTCGTAGAAAACGAGCAAAGCCGCGTGTCCGAGGTTGAGGGAGCTGTGTTCCGGATTCGTGGGCACGTTGATGACCGCCTCGCACACATCCAGCTCGGCATTGGAGAGCCCTCGGTGCTCGGGGCCGAAGACGAGGGCGATCCTGCTGCCCTGCAGAGCCCTGCCGACGAGCTCCGGTCCCGCCTCGCCGGCGAGCATCCACTGCTGCCTGCTGGACCGCCGCCGAGCCGAAGTACCGACGACGAGCTCGGCGTCCGCCACCGCCGATGCGAGATCGTCGTGCAACTCCGTGCGTGCCACGAGATCCTCCGTATCGTGAGCGATGCCCTCGATGCGGTAGGCGTCGAACTCGGCTGGGCGAACGAGTCGGAGCCGGCCGAGCCCCATGTTCTTCATCGCGCGGGTGACGAGGGCGATGTTGACGAGGTCCTGCGGCTCCTGGAGAACCACTCGGAACCGGTCGAGCGCCGCGCTCGGTTCGTCGGTCATGCTGAGCGGCGAGGCGGCTCCAGGCGGGCGAGGGCTCGGAGGTTTCCGCCGACGCGGATGAGCATGAGCATACACATCGCCAGGACGCCGACCGCCCCGAAGATGTCGAACAGCGTCAACGAGACGCCGGCAGCCTCGAAGCGCATCGGTCCAAGCCCGATGGCTACCGTGTTCATCGCGATGAGCGCCACCCTGGCCTCCGTGGGCCCCAGAACGGCGTACCCCAGCCGAAACTCGCCCAGCACGTAGGTCTCCAGGTAGACGTTGATCGACATGATCAGGTATAGGATGACGACCGCGAGGCCGATCGAAAGAAGCATGTAGGGAGAGAGGCCGAGCCCGATCCCGATCGCGGCGGTCGAGTAGGCGTCCGTTATGTGGTCGAGGTAGTAGCCGTACCGCGGGCGCTCGATCTTGCGTACACGGGCCAGCGTACCGTCGAGACTGTCGCCGTACCACTGGACGACGAGCCCGAGGCTCGCGCCCCAAAGCCAGGCCGGGTTCCGATTCGAGAGGACGTAGGCGACCGCGATCCAGGTGGATGAGAGCAGACCCAGCGCGGTGAGGTGGTCGGGGACGACCCAGGCGGGAAGGGCTCCGGCCAAGCGCGGCAGCACCCGACGCTCGAAACCGGCCAGAAGGAAGGGTGCGGTCCGTTCGTGCTGAGCGTCGAGGAGCTGTTCCTCATCCGTCATCCGGAGCTCCCAACCAGCGTTTGCCCCGACGTGGCCGCAGCGCCGGATAGCCCTTCTCGCCGCATTCCGGACAGGTTTCGACGTACGCATCGATCACCGCCTCGCACACGGCGCAGCCGACCGCGGCCTGGGCAGGCTCGTGGGAAAAGGCGGTTCCGCACTTGGCACACGTCTGGTCTTCTCGCGGTAGCTCCGCTCCGCATTCGGTACACGTCTTCGAGCTCAACGGCATCGCCTCGCAACCGCGTGGACTGAAGTGGCCCCGGCGAAGACCAGGCTCTGCCGGGGGGTCGACAGGGAACATTACGCCTGTATCGGCGTCGGAAAAGGGATCTGCATTGCCGGCAGTCGCTTCAGTCGACTCTTGATCGCCGGTTTTGCCTTGCCGTGGCGCGGCGGCACGGATAGCATCGGGCCGCCGAGCATGGCCAACGCCCCTTGGAGACACACGCGGGAATAGATGGCGAGAAGCGCGAGGGAACGGGAAGAGAGCCTCCGGGAGACCCAGGCCGGGCCGGTCTACGACCGCCTCGGTCCGAAGGTATGGATTCTGGGCGGCGTCATGGTCCTGATCGGACTGGTGACGACCTACCTGATCCTTCAGGATTTCCGCTCCGAGAGCTACATCTATCTCGCCTTCTACTCGATCCCGGCGAACGCCGCGATCTCGTTTTTTCCGCACGAGCCGGTGCTCATCTACTTCGGAAAATTCGCGAACCTGTGGCTGGCGGCCGCCGCCGCGACGGTGGGGACGGTCGTGGCGGGCGTCATGGATCACACCGTCTTCGTGCCCTTGCTGAACCACCGTACCGTCATCGCCTACAAGGACAAGAAGCTCTACAGGCGGTCGATCGACTACTTCCTGAAGTATCCGTTCGCGACCCTCGTTGTGGCCGGCTTTACGCCGATCCCGTTCTTCCCGTTCAAGTTCCTGAGCTTCTCGATCCACTACCCGCTGAAGAAGTACCTGGCGGCCCTGGTCGTCGCGCGCTATCCGCGCTACTTCCTCCTGGCCTGGCTCGGAGCCGTGACCGACATCCCCAACTGGCTCCTGTTCGCGGCGTTCCTGGTGGTCATCAACCTCTACATGATCAAGGCCCTGCCGGCCCTGGCCAGAAAGCTGCGCGAAGCGGTGCGGCGACGCGGTAGCCCCGCGACGGTGGGCGGCCGGTCGGAACCGGCCGGGGTCGAGGCCGCCGAGGCCGGGCCATGAACGTCTCCGGGCGTGTCGGGGCGCAGATGGCCTGGCGGGGGATGCTGAACACGATTAAGAACAGGCCGCTGACCGTCTCCTTCGAGATCACCCACGCATGTACGGCGAACTGCTGGCACTGCAACTGGGGCGGTCCGATCAAGGAGAAGAGGCTGGAGCCGGCCGAGTATGGTGCCATCAGCCGTGACCTCAAGCCGGTGGTCGTCAACGTCTCGGGCGGCGAGCCCCTCGCCAGGGGCGACATCTACGAGATTCTCGAGTCGATCGCGCACCCCGGTGGGCTTCCGTGGATCGTCGTGGTGACGAACGCGTCGCAGCTCACGCCGGAGCGCTTCTTCAAGCTCAAGAAAGCGGGAATGCACCAGCTTTCCGTGTCGCTCGATTATCCCGATGACCGCCACTCCGACTTCCGCCGCATTCCGGGCCTGTTCGAGAAGATGTCTCAGGTATTGCCGGAGCTGGCCCGTACGTCGGAGCGGGATGCTGTGAGCCTGAACGTGTGCATCTCAGCCTGGAATTATCGTGACGTGCCCGACATGGTGCGGCTCGCGAAGGTGTGGGGCCTCCCGATCAACTTCTCGGTCTACACGCACCTGCGCGTACAGGACCGGAGCGGCCTGGTCAGCGGTGACGGGCTCGAGGACCTCCGCCAGGTGATCGAGCAGGTGATCGAGATGCGGCGCGCGGGCTATCCGGTCTACACGACGGCGAAGACGCTGAGGGAGTTCTACCGCTTCCTCGCCGAAGACGGGATTCCCGGCTGCGAGGCGGGTCGCCGCTTTCTGGTCGTGAACCCGGACGGACGAATGACGCCGTGCGCGATGGTCATGGCATACTTCGACCGACAGGAGGACATGCTGGAGAGCTTCACCAAGCAGAACAGCTGCACGAAGTGCTACATCAGCACACGCGCCCACGCCGAGAAGTCGTACCTCCAGCTGGCTCTCGACAACCCTGCCGCCTTGCGCCGGCTTCTCACGCCATGGCGGGCCTGAGCGTCCGATGAGCACCTGCGGGCGCGTCGCGGCGGTGATGAGAGGGCGCGACCGTGGTGGCGCAATCGCGACTCAGAAACGTTGACAGTCGCTGCAAAGTAGATAGCTTTCGGGCACGGGAGCCGCGGGGACAAGCGGCTCCTTTTTTGCCTCTGGAGGTAATCCTCCGGCACAGGCGCGCGGGCGTAGCTCAGCTGGTAGAGCGCAACCTTGCCAAGGTTGAGGTCGCCGGTTCGAATCCGGTCGCCCGCTCTTCGAAGACGTTGTTCCGGGGGCGGTAGCTCAGCTGGCTAGAGCGCTGCGTTCACATCGCAGAAGTCGGGGGTTCGAGTCCCTCCCGCCCCATTGGTTCTCGCGGCTTCCTCAGGCTGGCGCCGCGGTTATCTCGCTCCGCGAGACGGCGGACGCCTGTCCTCGGAGCCTCCTCGCTTCGCTGCGGGGTCTCCTCGGGGCGTCCGAACGCTCGCTCCCGAGATATCCGCGCCGCCACTGGGATGGACTCTCGAGAGGGGTTGTAGAGAGGGTCGTGGGGGGAGGGTGCGAGCCGCGGAGTGCTGGAGTTGTTGTGGTTGTGCGGGCGTAGCTCAGTTGGTAGAGCGTCAGCTTCCCAAGCTGAAGGTCGCCGGTTCGAGACCGGTCGCCCGCTTTGTTGGAAAACGTTGCCTCGCTTGTAGTTAGAGGGTGGGATGGTTAGGGCGGGTAGATTGGGTGTGCGAGATTCACCCGGCTGCCCGCCGCAGATGCCACGAGGAGCGGCCTCGAAGGGAACGCCCCGCACCGCCTGTCGGCAGATGCCTGATTATCCCTGCTCTGCCAGGATCTCCTCCAGCCTTGTCTGTGCCGCCCGAACCCGCGGCTGGGCCTCCGGGTCCGCTTCTCGCCAGAGATCCACGAACTTAGCGTAGTTCCTCATCGCGCTCTCGTGATCGCCGCGCTCATCATATAACTGGCCGAGCCGCTCGAGCGCCGTAGCCAGGAACATCTGATCCCAATACACGCGAGCGTGGTACGGCGTCTTGATGTACCGCTCGTACGTGGCAATCGTGGTGTCCGCATGTCCGGCCCGATCGTAGGCGCGTGCGAGTTTGGGCAGCACGCACACGGGGCACCCTCCGGAAACCGCTTGTTCGAAGTGCGAAGCGGCCACCTCGTAATCCCCTTCGGCGAGGGCGATTTGCCCCCGAAGATCGTCATGCGGGTCATCGGACCTCGATTCCCGCTCCCACTCCTCCAGGAGCCTGCGAGCCCGATCGGCTTCGCCCGCCTCCGCGAGGAACTGTACCAGCAAGAAATAGGGTCGCTCTATGAACGGGACCTCGGCGAACGGGTACCGTGTGAGCTCGGCTTCTACCTCGGCCAGCGCCCCGGCTGTGTCGCCTGTGACGACGAGCCTTCGCGACCCGAGGACGATCATGGAGGCGAGATATTCGCCGATTGGGCCATGTTCCTCCATGAGGGCGTTGGCACCGCGCTTGCGCTCGCGCGCTTCGCGAAAGCGACCGCGCAATGTGGCGAGAGAGGCGAGGCCACCATCCGCGCGCGCCCTCCAGCGTGGGTGATCTCCCCAGGCTTCGTGGAGAGTCGTGAAGTGCCGCTCGGCCGCCTCGTAGTCGCCGGCCGCGCTAGCCATCAAGCCCAGCGAAAAGTGCACGCCCGGCGGCAATCCCTCTCCGACCGAATCCAACCGGGCCGCCGGAGCCAGCAGCGTCGCACGAGCCTCTTCGTACTTGCCGAGATTGAACTGCACTCTCGCCAGATTGCCTCGGTGGGCGTCGTATCCCGACTGCGCACCGGTTCTGAGCGAGTCCTTCTCGAGCGCCTGGAGCCACGCTGTTTCAGCTTGAGCGAGGTCGCCACGTCTCGAGCTCACGTTGCCCAGGGCTTTCAGTGCCTGGACCGAGCTCTGACTGACGTCGTCCGGATCCAGCGCCAGAAGATCCCTGAAGGCCCGGACTGCCTCGTCGTTTTCTCCGGTGACCAGGAACTCGTAATACCCCGTGATGAGGTACCGCTCGCGCTCGTTTACCAGGTCCCGTAGGTCGTAGGCTCTGGTGACAGCGTCCAGCGCTCTGGCCCTTTCGCCCATGTTCCATAGCGTGAGGCCGTACATTAACCAGGCCCGAACGAAGGAGCTGTCCAGCGCGATCGCCTCTTCCAGCAGCTTAAGTGAATCCGGGTTCAGGGTTAAGCTGACCGCGCCCGCCGCGTTGAACTTTTTCAACGCCTCGAGATTGGACGTCTGCGCTGATACGATGGGTGGACTCGATCCGATCGATCGGAGCGACTCGCCGATCCTCTCCCTGAGACCCTTCGACAACCGATCCAGTCCAGCGAGGATCTCGCCGTCATCCTCCGCCGTCTCCCGCATCGACAGCAGGAGCTCGCCATCCGCCGCGTAGAGCTCCGCAGACAACATGTATCCACTACCTACCTGATCGATCGCCGGGGCCAGCACCGCGCCGATTCCCTCGCGAAACGCGAGCTCTGTAGCCTTCGGCAGGTCCAACTTCGTTTCCGGCGCTTGCTCCATCCGCTCTAGCGCGTTGGCGATTCTTTCGGGATCGATCACGCTCACGACCGGTGATTGCCCCAGGTCGATTCTGAGGGCCCGCCCGAGCGCCGGTCCGAGCAGCGAGTCGCGTGTCTCGTTCATGAAGTCGGCCAGAACAACCTCGGTGCGTTGCCCGAGTGTTCCTTGGCCAATCAGGGTGGCAGGAGGGCCGATGCCCAAGGTGCGCATAGCCGTGTAACCTGCCACGCCGACCATGAGCAGCAGAGCCATGACCGCGCCACCCAGGGCAGCGTTCCGCCACGTGAACAGCCGGCCGAAACCGTCCGATTCCGCGGTTCCGGACGCCCGCGCCCGCCGAACCGACTGCGTCCAGGCGGTGAGCAGCAGCACCGGCAGCCCCAGGGCTAGCACGACGATGATTGCCGGCCCGAACCAGGAGGGGAAGCCCAGGAGCGAGGCGAGCGTCTCGGCAAGCTGAAGCACGACCCACGAGCCAACGGCGTAACTGCCCAGCACCTGCCACAGTCGTCGCCGGTGGATCTCGTGAACGACGTCTCTCATCCCGTGGCCGGCCTGGCCCAGTGCCTTTCGGAACGCACCGGCCTCCTGCCACCGGTCCTCGGGAGATGGCTCGAGAGCAGGAGCCAGAGCAGACCGCATCTCGGGGTCTACATTGCTCCAATCAGCCTCATTCACCGCCGTTCCGAGCAGCCATCTTCGACCGGTCAAGGACTGGTAGAGGACCGCACCCAGCGCGTAGATGTCGCTGCGGCCCGTTACCTCCCCGGCGTACTGTTCGGGCGGCATGTAGGCCGGCGTGCCGACCAGCGCACCGCTCTGGGTCAGGCCCGTTCCGGCATCTTCCCCGAGGGCCCTCGAGATCCCGAAGTCCGCCACGACGGCCCTGTCGCTCGTCAGCAGGATGTTGTCGGGCTTGATGTCTCGGTGAACGACCTCATGCTGGTGGGCATAGTCGAGCGCCGACGCTACGTCCCTGCCGATCTGTATGACCTCGCGGTCCGTGAGCGTGCCATCTCGCGTGAGTCGTTCGCGCAAGGACTCACCCTCTACGTAGGGCATCACGTAGAACGGCGTGTCGCCGGCTATGCCCGAGTCGTGGAGCGGAAGGATGTTGGGGTGCTGGAGGTGCGCAGTGATCTGGATCTCGCGCTGGAACCGGTCCCGTAGTCCGGTGGTCGGCAGGTGCGTACGGATCGTCTTGATCGCGACCTGACGATCATGCCTTAGATCCCTCGCTCGATAGACCGTGCCCATTCCGCCTTCACCGAGGACCTCCAGCAGCTCGTATTTCTCGGCTAAGGCCTCTTGCAGGGCTTCATGGGGATCGGGCATAGCGGCTAGAATACACACTCCTGCGTGCGGCTTGTACCTTCGCCCCCGTATGGTGCGGCTCTACGAGGACGGGATCTTCTTGTCTGATTGGCGGGGGCTACGCCCACACAGAAGATTCTTCCATGACGAGACATTCAGGCAGCGTTCTGAGAATGCGCAGACGGCAGCCACTGGCGATCGCTGCGATCGTGTTGGCATGTGCGTCCTTCGCGTGCAGCAGTCCGACGTTCACCTTCCCTGAGGACTTCGTTTGGGGCACCGCCACGGCGGCATACCAGGTGGAGGGTGCCTGGAACGAAGACGGCAAGGGCCGGTCGGTGTGGGACACCTACACGAACGACCTGAACCTCGCCGGAGGAGAGACCGCGAACGTCGCCATAGGCCAATACCACCGTTACCGGGAAGACGTAGCCCTGCTGAAGGCGATGGGCATCCAGAGCTACCGCTTCTCTGTCGCATGGGCGAGGGTTCTGCCGGAGGGCACCGGCGAGGTCAATCCGGCTGGGCTGGATTACTAGAGCCGCCTCGTGGATGAGCTGCTCGCGGCCGGCATCGAACCCTCCGTGACCCTTTATCACTGGGACCTGCCTCAGGCGCTGGCCGATCGGGGCGGCTGGCGCACGCGCGAGTCGGTCGAGTGGTTCAATCAGTATGCGAGAATCATGTTCGAGGCGCTGGGAGATCGGGTCGGTACCTGGATCACCTTCAACGAGCCCTACATCGACGCGATCATCATCGAAGGCTCCATTCGCGCGGCTCTTGATCCGAACATCGATCCAGTGCCAGAGCCGTTTGCGATGCGAGCGGAGGTGCAGGCCGGCCAGGCAATCGTCAGCCACCACTGGATGCTGGCCCACGCACGCGCGATCGAGACCTACCGCAGCCTCGGGCTCGACGGCAAGATCGGCATCACGCTCAGCGTCTCACCGGCGTACCCCGCGACGGACAGCGATGACGACGCGGCGGCGGCCACGATTGCCGACGGGCTACAAAATCGCTGGTTCCTCGACCCCGTCCTGAAGGGTGCCTACCCGGAGGACATCCGAGCCCTCTACTCCACGCACGCCGACGTCGGCATACGCGAGGGCGACATGGAAGTGATCGCTGCGAATCGGGTGGACTTCCTCGGCGTGAACTACTACTCACCCACACGCGTGCGCGCCGAGCCCGAGTCGGCCCACTTCGGAATCGCGAGCCTCCCCAATCCCGACGAGCAGCCGGCCTTCAACGGCGAGGTCTACCCTGACGGGCTGTACGATCTGCTGATGCGTATCGATCGCGACTACGGAAAGCCGTTGATCTATATCACCGAAAACGGGGCGGGTTTCGGTCCCGAGGACGACCGATTGATCGACGGCGAGGTGCACGACGTCCTGCGCAGGGATTACATCCGCCGCCACCTGATCGCGGCCCACCGCGCGATCCAGGACGGTGTAAACCTGCAGCGCTACTACCTGTGGTCTTGCTTCGACAATTTCGAGTGGATATACGGAACCACCCGCCGATTCGGCCTGGTGTACGTGGACTTCGAGACCCAGGAGCGCATCTGGAAGGACAGCGTTCACGACTTTCAATC
>JBDGZR010000091.1:0-12092 GCA_039588495.1 Gemmatimonadota bacterium | reverse complement strand
CTTCACGTGGAACACCATCCAGGCGAACCGCTACTGGAGGGCGCTCCTTGCCACCGAAGCGTTCATCAACCTGGCCGGCGAGCAGGGGCAGTTCCGCGAGCAGGTGCGGGTCTCCGCCGGGATCGAGCGCAGCCTTCGCTGGAGCCTGAGGTTTCGGTTCGAGGTCGCCTGGCAGAAGTCGGGCGCGGCGTTCTTCATCGGCCAAGGCGACGTGGATAACATCTTCTTCCGCTTCCGGTTCTACCAGAACTGGGGCCAGTAGGTGTTCGCTGGCGCCGGTTGCGCGAATAGACGTCGCACGGCTAGCCGGAAGCCGAGGCTCACGCCTCCCGCGCCAGCGCCGCGGCCTGCCGCATCGCCTTCTTTCGCCCGGTCGCGTCGAGCTGACGCTTGCGGAGACGAATCGCGTCTGGAGTCACCTCGATGAGCTCGTCGTCGTTGATGAACTCGAGCGCCAGCTCGAGCGTGATCTCCCGGGGTGGCTCGAGGCGGATGCTCTCGTCGGCTGCCGCTGCGCGGATGTTGGTGAGCTTCTTCTCCTTGCAGATGTTCACCTCCATGTCGCCCGGCCGGGCGCTCTCGCCGACGATCATCCCGCTGTAGACGGCTTCGCCCGGGCTCACGAACAGCACGCCTCGCGCCTGGAGGTTGAAGATCGCGAACGCCACCGCCGAGCCCTCCCGGTCTGCCACCAGGGCGCCTCGCGACCGGTTCTGCAGCGATCCCGCCCGCGGCCCGTACTCCAGGAACCCGTGGTGCAGCTGACCCTCCCCGCGGGTGTCGGTGAGGAACTCGGAGCGGTAGCCGAACAGGCCCCGGGCCGGAATCCGGAAGTCGAGGCGGACCGGACCCGCGTCGGTCGGCCGCATGTCCACCACCTCGGCCCGACGCACGCCCATCTTCTCCATCACCACGCCCACCATTTCCTGCGGAACCTCGATGACCGCCTTCTCGTACGGCTCCAGCACCTCTCCGTCCGGCCCTTCCTTGAGGATCACTCGGGGGCGTGAGACGGTGAACTCGTATCCCTCCCGCCGCATCGTTTCCATGAGGATCGTGAGGTGGAGCTCTCCCCGGCCGGACACGGCGAAGGTGTCGGGCTGCGCCGTGTCCTCTACGCCGAGTGAGACGTTGCTCTGGATCTCTCGGTAGAGTCGTTCCCTGAGCTGCCGGGTCGTCACGTACTTGCCGGCCTGCCCGGCGAACGGGCCGTCGTTCACCCTGAAGTCCACCGATAGGGTGGGCTCCTCGACCGCGATGCCGCGCAGCCGCTCCCTGCGGGCCGGATCCGTCAGAGTTTGTCCGATTTCCACTCCCTCCAGGCCGGCCAGCGCGACGATGTCCCCGGCGCCAGCCTCCTCGATCTCGACCCGGGAAAGACCGTCGAAGCCATAAAGCTTCGTCACCCGACCCTCGACTCCGCCGTTGCCCCCGCCCTCTTCCACCAGACCCGGCTCGCCGAGCGGGAGGAGGACCACGCCCTGCGCTTCCCTGACACGGCCTCGCTCGATTCGGCCGATCGCGATTCGACCCACGTAGCTCGAGTAGTCGAGCGTCGAAGTCAACATCTGGAACGGGCCCTCGGGGTCGGCCTCCGGGGCCGGCACGGAAGCGAGGATCGTCTCGAACAGCGGTGAGAGGTCCCCGCCTCGCGCGTCGGGCTCCGGGCTCGCCCAGCCGTCCCGGCCGCTCGCGTAGAGGAACGCCGCGTCGAGCTGGTCATCGGTGGCCTCGAGCTCGATGAAGAGGTCGAGGACCTCGTCGTGCACCTCCAGGGGACGGGCGTCCGGCCGGTCTACCTTATTGATGACGATGACCGGGACGAGGCCCAGCTCGAGCGCCTTGCGGGTCACGAACCGGGTCTGGGGCATCGGCCCTTCTGCCGCATCCACTAGGATCAGCACCCCGTCCACCATGCGCAGGATGCGCTCGACCTCCCCACCGAAGTCACGGTGCCCGGGTGTGTCCACGATATTGATCTTCGCGTCGCCCCAACGCACGGCCGTGTTCTTGGAGAGGATCGTGATCCCCCGCTCCCGCTCGAGCGGGTTCGAGTCCATCACGCGCTCACGCACCACCTCGTTGGCCCGGAAGACGCCTGCCTGACGGAGCATCTGGTCGACCAGGGTCGTCTTCCCGTGATCGACATGGGCGATGATGGCGATGTTGCGCAGCTTCATGGGCTCTTGATTCGGAATCGAGGCAGCCGGCTCGGCGGCTTCAGGCCGTTGGGGGTTGGCAGAGCTTCTTCGGACCCGCCTAGTAGGCCGGAGTAGGCCGCCGGGTTCCTGATTCGGGTCCGACGCAAGATCCCATGCGGGGGAGCAGGGACTCTTACCTGCCTCAGGGACTCTACATGTACACCTGTACAGGTAGAGGGACGGAGTGACGAGCTCGCCTCTCGCGAAGTCGGTCAGGGGAGCACCGTCGGACCATCCCTCGACAAGGCGTCAAAGGTTTCTGCCCGGCGCCACCGCTCGTAGCTTGGCTCTCGGCGAATGGCTCACCGTCTCCGCCGATCGATGACAACACTCTGACATCCGGGAATCGACATGAGATTGCCAACAGGAGCCCTGCGTAGCCCTCGAGCCTTCTCGATCGCCGCCGCCGTGATTGTCCTCACCGGAGCGGCCGCAGGCGTCGTCTTCGCGCTCACTCAGGAGGAGCCGAACGAGTGGCCGCGCGAGATCAGCGTTCCCGAAGCCGAGATCGTCGTCTTCCAGCCGCAGCCCGACTCCATGGCGGGCAACCGGGTCAGCGCTCGGGCCGCGGTGGCCGTGACCCCGACCGGAAGCGAGGAGGCGGCGTTCGGCACGGTCTGGTTCGGTTCCCGGCTCGAGACGGATAGAGATGAGCGCACCGCCAGAGTCATGGAGACGAAGGTCCATCGGATCGGTTTCCCGACGGCTTCGGAGGAGAACAAGGCAAAGCTGGCGGAGATCCTGGAAAACGAGATCCCCAAGTGGGAGCTCGAAGTCTCGATGGATCGGCTCCTCACGAGCTTGGACAACGCCGAGACCCGGCGGCGATCGGCCGAGAACCTGAAGAACGATCCGCCGAAGATCATCGTCAGCTACGAGCCTGCGATCCTCGTCACAATCGAGGGCGAGCCGAGGCTGCAGGACATCGAGGGCTCCGATGGTCTGATGCGGATCATCAACACGCCGTTCAACATCGTCTTCGATCGGAATGGGCGCAGGTACTTCCTGTACGCCGGCGAGAAGCAGTGGTACGGGGCGCCCGACTGGAAGGGACCGTGGGAGCTTACCTCCTCCGTACCCAGCCAGGTGGCCTCACTCGCCCCGGTCGAGGAGGAGGCGGAGGCAAAAGCCATTCAGGACTCGGTCGACGCCCAGGTCGCGGCCGCGGCGGCGGAGGCCGGCGAGGAGGTGGAGGAGGAAGAGGTCGGACCGCCGCCCAGCCTCGTCGTTGCCACGGAGCCGACCGAGCTCATCTACATCAGCGGCGAGCCCGAGTACACGCCGATCAGCGAGGCAGACCTCCTCTACGTCAGCAACTCGGAGAGCGAGGTCGTGATGGATCTGGGCTCGGCCCGGATCTACGTCCTGCTCTCGGGCCGCTGGTACAGCTCGGAGTCCCTCGAGGGGCCATGGGTCTTCGTGCCGGGGGATCAGTTACCCGAGGGCTTCGCCGAGATCCCGTTCGAAGACGACAAGGGCTATCTCCTAGCGTCCGTGCCCGGGACCGAGCAGGCCAACGAAGCGGTGCTGGACAACCAGATCCCCCAAACCTCCGTCATCAGCCGGAGCGACGCGAAGCTGGAGGTGGAGTACGACGGGGACCCGAAGTTCGAGCCGATCGAGGACACCGACGGGCTGGAGCTGGCGGTGAACACGCCGAACCAGGTGATCAAGGTCGAGGACACGTACTACGCCATGGACGAGGCGGTGTGGTTCGTAGCGGACAGCCCGACAGGACCGTGGGTCGTAGCCGACGAGATTCCGGCCGCGATCTACAACATCCCGCCCAGCAGCTCCGCCTACAATACGACCTACGTCTACGTCTACGACTCGACGCCCGAGGTCGTGTACGTCGGCTACTACCCCGGCTACACCCACAGCTACGTGTACGGCGGGACGGTCGTCTACGGAACGGGCTGGTACTATCCCTACTGGTACGGCCGCTACTACTACCCGCGCGTGGCCACCTGGGGCTTCGGCGTGCGCTGGAACCCCTGGACGGGCTGGAGCTTCGGGTTCAGCTACGGCTGGGGCCCCTTCCGGTTCGGGATCGGGTTCGGCGGATGGTGGCGTGGCGGCTGGTGGGGTCCGGCCCGTTACCGCGGCTACCGGCGCGGCTACCACCGCGGCTGGCACCGCGGCGCCCGCGCCGGCTTCCGGGCCGGCTACCGTGCGGGAAACCGGGCCGCGCACCGCAACAACATCTACAACCGCCAGAACAACGTCGCCCGGAACGCCCCGCGGGCTCAGCAGGCAAGGGATCGCCAGCCGCGCGCTGCCGCGGGCCGGGACAACAACGTCTTCTCGGACCGCAACGGGAACGTCTACCGTCGCGACAACGACGGGAACTGGGATCGCCGCGGGCAGGACGGCTGGAACCGGAGCGACGCGGTGACCAACGAGGCGCGCCAGGAACGGTCACGTGACGCGACGCGCGACCGCCAGCCCTCCCAGCAGCAGCGCGCCCAGCAGCAGCCCCGAACGCAGCAGCGCTCGAGCGGCTCCCAGCTCGAGCGTAACTACAACAGTCGGCAGAGCGGGACCGCAAGGACGAACAACTACAACGCCTCGCGCCAGCGCTCGGGCGGAAGTCGTTCCAGAGGAGGCGGCAGGCGAAGGTAAGCGCGGCCCGCAGCCCAGCGCCGATAGGGAGGATCGAGCAGAAGGGCGGCTTTCGAGCCGTCCTTCTGCATATTGCGTCAGCGCTTGATCGCCGCCAGAGCCTGGGTTATATTTATTATCATGTATGATAATATTCTCCCTCCAGCCCCCATCGGAACTCAAATCCGCGATCTCAGGAAGGACAGAGGATGGAGCCTCGAGGAGCTGGCGCGCCGGGCAGGTACCAGCGCGCCTTCGCTACACCGCTACGAGAGCGGTTGGGACCGCTTCGAGATCGGCACTCTCCGAAGGCTAGCGGCGGCGTTGGGTGCGAGCTTGGAGGTTCGTCTTCGGCCGAGAGAGACCGATTGGCAGGACGCAATGCCCACGCCCGAGACCTTGGTGCGTTTGATCGAACCTCTCTTCTGGGACGCTGAGCTTCAGGCATCCGATCTCACCAAGCACACGGCGTGGATTCTGGGCCGCGTCCTGAGCTTCGGGAATGCGAAGACGGTGGCGGCCGTCCGCGCCTTCTTCGGTGATGAGGCGATTCGCGAAGCCGTTCGGCACCGAGGAGTCGACGCGCGGACCCGCAACTACTGGAACTTGATCCTGGACGATGCCCATGCATCCTAAGGTGCTGAGCCCGGACGGCTGGAAGACGATTCGCCGCCTGGTCGCGGGCGGCTTGGCCCAAGCGTGGACGCTGGGCGGCGGTACTGGCTTGGCGCTCCATTTGGGGCACCGCCATTCCGAGGATCTGGACTTCTTCCGGGACGAGCCCTTCGAGCCCGAACGGCTCGCAGGAGAGCTGTCGGCCATCGGAACCGTGTCGATTCAGAGTCGCTCCGCCGACACGCTGCACCTGGTTCTGCAAGGGCTGCGCATCAGCTTCCTTCGAACGCAGGCGCCTCTGCTGTTCCCGGGGACCGCCTACCGCGGCCTGGTCGTTGCCGACCCCCGCGACATCGCCGTTATGAAGGTGATCGCTATCGGCGGACGCGGAAGCCGAAAGGACTTCGTCGATCTCTACTTCTTCTTCCAGGCAGGAGGCAGCCTCGACGGGATCCTCGCGCTCGTCCGCCGCCGGTTCGAGGATGTCGATTACAACGAGTACCATCTCCTCAAGAGTCTGGTCTACTTCGAGGACGCCGAGTCTGAACCGATGCCGCAGATGATCCGGGAAGTGGAGTGGGAGACGATCAAGGCAGCGATTGTCTCGGAGGTCCGCCGGGTTTCGTAGCGAGCCTCAGCCCTCCATCACTCCCGGTCCGCCCATGCTCTTCTTGAGGAGACCCATCTGCCCGATGTGATAGGTCTCGTGCATCGCCATGAACCCGAGGAGATCCCGCATCGTGGGGTTCTCGCCCGGAATCTCGAACGCTGCCGGCTCGGCTAAGACCTCATCGGGAACGCTGCCGAGCTCGGCCATGAGCACCGCCGTGACGTCGTCGAACATCGCGGCGATTTCCGGCAGGGGCGGGCACACACGCTCCACCTCGAACTGGGTGCCGAAGCCGAACTCCCCAAACGTTCCCCACGGCAGCTCCGGCACGCCGATATGAAGCATGGCGGCGATGCCGTGACGGCAGACGGTCACGTGCCCTGCCAGCCTGTCAAAGGCGTTCGTCCGGTCGTTCGCCTGGTAGGAGAACCGGTCCTCACCCACGTCCTTCACCGCGCTCTGGAACAGCCACGCGTTGTAGCCGAAGATCGTTATGGCGGTGTCGAGCGATCCGCTCATCGTCCCTCCCTGTCGTCGAGTCCGATTTGGGCCGTGTTTCGAGCCTGCCGTGCGTCGCGTGCTCGATGAGAATGATGTCGAACGGACCGGCTGTCCACAGCAGGCCCGCTATATTTGACTAGTCTGACTAGACCCACTATGATCTGGTTATGACGATCTACTCCATCTATGAGGCGAAAGCCAAGTTCAGCGAGTTGATCCGCAGAGTTCGTCACGGGAGCACCATCGTCGTGTCACACCACGGTAAGCCGGTCGCCGAGATTAGGCCGATCAAGTCCGCGGACATCAGGCTCGAGGAACGGCTCAAAGAGTTGGAGAGACGCGGCGTGCTGACGCCGCCCAACGACCCGGAAGCGGCACTCGAGGCCGTGGCCAGACGACCTGGCGCGCTGGAGAGGTTCCTTGATGAGCGGGACGGGAAAGAGGCGTAAGGAGAGTGAAGGTGGCTTACGTCGACACCTCGGTGCTGCTCGCTATCGTGTTCGGTGAACGAGAGAGCGCGGCCACCCGACGCCGCCTCGAGAGCTTCGATCTGCTGGTCGCCTCCAACTTGCTGGAGGCCGAGCTTCGCGCCGCACTGCACCGCGAGAACGCACCTTTGGACGCGCCGCTCTTGAAACGCATATCCTGGGTGTCTCCGGAGCGGCCTCTCCACTCCGAGATCACGGTCGTTCTTGGGTCAGGCCGTCTGCGCGGCGCGGATCTGTGGCATCTCGCGTGCGCGCTCTACCTGGCCCCGAGCCCTCGTGAGCTTTCCTTCCTCACGCTCGACACGCGACAGGGTGTAGTGGCTGAGAAGCTGGGCTTTCCGGCCTGATCCCCCGTCGAAGAAGCAGGAACCTCAGCGTTCCGGGGTGCCCCGATATGCTCTGGCAAGCTCTCTCAGGTTCGCGTCCATGACCGTCAGATAGTCGCCTTCGGCCGGACGGTTGCCGGCCGGGCTGAACACGACGCTTTCCACCCCGAGCTCTCGGAGCCGAGCCGCCGTCTCGGGAAGCGGCTCGGCCTCCCACAGCATCCAGCGGGCCGGGTGCTCCTCCAGGATCGCCCGAAGATCCCGCCATGCCGCCTGGCTCGGCGGCGAACCCGGCTCGAAGTGGACGCTCCTCAACTCCAGGTCGTATCTCGCCGCCAGATACTGATAGACGGGGTGTGATGCGAGAAGGGGTCTGGCTGGGTCCGCGGCCACGATCTCGGAGTATCGGTCGTCAAGGGCACGGAGATCCCGCTCGAGCTCCGCGAACCGCTCGTCGAAGGTCCCCTCCTGCCGCGGTCGGGCACGGGCGAACGCATCCCGGATCGCACCCGCCTGCTCGACCGCGATCGTCGGGTCCAGCCACGTCGTGAAGGCGACCGTGCCGTGGGCGTGCTCGCCTGCCGGGCCATGGCTGTGCGTCACCGCATCCTCCACGACGACATACCGATCGGCCAACTCGGCCGACGTGTCCACGAGGCGAGAGCTCGGTAGCGACACGCGGCCCGTCCAGGCGGCGTAGCCCGCGCCGTTGAGCAGTATGAGGTCGGCGCTCTGGTAGGCGGCCACCGTCTCCGGGTCGGGCGACCAGAACGCCGGATCCACGTCCGGCGGCGCGGGGAACTCCACCCGGACGAGATCGCCGCCGATGCGCTCCGCGAAGTAGGCGAGCGGATAGCTGACCGTGTATACCAGCAACATCGGGGCCTCCGCTGCGTCCCGCGCGCCGGTTTCGGCCGCTTCGCCGGCTCCAACCCCAGAACCGGCAGGGTCGGTCGAATCGCGGGAATCGACCTCGCCACAAGCGCCAGCGAGCACCAGCAGAGCCGCCAAAAGTGTCGTTCTCATCCTCGCCGCTCCCGTCATTCCACGATATCCGTTCAGCTCATCCATGGTCGCAGCAGGGTTCGTTCATGTACGTAGCAACGCCCGGATCGCCAGCGACCCGAACTGGCTGGTCAAGAGCGTGAGGCCGGCGGCGAGCAGCGTTCCGCTCGCCAGCACGACGACGACCTCGGAGGCCATGACCGAGGCCACGGCCAGCCGGGATCCACCGATCTTGAAAAGCGTCAGGCGCTCGCGGCGGCGCAGGCGGAGCGAGAGCAGGAAGACGAGGGCCGCCGTGGCCAGCGTGGCCAGACCCACGATCACCGCGCCCGCCACGACGAAACGCTCCACGGTGAGGATCGTCCCCAGCAGATCCTCCATCACGGTCACCGGCGTCACGATCTGCGCGGCATCCTCGTCGGATTGATAGCGGCCCTGCAGCAACGCCGACGCCCTCTGGTCCGGGGGGACCGCGAGCACGGCCGTGAGCGGGTAGTCCGAGAGATCCCCGTGGAAATGGAAGCTCTCCAGGTTCTCCTCGGTGATCTCGTTGTACTGGACGACCGAGGCGTTGGCGATCACCCGGTTCCCTTCCCGGCCCAACACGCCGGCCGCCGCCTCCGGCCGGTTGAGGTCCTGATGTCCATGCACGAGTCCCTGGATGACCCAGGCGGTCTTCACATCGACGAAGATCGCGTCGTCGTCGGCGCTGTCCGCGAAGCCGAGCACGCCGACGACCCGCATCTTGAGCGGATACACACCGGCGATGTCGAAGACGCTCTCCGGCGACGAGATCACGTAGTCACCGGGCCCGGCGCCGAGCGCCTCCGCCGCGCGGGAGCCGAGCACGCACTCGCCCAGCATGGCGAGATTCCGGCCCGCCGCGACTTCCAGGCCGCGAAAGTCGAGGTAATCGAGCGTCGTCCCGACGATCGGATGACCCCGCGCCCTGAAGCGCACGTACATCGGGATCGCCGTCCCGAGGCCCGATTCCGTCACCCTCGTTGCCTCCGAGTAGCGAGTGAGCGCCGGATGATCGGTGCCGAAGTAGAGCGTGTTGAGGACGAGCTCGAGAGGGCTTCCCTTCGCGCCGATGAGCAGCGGGGTAGCATCGGCGCGCGCCGTGAGCTGCCGCGAGCTCTGGTCGACCAGCACCCGGAGGCCGATCGGCAGATAGACGATGAGCGTGATCGCTCCGACCAGCGTGAGCGTCTTCCAGCGGTGGTACGCCAGGTACCGCCAGGCGAGGTAGAGAACCTGCTTCACGGCCCCCTCCCTTCGCAGGCTTTCGCTCCCGTCCCGGTGGGCACGCGGCGGCTCACGGAGCTGCCTCCACAAGATCGGCGTGCTCCGCCGCCTCGACATCCCCGTACTCGTGGAACTGACTGAAGTCCACGACCCTCTCAAACCGGTCCAGGATCTCCTGATCGTGGGTCACCGCGACGAGGGTCGTGTCGGTCTGCTCCGCGTAGTCGAAGAGGATATCGAGAACCTTCCATTTGTTGACGGGGTCGAGGTTGCCGGTTGGCTCGTCGGCAAGAAGCAGCGACGGCTCGGTCAGCACGGCCCGACAGACGGCGACGCGCTGACGCTCCCCCTGGGAGAGCTTGCCCGGGTAGCGGTCCAGTTTGTCGACGATATCCACCCGCTTGGCCAGCTCGCTGGCGCGGCCGCGCACTTCACGGTCCAGTCGCAGCGAGGCGTTGATCCGGTACGGAAGCAGGATGTTGTCCAGGACGCTCAGATACTCCAGAAGCTCGAACTCCTGGAAGACGAGCCCCACCCGCGCGATGCGGAAGTCGCGCCGCTCGGAGTCGGAGAGACCCGTCACCTCCACGCCCTCTGTGAGGACGCGCCCTGACTGCGGGAGGGCGATGCCCGCGATGAGGTTGAGCAGGGTCGTCTTGCCCGACCCGCTCGGGCCGATGAAGGCCGCCGTCGTGTCCCGCTCGATTGCCAACTCGGGAATCCCGAGCCGGAAATCTCCTTCCCGGTACCGGAACTCGAGGGCCTCGATCGACACAACTGGACTCACAGCTGGATTCACAGGCGGGATCACAGCCGCTCCTCCTGCAGAAGCTCCAGGCCGGTGATCTTCCAAACGCCGTCGATTGCCTCGACGGTGAAGCGGGCCTCGTACTGGTTCCGGCGCTGGTGGATGTGCCCCCAGTGCCCCACCGAACCCGCGACGTTCCAGGTGCCGAGCGCCGCGAACCCCGTCGCGCCGGGCAGCGGGTCGCTCTCGGAGCTGAGCACCTCGACCTCCTTTACCTTCGCGCGCGCGCCGCCCTGGTTCTCGAGCTCGAGCGAGCGACGGGTCTCCAGGTAGACGTCCGTCAGCAACTCCCCGGAGACGCTCTGGTCCAGCGTGTCGTAGATCCGGTCTTCTTCCCGGTAATCGAACGCCCGGTAGGTATTGAGCAGCAAGCCGTGGAGGATGTCGCCCGCCTCCGCATCGGAAACGCCGGAAGAGCGAACGACTCGTGGCAGCGCCACCACGACCACCAACGCCAAGACGGCCGCCGCGCCGACGGTGCGGAGCGGGGGGCGACCGCCGCCGAGGAAGCTCCGCCTATGCAGGACTGCCAGGACGATCAACCCCGCGAGGCCGGCGACCACGAGGAGGACCAGCCAGGGACTGCGGCCCCGGGGCGGCGCATCGACCTCGACGAGGCCCGGAATCGTGGGGTTGGTGAGGAAGTTTTCCCAGCGAAGGACGTTGTCGTCGGGTGTAAGGAAATAGGGCAACCCACCCGCCTCATCCGTGGCTGCGGCGCTCACGACGTCGATCCGCTCGTCGAACAGCTCCCATTCGAGCGAGACCTCGTCAGGCAGACCATCCGTCGGGTAGACGAAGATCACCCCCAGGGTCGCCGAGTAGACGTCCAGATCGCGGGGTGGATCGACCACGCCACTCGTCCTGAGCGTGCGGTAGATGAAGTTGATCCGGTCGAGCCTTCCCTCGGCCGGCAAACCGTCGATGAGCACCGGGCTGCGCTCGGCCAGGAAACCGGCGATCCTCGCCTTGACCTCTTCCTGCTGCTCCACGGCAATGACCTCTACCCCCTCGAGACCGAGGTCCACCCACCGTTGGAGATCCTTCGGCCGCAGGACGATCTCGCGCCGCACCTCGTATGGCTCCACGTACAGGTAAGCGGAGATCGGCGTGTAGTACTGGCGCCGGAGGTTGCGGTTCTCGAACCGGGAGTAGAAGGGATCCGACCAATCGAGCCTGAGCGTCTCCGGCTGACCCAGATAACGGAAATCATTCACCGGCACGCCACGGTGATAGGCGACGAAGCCCAAGTTGGCGGCCGCCCCGAGCCTCTCGTAGCTCGGGGGTGTGAAGACGAGGGCCTCGGGCGAGGTCCCGTCCGGAAGGTCGTAGACTAGCCTCGCGAAGACCGTGGGCTCGGCCTTCTCATCCTGAACCGGGAGCGCTTCACCCGTGATCTCGTCTCGCTGGAGCCGGGGGCGGGCGGTCATCTCGACGACCCGCCCGGGGAGAGCACGGCCTCCCTCCGTGGCGATCGTCAGATCCTCTCGGAAAAAACGGCCAAGGCGCTCACGCAGCGGCTGAGGCTCGTGCCCGAGCCTCACGTAGATCTGGTCCGGCATCAGGTTGCGAAACCCCTCGAGGTCGGCGAGGCCGATCTCGAGCTCCACGACCACGGAGTCGGGCTCCACGTACATCTCGGCGATCGTCGTCGCGGTCATCGCCCGCACGATGACGAGAGGATCGGAT
>JBDGZR010000090.1:0-12129 GCA_039588495.1 Gemmatimonadota bacterium | reverse complement strand
GCCGCCGGATGCTCGAGCGGGATGTTGAGGGCCTGGAAGTTGTACCACTCCGTCTCCGCCTCCGGACCTCGCACCTTCGAGAAGCCGAGCTCCCGGAAGATCTCGCAGATCTCATCGATCACCCGGGTTACCGGATGTACGCCCCCCTCCCAGGCGCGGCGGCCGGGCATCGTGAGGTCCGCCGGCGCGACGCCCGCAGTCTCGGCGCTCTCCAGGGCCGCCAGTCGAGAGGTGTGCGCCTCCTGCAACTGGTGCTTGGCCGTGTTTGCGGCCTGGCCGATCGCGCGGCGGTCCTCGGGCGGCGCCTCGCCGATGCGGCTCAGCATGCCGGCCAAATCGCCGCTTCGGCCCAGGTATCGCACCCTGAGCTCTTCGAGCGCTTCGAGCGACTCCGCCGCCTCGATCGAGGCGAGACCCTCAGCTTCGATCCGCTTCAGAGCATCGATGAGCTGGGTCGGCTCGGTCATGCCAGCCTCAGCGCAGCTGGTCCTTGGCCACCTGTACCAGCTCGGCGAACGCCGCCGGCTCCCGGACGGCCAGATCCGCCAGCACCTTGCGGTTGAGGTCGATGCCGGCACCTCGCAACCCGCTGATGAACCGCGAGTACGAGAGGCCGTTCTCCCTCGAAGCCGCGTTGATCCGGCTGATCCACAGCGCCCTGAAATCCCGCTTGCGTCGGCGACGGTCGCGATAGGCGTACTCCCAACCACGCTCGACCGCGTCCTTGGCCGGCCGGTACAGCTTGGATCGCCCGCCGAAGTAGCCGCGGGCTTCCTTCATGAGCTTCTTCTTGCGCTTGTTTCGCGCGACGTTCGTCTTTACGCGAGGCATCGTCTCATCTCTTTATCTGTATCTGTCGCTTCGAAAGTCTATGCTCCGCTTGCTCTCTACTGTCCGGGGCTACTGTCCCAGGTCAACTACGCCAGGTCTACTGTGCCAGCATCCGCTTGACCCGTTTCGTGTCCGCCCTCGAGACGCTCGTCGGCTTGCGCAGACGGCGCTTCCTCTTGCGGCTCTTCTTGGTGAGGATGTGGCTGGAGAACGCCCTCCTCCTTCGCAAGCCTCCGGAGCCGCTCTTGCTGAACCGCTTCGCGACCGAGCGGCGCGTCTTCATCTTCGGCATCTGATCTAGCCTCCTTTCCGGCGCGTATGGCTCAGCCGGCGCGTATCACTCATTCCACCTCGATCCGGTGCGGCGCCATGACCATGGTCATCGTGCGCCCTTCGCGCGCGATCGCGGTCTCCACGGCGGCGACATCCTGCAGCTCTCCCTTCACCTGCTCCAGCAGCCGGATGCCGAGCTCCGGGTGGGTAACCTCTCGACCGCGGAACATCAGTGTGAACTTGACCTTGTCACCCTCTTCGAAGAATCGCCGCGCATGGCGCATCTTGAACTCCAGGTCGTGGGTCTCGATCCGGGGCCGCAGCTTGACTTCCTTCACATGTATGTTGTGCTGCTTCTTCTTCGCCTCGCGGAGCTTCCTCGCCAGCTCGTACTTGTGTTTCCCGTAGTCCATCAGCTTGCAGACCGGAGGGCGGGCGTTGGGCGCCACCTCTACAAGGTCCAGGCCGCGCTCCCGCGCCATGCGCCTCGCTTCGTCGGTCGGAACGATGCCTACCTGCTCTCCCTCGTCGTCGATCAGGCGGATCGGGCTGATTCGGATTCGATCGTTGACTCTCAGTTCTTCCTGACTCACGTCCCCTCTCTCGGACACTGGAACAATCCCGCCGCGCTGCCTTGTCCTTGGCCGGACGGCGGATACGAAACAAAAAACCCGGTACGGCCTCGCCGTCCGGGTACGCGCATTATCCGCGCGATGAGCAGGGGCGAGCCGACGGCTCGTCCGTGCTTCGGACCCGGCAGCTGTCTCCGGCCTCGAAGAGCCGGAACGCCGAAGGGTGGGAGCTGTACTCCGCTTGCCTAGTTGTCAGGGCGGCCAAAGGTAGGCGGGGCCTGACGATCTGTCAACGCGGCCCCGTCCACGCTCCCGGGACGCCGCCGGAGTGGCGCGAGGCACCCTCGGGACGGTTCAGGCAACCTCCAGTGCCGGATCGAGCTCCTTGGCGAGGACCTTCTCCTGAACGGCAGCAACGAAGTCGTCCACCGGCATCACCACCTGCTTCTTCCGGGCTCCATGAGCTCGAACGGCGACCGTCCCGGCCTCGATCTCCCGATCCCCGACGACCAGGAGATAGGGCACCTTCATGACCTCGCCGTCTCGGATGCGATAGCTGAGGGTATCCGACCGGTCATCGAGCTCGACCCGCAGCCCGGCGGCCTGCAGGCGATCCACGATCCCGCGGGCGCCCTCGGAGTGTCCATCCGTGATCGGAAGCACCCGGACCTGCTCCGGTGCGAGCCACACCGGGAACGCACCCGCGAAGTGCTCGATCAGAACGCCCGTGAAACGCTCCAGCGTCCCGAAGATGGCGCGGTGGATCATAGCCGGCCTGTGCGGCTTGTTGTCCGGACCGATGTACTCCAGATCGAACCGCTCGGGCAGATTGAAGTCGAGCTGAATCGTGGCGCCCTGCCACTCCCGGCCGATCGCATCCCGGAACTTGATGTCGATCTTCGGACCGTAGAACGCCCCACCTCCCTCGTCGAGCCCGTAGTCCACCTCCAGACGCTCGAGTGCCTGGTACAAGGAGGCCTCGGCGTGATCCCACACCTCGTCCTCGCCGATCCGCTTCTCGGGACGGGTCGCCAGGTCCAGACGATACTCGAGGCCCAGCGTGTTCATGACCTCGTCGACCAGGTCCAGGGCGGTGAAGATCTCATCCTCCACCTGATCGGGCCTGCAGAAGATGTGACCGTCGTCCATCGTCAGCATCCGCACCCTCAACAGGCCGTGCAGGGTTCCGGAGCGCTCGTACCGGTAGACGTTGGCGATCTCGCTCAGGCGCAGCGGCAGATCCCGGTAGCTCCGCTGCCGCGCCGTGTAGATGAGCGTGTGGCCCGGGCAGTTCATCGGTTTGACCCGATAGGCCTCCTTCTCGCCTTCGCCTTGCATGCTCGGGTACATGTTCTCGGCGTAGGCCTGCAGATGACCAGAACGCTCGAAAAGGGCCTCGCTGGAGAGATGGGGCGTGTAGACGAACTCGTAGCCGCGCTTCTCCAGCAGCGCCTCGATCCAGCGCCGAAGCTCGAGCTGCATCCTCGCTCCCTTGGGATGCCAGCAGACCAGCCCGGGCCCGATGTCCTCCTGGATGCTGAACAGATCCAGCTCCTGACCGAGCTTTCGGTGATCCCGCCGCCGTGCTTCCTCGAGGCGGTGCAGGTGATCCCTCAGCGCATCCTGGCCGAAGAAGGCCGTCCCGTAGATGCGCTGGAGCATCTGACGTCTCTCGTCGCCTCTCCAGTACGCGCCCGCCGCGCTGAGGAGCTTGAAGTGCTCTATCTCGCCTGTGTCCGGCACGTGGGGTCCCCGGCAGAGATCGACGAAGGGACCGTCCCGATAGGCGGAGATCGTCTCACCCTCGGGGATCTCGGCAAGCCTCTCGAGCTTGAGGGAATCGTCCCCGAAGATCTCCTCCGCCTCCTCGCGCTGGAGCTCGCTGCGCTCGAACAGGTGGCTCGCCGCGACGACCTCGGCCATCCTGGCCTCGATTCGCTCCAGGTCGTCGGGCGTGAACGGCTCCTCCACATCGAAGTCGTAGTAGAAGCCATCCTCGATGGGCGGACCGAAGCCGATCCCGGCGTCCGGGTACAGCTCACGCACGGCCGTGGCGAGCACGTGAGCCGCGGAGTGCCTCAGGGCGTAGAGAGCGTCGGTGTCGTCGTCGCCGCGCGTGACGATCTCGACGTGCGCCCCGTCCTCCAGCGGCCGGCCCAGATCCCACAGCTCACCTTCGACCCGAGCGGCTACCGCGGCACGCGCCAGCCCGGGACCTATCGCGGCCGCCAGGTCGGCGGCCGAGGCTCCGGCCGGCAGCTCCGTTCGCGAATCGTCGGGAAGGATTACGGAGATGGTATTCTGGCTCATCGCATACCCGTCGATGATCCGGGGAGACTGGCCCGCCGGCCGCGGCCGGCGGTTGGAAGTGTAGCTCTACTCGGCGGATTCCTTAAGGATCCCATAGCCTCGGACGTGCCCTCCCTCGGCGGCCGCCGCCCAGAGCCTCGCACCAGTGGCCTCCTCCAACTCCGGGGGCACCTGGGATAGGCGGTACTCGTCACCGCCGGACAGAAGGAGATAAAAGCCCTCGTCGTCACGGCTCAAAATCCCCACCGCCACGGGATCCTCCTCGCTACCCACGATCTCGTACGAGGTCGCCAGAATGTAGCGGCCAGGCTGATCTCCGTCCGTGAAGCTGCCCGTGACGATCACCGTCATGCCCGCGAGCCGGGTGATCTCGGTCTCGAGCTCTCCGGTCACGAAGACCCTGTCTCCGTCGTCGTCGACCAGCGTCCGGGAAAAGGGCTGGTTGCCCACCTGGCGCACCGTCCCGGAGACGCTCTCCGGACCAGGCTCACCCCAACCGGCTACGGGCATCGTCTGAGGGCTCGCGTTGCCCGAGCATCCAGCCAGCACCGCCCCGAGAGCGGCCGCAGCCACCCATGCCACCTGAGATCTCCACATTCCGTTCTCGTCCTCTCTATTGATCAGCGCACCCGGAAGATGGTCAGCTGTGCCGCTGCTTCCGCCGTGAGCGGGAGCCCCACTGTATCCAGGAGCCGGATCTCGTAGTCCGGCGCAACTACGCCGCTCTCGAGCGTATAGTACTTGGCCGTAGAGGAGCGAACGCTGAACTGGTCCTGGACCGTCGTGAAGCCGAGCTGCTCGATCTCCAGCGGATAGGGCACCGCGAAGTTCAGCCTCGTTCCGTCGTCTTCGTGCAGGCCAAGGAAGACATCCGGCAGGTCCCAGGTCAGGATCTGCGTCCGCGGGGGCGCTCCCTCGGCCCTGTCGTCGGAGCCCGGGGCAATGAGGAAATCCGCCAGAAGCGCCTCCCAGCTTCTTCCGCTCCCCACCTCGTCCACCGCGCGCTCGATGTTGGGGATCCCGGTCATGTGCGTCGGCCCGCCTCCGACCATCTCGCGGAACAGCGCTGCTTCGCCGCTGCCCGGGACGACGCCGCTGCCCGGTGGGCCCTCGTGGTCGCCGAGCCACCGCATGAAGATCCAGGCGAAGCCGCGGTAGCGCAGACCCGAGCAGCCGCTGGGATCCTCCGAGACGATGGTCTGCGTGTCCTCGGGGCTCCGCATCCAACCCCCACAGCCGCTCGTCTGGCCGAGGCGGGAGAAGTTGGACAGGTGGAACCGGTTGAAGAGATCCACGTCGGCGATGACCTCCTCGAACGGGAGATTGGCGCGGAGCGGGAGGCCGGCTGCCGCCAGTCCGTTGAGCTCCTCCGCCACGTGCGAGAGACCCTCGTCGACCCAGGTCTCCTCCAGGTCACCGAAGCCACCCGAGCCGAAGATGAGCCGTCGCTCGGCGCTGATCAGATGCTGGAGCTCATGGGCCGAGACGCCGACGACCGTCTCCTTGGCGAACTCCACCGTGTGCGGAATCCCGTGTTTGCCGCCGGGGTCGGGCGCTATGAGGTAGAGTATCTCGGCCTCGTTGCTGGTCGCGCAGAGACCGCCGGCGGCGGTGCCGCCCCCCTCGGGATCACCGGAATCGGAGAGATCCGACGGGACGAAGAAACCGGCGATGAAGGTGAGCCCACTCTGGCCGGAAAGCTTGTTGGTCTCCTCGGTGACCAACACGATGATCCGCTCGTTGCCGTCGATATCCGCCGGCTCCCCGAAGTAGGAGGTGTCGACGGGGTACACCACGTCTTCGAGGGTCGCCAACATCTCCGCGTAATCCGCGGCCGTGAAGCCGCTGTTCTCCTGCAGATCACGGTAGATCGCGAAGTGCTCGCCGACAGCCTTGACGGATGCGTGGATCACCGCCGCCGTGTCGTCGCACGAGACGGTCAGGTCCGGCTGCACGGAGAAGAGGAAATCCTTCCTTTCGCCGACCACCGGCACCAGGGCACGCCGGGCGGTTCGGAAACCGACGGCCGCGTCCGAGCCTCCTCCGCCGGCCACGTCACGCGCCGGCCGCGCACCGCTCCTCAGAAGCTCTCGTCTCGCACTCGAGCGCATGGCGAGCTCGCTGACCTGGTGAAGTGCCGGAAGGTCGGTGCGCGAGACGCTCTGTGAGGTGAGCAACCCGCCCGGCCGCTGGTCGGCCTCGAGCGAGCCAGCCCGGCGAGCGGCCGTCGCCGCCGCCTGAGCCGACAAGGGGGCCCCCGCCAGGCTCATCGGCCAGTTCCCGGAGGGCAGCCGACTCGCGCTCTGCACGGCGATGACGTACTCGCGCGGTCCCGGCCCGCCCTCGAGTGTGATCTCGCTCAGCTGCGCACCGCCGGAGACGATCGCCGATTCCCCGACAGCCAGATCGAGACTGGGCGGCGGTGGTGGCGGCGGCTCCGTGGGCCCTCCGCACCCGGCCAGCGGCAGGACGGTCAACCCGAGGAGGGCGGCCAGACCCGCGTATCGGGCGCTCACGATGCTCCTCCCCCGACTAGCGGAGGCGGACGACGGTGACTTGAGGCCGCACGTTCGCCCTCAGCGGCTCACCAGCCTGATCGGTGATCCGGATCACGTAGTCCGGCGTCGTGGTCGTGGCGAGAAGCGTGAAGTACTTCGCCGAGGCCGAGCGAACCGAGAAGCTGAGGTCCACGTCGTCGAACAGCACCGCCTCGACCTTGAGCGGATAAGAATTCGGGAAGGCCGGCCCGGTGCCGGTGTTCTCGTTCAAGCCGCGGAACAGATCCCGCAGATCCCAGGTACGAAGCTGGCTGCGTGCCGGGAGGTTCGCGCCGGTCAGATCGTCAACGGCCGCCATCAGCAGGAAGTCCGCCAGGAGCTCCTCCCAGCTTTCACCGCCCCCGAACGCCGCCACGGCCTGTTCGATGTTCGCCGGACCCGTGAGGTGCATCGGCCCGCCGCGAGCGAGCTCTCGGAAGAACGCCTGCTCGTTGCTGCCCGGGACCACGCCGCTCCCGGCCGGCCCGTAGTGGTCGCCGAGCCAGCGGAGGAAGAGGTAGGACCAGCCGCGCATCGTGAGCGAGCCGCACCCTGGCGGGTTGCCGATGGCGGCACTGTTGATCGTGATGCTCCTCTCCGGATCGACCATCCACCCATCGCAGCCCTCGTCGCTACTCGCCGTAGCCCCGATGTTGAAGAAGTTCTCGATCAGAAAGGTGTTGAAGGCATCGACGTCGGACACGGCGGCGTCGATGCCCAGATTGGCCCTTACCGAAAACCCCGTGACGGCGAGGCCGACCAGCTCTTCTGCGAGGTGCGAGAGCCCCTCGTTGAGCCAGACGTCGTCGCTGGCCGCGAACTGGGAGTTGCCGAGGATGAACCGCTGCACGGAGTTGATCAGGTGCTGAAACTCGTGGGACGTGGTTGACTTCAGGATCTCGATCGCGCGTTCGACCGACGTCTCCTCGCCGAATTCGCCGTCGGGATCCGGGGCGCGCAAGTAGACGATCTCGCCCGCGTTGCTGGCCGGACAATCGACCGGGTCGGCAAGATCGCTGGGCAGGAAGAAGCCGAGGAAGATCAGCGTGTCCGTGAGGTCCGCGAGCTTGTTCACCTCCTCGGTGATGAGGACGATCACCCGCTCGTTTTCATCGATGTCGGCGGTCTCGCCGAAGTACTCGGTGTCTACCTCGTAGATGAAGTCGTCCAGCACGGCCTGGATCTCGGCGTAATCGCCCGCCGAGAATGCGTCCGTGCCCTGCATGTCCCGCGCGATCACGAAGTGCTCGCCCACGGAGACGATCTCCGCCTGCAAGACCTTTTCTGTGTTGGTGCAGCTTAACGAGAGGTCCTCGCCCACCGGCATGATGAACTCCACCGCGTCGCCGACGGACGGGACCCCAGCCAGCCGAGCCGCGGCTGAAGCGCTTCCCGCCGCTCCGATGGCGGGCGCCGCGGTATGCGCGACCTTCGCTCCGAGCGGGGCGACCCGCGCTCCGATCCGGCGAAGCTCACCCCAGGCCCGCTCCTGAATGCGCACCGTCTCGACCCAACTCCGCTGCCGCTCGCGAACGAACTCGGTCTCCGGCCTCAGCAGCTCCTGCGTTCCGGCTGTGGTGGGAGCCGCGTAGCCGTAGCCGGCCCTCACCGACCCTGCAGACGCGCTCGCCGAGGAGGCCTCTCCCACGAACTTCATCGGCCAGAAGCCTCCGCCACGATCGCTGGCGCTCTGCACAATCACCCGGTATTCGCGGGCCGTAGCCGCACCCGGCAGCTCGAAGGACATGGAGTCCGGATCGGTGATGACGAACACATCGTTCAATGCGAGGTCGAGGCTCACCTCCACGTCGCCGCTGGGGGGAGGCGGGGGAGGCGGCGGGGGGGCCGGCGGCGGCGGCGCTGGACCCGTGCTGTCTCCGGCGCAGGCCGCCAGAAGGAAGAGGGAGCCGAGAAGGCCGATCCATAAGAACGATCGTTGCCTCGCCGTCCCTCTATCGGTGACCGCCGCAGGGGTGTTTTTGCCCATTCTCGACTCTATGACCCTCGACTCTGTGACCGGTCGGCCGATGCCCCGGACCTCACCGCTGTCACCCTTAGACGACCCCGATCGACTCAGCGTTACTCTCTTCGTCTGCGTTCGGCAGCTGTTAACCCGAAGCACCCTCGATTGTGCCCGCCGGAGGGCCGTCCCGAAATCCCTCGATGTGAGCATGATCGGTGCCGTGACGGCGGGAGAGGTCAGGCGCCGGAGACCCTGGAGAAGAGCCAGACGAGATAGCCTGCATAGGAAGCCACCAGGAGGCCGCCCTCCCATCGGTTGAGATCGAACTTCGTCCGGATCAGGACCAGAAGCAGGACCGAGATCGCTATCATCGCTCCCAGATCCTGTCCCTGCACCTCGCCCAATTTGAGAGGATGGACGATCGACGCGATTCCGAGGATCCCGAGCAGGTTGAAGAGGCTGGAGCCGATCGCGTTCCCGACGGCGATGTCCGGGTGGCCCTTCACGGCCGCGACCACCGACGTCACCAGCTCCGGCAGACTCGTCCCGAGCGCGACGACCGTAAGCCCGATCACGGCGGGGCTGACATGGAAGGCGTGTGCCAACCGCACTCCTCCATCCACGAAAGCGCGTCCTCCGAGGATGAGCGCCCCCGTCCCCATCAGGATCAGGACGATCTGTTTGGCGAGCCTGACCGTGCCTGGCGGCAGCGCACCCTCGAACTCCCGCCGGATCTCCTTCTTCTCTAGTCTCGCCAGATGAAGGCCGAAGCCGGTGTACGCGACCAGACCGCCGAGGAGCAGCAGGCCCTCGCGCCAGGCAAGCCGGCCGTCGTCCAGGAGCGCCGCGACCAGGAATGAGGCGGCAATCATGATCGGCACGTCCCACAGCACGAGCTTCGATTTCGCCTTGATCGGCCTGACGAGAGCGCTGATGCCAAGGATCAAGCCGATGTTGGCGATGTTAGATCCCACCACGTTGCCGACGGCGACGCCGACCTGCCCCGCCACCGACGCGCTTATGCTCACCGCTAGCTCGGGACTGCTGGTGCCGAACGAAACGATCGTGAGCCCCACGAAGAGGGGGGTCAATCCGAAGCGAAGCGCCAGGGCGGCTGAGCCGCGCACGAGCGCCTCTCCTCCGAGGAAGAGAAGCCCGAGCCCGGATATCAGAAGTGCCGTCGTCAGCACGAGCGCGCTCCCAATCTCAAAGCCACCCCACCCTCTTCGCCCAGCGCTCGACCTCCCGCTCGCGATCCGCATGATCGGTCGGCGGACCTTCGCCTGCCAGTCGCACCCCGGGCCAACCGTGCTCGGCGATGATCTCCGCCAGGGCATCGGCGCTGCGACAGTGCACATCCTCCATAGCCGGGGCATACCCGGCGAACAGCTCGCGGGTCTCCGCCAGCCGGGCACGCATGCGCTCGTCGAGCGCCTTCATCTCGAGCAGCCTACTTCGTAGAACCCGGTCCAACGCTCGTTCGGACTCCTCCTTGTACATTGGTAGAACAGACACGCACGAGAACGTCGGAGGCAGAAGCATGAGCAGCAAGGGCACCATCGTCTTGATCGGCAGCCTGGGCATCGTCGCGCTGACCGCGTTCGCAGCCGGCGCAGGCCGATCCGAGGCCACTCGCTCCGCCAGCGAGGCGGGCGCGGCCAGCGCGGTACTCGCCTCAGCGCCGGCACAGGACGCCCCTCCAGTCAGCGAGACCCCGCACTTCAACGATGCCGGAGAGCTGATCCGACCCGATGGCTGGCAGGCCTGGGTGATGGTCGGGGCCTCCATTGGTCTCTCCTACGCGGAGGACGGGGGCTTCGAACCGGTGATGGAGGGGAGCGCGCCGGGGATGTTCCACAACGTGTACATGCAGCCCTGGAGCTACCGACACTTCCG
The DNA here is from genome assembly GCA_039588495.1 of Gemmatimonadota bacterium. Lineage (GTDB taxonomy): Bacteria > Gemmatimonadota > Gemmatimonadetes > Palauibacterales > Palauibacteraceae. The sequence goes on along the minus strand of JBDGZR010000090.1, from coordinate 1,747 downwards.
GGAGACGGGAGAGTTTCCCGAAGGGACGATGTTCATCCTCGCGATGTACGAAGCGTCACAGAACGCGGACCCCGCTCGGGGGGGTTGGTACGAGGACGACGGATTCCTGGCGGAGATCCACCTGAAGCAGGAGGGCGTGCACGAGAGCGGGTGGGGCTTCTACGGCTTCGGTGGAGACGCCGAGAGCGCGTCCATGATCCCGGGCGAGGCGAACTGCTACTCGTGCCATGCCGAGGAGACGGCACTCGACAACGTCTTCGTCCAGTTCTATCCGGCGCTGAGAGACGAGTTGCCGGCCGAAAGCGGTGACTGACGCATCAACCGGGCTGTAGCGCCGAGCGCCAACGGCTCAGCGAAGCTCGACCATGCCCAACGGCGTGCGGATCGTGGCGATGAGCGCGGGCGTGGGGCCGGGCTCCAAATGAAGGTCCAGTTCCAGGCCGTCCAGTATGTCCCGCACACGGCCGAAGTCGGGATGCTCGGCGCGAAGATCGACCAACTCGCAACCCACGGACGCCGTCTCGGATGGATGCGGCGTCCCCCCCCAGTCGATGAGGAAGGGGACGACACCTCCTTCGCGCGGCATGAACGGGTCGGTTACCTCCCACGCCAGATAGCTGCCGTCCGGCTGCCTCCGTCCTCCTGAGTGGACGGCGCCCAGCTCGGCACCGTACCTGGCCGCGCGGCTCACCAGGTTCTCCAGATCGGTGCCCTTCGCCACCCAAGTCACGAGCCTCGGCGCCTCCATGTTGTCGACCCCGAAGAGGCGCGCGCCCTCGGGATCCGGCTGGTCCGGATCAGGCCCGACGATCTCGAGGTACCTTCCCCTGCCTAGCGCGATGAGCGCGTTGCGCGTGCCAAAACCCGGGTGCTGTCCTCCCAGCGCAGCCTCGACGCCGAGAAGCTCACCGGTTCGCGCGATGCCCTCCTCGAGGTCCGGCGTCGCGACGATCAGATGATCGATCCGGGACATGAGGTCGGCGGCACTCAAAGCAGCCACGCCAGCAGGCTGGGCATCAGCCCATCCAGAAGCCTTTTCGATGGCTGATGCCGAGCACCTTTCGGCAGGTCGGGCAGAAGTAAATGTACCGCTTCCCGAGTGGATTCTTGAGCCGCTGAAACCAGATCTTCGGCAGCTCATTGGCGCAGTGCGGACAAACGGGCCGTGCCTCCTCGTGCTTCTCCAGCTCGATCATGGCTCCTGGGTCGACCCTCCCTCTGGAAAGAATTCGTCGTCGAGGACCTCGTTCAGACGGACCTCCCGGTACACGTACTCGAAGCTGCCGGACCGGTCCCGGAACTCGGCAGACCAGAAGAGCCAGAGACCGTCGAGCACGCGCCAATCCGAGACTTCGACCTCCACCTCCCCAACGGCGGTCTCCAGTCGCATGCCGACGGGCAGCGTATCGCGGCCGTCGTAGTACAGGAGGACAGCCCGTCCCTCTTGGCCACTCACGCGGACCGGCAGAACCGGCCTATCCGCGAAGGTCGACGGTTCCAGGGACACGGGATCCGAATAGCGGCTCTCGGGGTCGATGAAGATCATGTGCAGCTCGTGTCCGATCACGACCTCACGGATCTCGGCCGGCAAGGGCCGGCGACCCTCCTCGGCTGACGGCAGGATCCAGTCTCCGGAAGGACTGAGGCCGGCGTGGAAGCCGGTCGTCTGCATCATCCGCACGCGGCCATCCCGGGCCGAGTAGACCACCGTCTCGAAGGAACCCGTGGGGCTCTGCACGTCGGCCCG
>JBDGZR010000089.1:0-15182 GCA_039588495.1 Gemmatimonadota bacterium | reverse complement strand
CTCGTCATCTCGTTGCTTTCGCTGCTCTGCAAAAGAGGGCGGAACGGGCCCGCAGCCAACCCTTCTATCGCCTGCCTTGTCCAGCCGGTCATCTTGGTGCTTTACAGGATGCGCATCCTCCGGGAGGCAGGCTCACGTGACTTCGACGTGTTCTCCAGATCGACGGGACCGATGAGCGACGGCCCGAAAGCGCTGCGGGCCGTGATTCAGCGACTCGACGTTCGAGATCGAGTGGTCTTCGTGCATAGCTCATGGGATGCACTCGGCGGTCTCTTGGATTCCTGGACGCAGGCGATCGATCTCCTCCGCGAGAGCGTCGGCAGCCGCGGAACACTGGTCATGCCGACCTACCCCATGCGAGGTCTCTCGCAGAGGCACCTCGACCAGCACCCGTTCTTCGACTGCCGCCACACGCCGTCCCGGGCAGGCCTGCTCACCGAGGTATTCCGGCGGATGTCCGATGTTCACCGCAGCGTGCACCCGACCCATCCCGTGGCGGCCAGCGGATCGCGCGCCGTCGAACTGACGGAGGGCCATGAACGTTCGTCGACGCCCTTCGATGGCAACTCGCCGTTCCGCAGGATGTACGAGTCCGACGCGGTCGTACTGACCCTCGGCGTCCGCAACATGACCTTTCGGCATCTGGCGGATCACTTCATCCGGCACGACCTGCCCCACGATATCTATTCGGATCGGGTCACACGGGTGCGGATCATCGACTGCGACGGCGTCGAAAGTCAGATGGAGACACGCGGACACAACCCCTTCATCACCTGCAACCACGAGGTCGTGCTGGACCGCATGCAGGGCGGTGGTCTGGGTGCTCTCCGCCGGATCCTGGGCCGCGGGGCGCTCACCCAGCGCCGAGACGTGAGCGGGCTGCGGGTGGCTCGGATCCCGGTACGTCCGTATGTGGCTATGTATCGACGGTGCTACCGTAACGGCACGCTCGCGTTCAGACGCAAGTAGCGACCATTCCCGGGCGCCGGGGCGCTCCCCTCCAGCTAATACGTCGCCAGATAGGTGTCGAGCTCCCACTCGGTGACCTGAGCGATGTACTCCGACCACTCCTTCTTCTTCGCTTCGACGAAGTTGTCCAGGATGTGCTCGCCGAGCGCCGCGGTGATTACCTCGTCCTTCGCCAGCTCGTCCACGGCCTCCTTCAGGTTGGCCGGCAGCGACTCCATCTGGTACTTGCGGCGCTCTTCCTCGCTCAGCTTCCAGACGTTGGTGTCGACCGGCGGTCCCGGGTCGATCTCGTTGCGCAGCCCGTCGAGGCCCGCGGCGAGCTGAACGGCCAGCGCCAGGTAGGGATTGCACGCTGGATCCGGCATCCGGAACTCGACGCGTGTTCCCGCGCCACGCCTCTCGGGCACCCGAATCAGCGGAGATCGGTTGCGGCGTGACCAGGCGACGTTGACGGGTGCCTCGTATCCGGGCACGAGCCGCTTGTAGCTGTTGACGATCGGGTTCGTGATGGCGGCGATCGCACGAGCGTGCCTCTTCAGGCCGCCGATGTAGAATCGCATGGCATCCGCCAGCTCGTACTCCCCATCGGGATCGTAGAAGACGTTCCCCTCCTGCGTGAAGAGGGACTGATGGGTATGCATGCCCGAGCCGTTCTGGCCGAAGATCGGCTTGGGCATGAACGTGGCATGAAGGTCATGCGCCATCGCGGCGTTCCGCACGATGAAGCGGAAGGTGTTGAGGTTGTCCGCCGTGGTCATTGCGTCGGCGTACTTGAAGTCGATCTCGTGCTGCCCCGGGGCGACCTCGTGGTGGCCGGCCTCCACCTCGAAACCCATCGCCTCGAGATCGTTGATGATCATCCGACGCGTACGCTCGCCGAGGTCGACCGGGGTGAGGTCGAAATAGCCGCCGTGGTCATGGGTGATCGTCGTCGGCTCGCCCTGACCGTTCCGGTGGAAGAGGAAGAACTCGGCCTCGACCCCGGCCATCATCTCGAACCCGAGCTCGGCGGCCTCCGAGGTCACCCTCTTAAGGGCAAGCCGGGGATCGCCCGCGAACGGCGTGTCGTCCGGGTTGTACACGTCACAGATAAGCCTCGCGACGCGGGCCTCAGGGTTGCCCCACGGAAACACTCGGAAGGTCTTGAGGTCCGGCTTCAGAAGCATGTCGCTCTCCTCGATCCGGACGAAGCCCTGGATCGATGAGCCGTCGAACAGGATCTCACCCTCGAGCGCCTTGCTGAACTGGCTGGCCGGGACCTCGACGTTCTTGCTCTGGCCCAGGATGTCCGTAAACGTCAGACGCAGGTAACGAACATTGAGGCTGCGGCACAGGTCGAGGACTCCACCTGGCTCCGGATCGGCGCCGAGCTCCTGGCCATATCGGGAAAAACGGGTCTCGGCGGCGTGTTCAGCGGGGGCGTCGAACATCGTGTCGGGTGACATCAGAGCGAGTCCTCCTCCTGGATTTTCAGCCTTGTTGGCGGCGGCGTGGCGATCTGCCGTCTCATCTCGGGCGAAAGAATAGGCAGGATTCGTGCGAACGTCAATCAATCTGTATCATATAGACATGAATGTATTATGCGCGTCGTCAAAAACACACTTCTATAATCAATAGAGGAGCAAAACTGCACATATGGATCATGTAGCGGACAACTCTCCGCTCGGAGCTGTCTCCGCCGGCGAGGCGGGTGTGGTTCGGACCCGCCACTCAGCGTACATGGCGCCCCGAGCCGGTCTCACACTAGCTTCCACGCCGGATCGCGAGCTTCACCGGCAGACGATCCCCACCCGGCATAAATGGATCCCAGGTTCCTTTTTCGGCGACGCCACTGACCAATCAGACTGAGTCCCGACAGAAGCTGGACGAGCGGGCGGTCTCGCTGAGGCCGCTGGCGCGGAGCGGCTCGCTCCGCTCGCAGCTACTGACGGGGCTGGCCGTCCTGCTGTTGATCGCCCTGTTGGCCGTCGCGACGGTGATCCTGCTCTGGCTTCCCCTCGGCCTGTCGGCGAACAGCTTGGCGGTGACCCTGTTTCTCCTCATCGCCGTGGACATCGCAGCGGTTCTCCTCTTCGGCGACTACCTGATCAGGCACCTGGTACTCCGGCCTGTCGACCGCATGCTCGGGGCATCGGAGAGGATCGCGGCCGGAGATGACGGCGTGAGGCTGGAGGTCGGCGGGGCGGACGAGGTGAGGAGGCTCTCCGAGAGCGTCAACCGGATGGCGGACAAGCTCATACGGAACCAGGGCCTGCTGGCCGACAACATTCGCTCTCTCGACGATACCAACCGTCAGCTCATGGAGGCGCGAGCCAAGCTGATTCATGTGGAGAAGATGGCGTCGGTGGGTAGGCTGGCCGCGGGGATTGCCCACGAGATCGGCAATCCGCTTGGCGCGATCCTCGGCTACGTGGATGTCGCGAAGAGCAGGGAGTCGGGAGCCGAGTGGATAGACGGCGTCAAAGGGGAAGCGAGACGCATCGACCGCATCGTGCGGGGCCTCCTGGACTACGCGCGCCCGAAGGCGGCGGCGGTGAAGCCGGTGGCCGTGAACGATATCGTCCGGCAGGCCCTCGATCTGGTAGAAACCCAGGGGCGGCTGAAGGGCGTATCGCTGAAGACGGACCTCGCCGACGATGTACCGGAAGTGCTGGCCGACCGTTTCCAGCTCGAACAGGTACTCGTCAATCTGCTCTTGAACGCCACGGACTCGATCGCGGAGGCGAGTGCGGATGGCGCGATCACCGTGAGAACGCTACAGGCTCTCCATCACTCCCGGGATCCGTCGCCGCGGCCGCGTCGCAAGGATGACCCCGAGGGCGTAGACTACTCGCACCTTCGGCGCATGCGCGAGCCGCCGGCCGCTTTTCAGCCCTCACCGCTGGAGGAAGGCGCGCTTATCGCCCGTATCGATATCTCGGACAACGGCTCAGGCCTGCAGCCGGGCGAGGCAGAGCGCATATTCGATCCCTTCTACACGACGAAGGCGCCGGGCCAGGGGACGGGGTTGGGTCTGGCGGTCTCCGCGCGGCTAATCGATGGGATGCGAGGACAGGTCCGGGCGGAGGACAACCCCGATGGGGGAGCGGTATTCTCCATCTCTCTCCCGGCGATCGACGGAGACGAGGTCATGGAGCGGCAGGAATCCGAGGAGGCGAGTGGATGAAGGTTCTCGTCGTCGACGACGAGGCGGGGGTTCGTCGAACCGTATCCCTGATCCTGGAGGACGCCGGCTACGAGGTTAGCGCGGCGTCCGACGGCAGAGAGGGATTGGCCAAAGCGCTGGAGGAGAACGCCGACATCGTTCTTTGCGATGTCCGTATGCCCCATGTGGACGGCCTGGAGTTCGTGGAACGCTATCGAGCGGAGGGTGGGCGCGGTCTGGTCATCATCATGACTGCGTACGGGAGCCTGGAAGTGGCGATCGATGCGATGAAGCGGGGAGCGTACGATTATCTGCCCAAGCCGTTCGACGCCGATCAGGTTCTTCTCACGATTCGGAAGGCCGAAGAACGTGAGAAGCTCTGGCGCGAGGTCGCTCGGCTGCGACACCAGGTCGCGGCCGAGAAGAAGTACCCGGATATCGTAGGGACCAGCTCGGCCATGGTGGGAGCGATCGAACTGTCGGCCAAGGTCGCGCCACACCCCTCCACCGTTCTCGTGACGGGTGAGAGCGGGACCGGAAAAGAGCTCTTCGCGCGACTCATCCATACCTCATCGCCGCGGAGCCGGGCACCGTTCATTCCCGTCAACTGCGGGGCGATCCCCGAGAACCTCCTCGAGTCGGAGCTGTTCGGCCACAAGAAGGGGGCGTTCACCGGCGCCGACTCCGATCGTGTCGGACTCTTCGAGGAGGCTAGCGCAGGGACGCTTTTCCTGGACGAGATCGGCGAGCTGCCCTCGCAGCTACAGGTAAAGCTGCTCCGCGCGCTGCAGGAGGGTGAGATCCGCCGGGTCGGTGAATCCACCTCGCGCGACGTCGACGTGCGCGTCATCGCCGCGACGGCGCGCGACCTCGAGAGCGAGGTGAAAGAGGAGAAGTTCCGTTCTGATCTCTTCTACCGGATCAACGTCCTGAACATTCACCTGCCGCCCCTGCGTCACCGGACCGAGGACATTCCCGCCCTCGTACGCCATTTCGTCTCGCATTACAACGACAAGCTCGGGCTCCAGATCACGAGCTTCGCCTCCAGCGCGATGAAGTCCATGCTGGCCTATCCGTGGCCGGGCAACGTGCGAGAGCTTCAAAACGTGGTGGAGCGCGCCATGGTGCTCACGGAGGGCTCGGAGATCGAACCGGATCAGCTCCCGCCCAACGTTCGTGATCCGCAAGGGGAGACGCTCCCGATGTTGGAGAGCCTGCCAGCGGACGAGCTCTCGATCAAGAAGCACTCGGCTCAGCTCGAGAAGCGCCTCATCAGCCGAGCGCTCGAGCTGACGGGAGGCAACCGGACGCGCGCAGCGGAGCAGCTGGAGCTGAGCTATCGGGCGCTGCTCTACAAGATCCGGGACTACGGGCTGGAGTAGGACGAGGGGCCTGGATCTTGCTGATGCAGCCTGGAGGAAACTAGCGTTGTGGACGTCGGTCCGTCTAACACCAAGAGCTTTCTCATGATCAAGTCTCGCATCAACGGCCGTCGGCTGGCAGTCGGTCTGGTGTTGCTCGCCGGCGCAGGCCTGCCGGCGTGCTCCTCCGCTCCCAAGCCGATCATTCCGGCTCCGCAGATGATCGGCACCCACTTCGCCACGCGAGCCCAGCTCGAGGCGGTGGGTGATTCGCTGAGGGCTGAGATCGAGGCCTACGGGAGAGGCTCGCCGACCGCCGCTGCCGCGGAGGCGAGCCTGGTCAGGCTCGAGCAGAGATTGGAGACCGGCGATTTTCATCCTGGTGACGTCGTTCTCCTGACCGTCCAGGAAGACCAGCGGTGGTCCGACACCTTCACGGTGAGGCCGAACCAGACGATCGAGCTTATCGATATTCCAGGAATCAGCCTCTATGGGGCCCTGTACTCGGAGGGCCCGGAGCGGGTGCGCCTGGCGCTGTCGGAATACCTGCGCGACCCCGAGATCCAGATGGAGACCACGAAGCGGGTTGCCATGCTTGGGGGCGTCGGAAGTCCCGGATTCTACTACATCTCGGGACCGGAGCTTGTGTCGCAGGCGATCATGATGGCGGGCGGGCCCGGGCCCAATGCACGTATGGACAAAGTAGAGCTCAGGCGCGGTGAAGATGCGATCGCCCGGCTTCCCAGCGACGTCGTACAGAGCATGACGCTCGACGAGCTCGGAGTCCAGTCGGGCGACGAGATCTTCGTTCCGACGCTAGAACAGGCGAACCTCTTCCTCCGCAACGTCGCGCTTGTCCTCGGAATTGCCGCCGGGACCGTCGGTCTCATATTGCTCATATTCTAGCGTCCACAAGCGACCCGCACATCCTCGTGCACGCACAGACAGTGCGGCCCATCTACGAGCTCGGCCGCGCCATGTATCGCTGTGGTACTTGTCCTACAGCCCACTGGTCCGGTTCGTATCCAGGCTCGTAATCCACTGCAGGGTAGTATCTTAGGATTACACACCGTTTGGCATGCGTGATGCTCCTGTCTCCCACAGGCTCGGATTGCGCAAGCGCATGTCCGCGTGACGATTGCGGGGCCGCCGTTGGTGGTGTCGAGGAGTAAGAGGGGTGACGTCCGACTTGGATGCACGATTTCATGCAGAAAGAGCGGTTCCGGTTTCGGCGCAGACGGATGGCGCCGCGGACGGCCTTTGGCCGGCGCCGGAGACCGGTGGAAGTCCGGCGCGGTCCGAACGGCGCCTTTCCGTACCTTCCGGTGAGCGCGACATTGCACGAGCGGATGGCCGTAGTCGCCAGGAGGACCTGGTAGGTCCGGCGCGCCAGCGACACTCGCTCGGCGAGCTCGCACTTTGGGCCCTCAACTTCGGTGTGGCCGCCATCTCCCTGATCCTCCTATCCCCCCTCCTGGTCATCATCGCCATAGGCATCAAGCTGGACAGCCCCGGTCCGATCTTGTACCGGCAACTGCGGGTCGGGCTGGACCGGCGAGATGGGTTTCCGGATCGGCCGGTGGGGCGCCGGGCAGCAGATCGCGGTCAGCAGATCGCCGGTTTCGACGGGGCAGACAAGAGGCTCGACCAGAGGTCGGAGAGCACGAGACGGGCGGACGACGTCGGCGGACGTCCGTTCCTCATCTACAAGTTCAGAACGATGTACGTCGACGCGGAGGAACAGACGGGGCCCGTTTGGGCTGCGGCGACGGATAGTCGGACGACGCGCCTCGGTCGCCTTTTGCGCCGATACCGTCTCGACGAGATCCCACAGTTCTGGAACGTTCTGAGAGGGGACATGGCTGTCGTGGGTCCAAGACCCGAGCGCCCCAGCTTCGTTCGGCACTTGCGCGGTGAGATACGGGATTATCCGGTCAGGCAGAAGGTGAAGCCGGGAATCACGGGGCTCGCTCAGGTGAGCCAGGCTGCCGACCAGACGCTGGACGACGTGCGCAAGAAGCTCGAGTTCGACCTCGCGTACGTCCGCGGGCGGTCTCTGACTGCCGACCTGCGGATCATGCTGAAGACGGTGCCGGTGATGCTTTGGGTCGAGCACGATGCGGATGACGGGCTGGACGGCGGACAGGCTGCCGGTGCGCCGGGCTCGAAGCGGTGAGTCGGCCCTCGACTCGCTCGTAGCACGCCATCGGCAGAGATCTTGCAATTCTCCGTAGGTTCTGGAAGCGCTCTATCCGTGCGTTTTGGTCCTCCGGGGCCGGCGGGACGGGAAGCCAGGCTGGAGCAGCGTGATTTCACGGGTGCGCCATGACCTTTACGATCGAGAGCGGTTCGATGACTGAGTCGCGTGAGCTGGACGGATCCGTCGACCGGATTTCGGCAGATGAGCCTGCCGCGCGTGCGCGTGAAAGCTCTTCACGTGCCGGCGCGACCGCGCATGTCGTCCTGAGCCCGAGCCGGCGAAGCAAGAAACACATCAGAGACCGGGAGGGTGCCTCTACGGGCATTCTTCTCGCTCTGGCCTTGACGTTCCTGGCCATCGGGTTCGTGGACCTGATACTCCTCTGGTTTCCGACGCAGCTGGGAAACGCGGCGTGGGAGTTCGCCACGGTCAGTCGCACCCTGGATGCGTTTCCAATGCTCGCGATGGGCGTTGGACTGTTCGCCTTCGGGGTCGTGCTCGACTCGAAGTCGACCACGCGCGCTGCCTTGGGGGCCGCCGCCGGATCGGCGATTCTCATGGTCGCCGTGATCCTCGCGGGGGCCATCTACGGAACCGCGGCTCCGGCCGTTCTGGGAGGAGCGCCTGCGGAGGCGATGGTGGGCGTGCGGCGGGCGCTCATCAAGGGCGCGATCCAGCTTGCCGCCTACACCGCTCTCTTTGCGGCGATCGCGTTGACGCTTCTGAAGCGGTTGCGCGGGTCCGGCTGATAGGCACTGCTGGATCTTCATTGGCTGTCCCGATGGCTCATACGTCGGATTCCCCGTATCCTGCGCCTATCGTCGTGGTGGCTGCGGTTTCTCTCACCTTCCTTCTTCTGTTCTTCGGTACCATCGTGGATCTGCTCGGCGATTGGGCGAGGGATCCGGAGTACGGTCATGGGCTGCTGCTCCTACCGGTGGCGATTTACCTTGCCTGGCGAAGCCGGCTGTCCGGCGATTGGGCTCCGGCTCGAGTCGCTGGTGCTGTCATCCTCGTGGCCGCCGTGGCGCTTTTCTGGCTGGGCACGATCGCGGCGGAGTTCTTTACCCGCAGGTCCGCCGTTCTCCTGGCTTTGTTCGGGATCGTCCTCTACTACCGAGGATGGCCACAAGCACGCGCCTGGTGGCTTCCGTTCGGGCTGCTTCTCGTGACGGTTCCGATACCCGAGGTCGTCCTCAATACGATCACACTCCCCCTGCAGCTCTTCGCATCGAAGGTAGCGGTCGGATTGTTGCAGTTTCGTCATGTGCCGGCCGAGCTCGCCGGGAACATCATCAGGCTGCCAGGTACCGAGCTCTTCGTGGCCGAGGCTTGCAGCGGGCTGCGGTCCCTCTCCGCGTTGGTGGGTATGAGCCTGCTCATGGGAGGAACGCTGCTGAAGACGGTAAGCGGGAGAGTCGGCCTGCTCCTGTTGGCTGTGCCAGCAGCCCTGGCGGCCAACGCGCTGCGCGTATTCCTGACAGGATACCTCGTGTACTACGTCGGGCCGCAAGCGGCCGAGGGCATGGTGCACCAGTCGGCCGGCATCGCCGTGTTTCTGTTGGCGTTGGGCTTCGTCGCCGCCGGCATGGGCATCTTGCGACGGCTGGAGGTCCGCAGCCAATGAGTCGATCTACGGCGCGATCGGTTGCCTTCCTGCCCGCCCTGCTTCTACTTGCGGGGTGGGCCGGGCGCTCGGCCCTTCGGCCGACCGATGAGCTGGAGGTGGTGGTGCCCCTGGCCGAGTTCCCGCTCGACGTGGGCGGGTCCGTCGCGAAAGAGGAGCGCGCCTTGTCGGAAACGGAGCTCGCTGTTCTGGTGCCCGACGAGTACCTGCTGCGAAGATACGTTGACGAACGACGACACCCGTGGGACCTGTACGTGGCGTTCTACGGTCGGCAGGCCAGCGGCTCGAGCGTTCACTCGCCGCGTAACTGTTTGCCTGGGTCCGGGTGGGAGCCCGTACAGCACGACAGGATCGGCGTGGATACCGCACTCGGCGAAGCCTTCGTCAACCGGTACGTCGTCGAGCACGAGTCCGGCGCGCGGGCTGTCGTCTTCTACTGGTATCAGGGGCGCGGCCGCATCGAAGCGAACGAATACCGCGTCAAGTGGAACCTGGTACGTGACGCATTGCTGAAGCGACGGACAGACGAGGCGTTGGTGAGAATCGTCTTTCCGCTTCGCCGAGGTGAGCCCCTATCCGCGATCGAGGATCGCGCCCTGCTCGCGCAGGTCGCCGATGCCCTCGAGGCTCACCTTCCCGGCTAGCGGAGTCGTGGACCGGCCGCTGGCCGTGGTATGAAGCCGGGTGCTGGACTCGGGCGGATGGTAAGGGAATACAGATACATGAAGGGGCGCCAATAGATGAAAGTTCTGGGATTGGGAACCGAAGGCGACAGCGGGGCCGCCGTTGTGGAAGACGGATGCATCCTCGCTGCGGTCAACGAGGAGCGGCTCAGCCGGCTCAAGCTCGTGGAAGGCTTTCCGCGGGGCTCGATTCCTGAGGTTCTGCGGCTGGCGGCTTGCGATATCTCGGAGCTGGACGCGGTCCTCGTCGCCGGCGAGAGCGATCTCTTCGTGAACGAGCTGCATCCCTTCGACGGTTGGTTCGAGCACTGGGAGCACAGCGGAGGCCTCGGCGGCCGGATCAAGCAGGCGGCGGGAACGTTCTCGCAATACGGCCGGCGCTTTCCGGTCTTGCAGAAGGCCTACTACGCTGCGCTTACTCCGAGCTTCATCGTGCGGCGGCGGGCGATACGCCGCATCCTCAAGGACGAGTTCGATGTCCGCTGCCCGATCGTCTTCGTCGATCACCACTTCTGCCATGTAGCGTCGGCGTACTTCACCAGCGGGTTCGACGACGCGCTCGTCGTCTCCCTCGACGGCGGCGGCGACGGCCGGAGCGGCCTGTTCTACGATGCGAGAGACGGGCACCTAAGCTACCTGCACGAGACCTCTGCCTTCAACTCGCTCGGCAACTACTACGCCTACGTCACGCACATCTGCGGCTTCAAGGCCCAGAAGCACGAGGGCAAGATCACGGGCCTCGCCGCCGCCGGAGAGCCCAGGTACGAGGCCTTGTTGCGTGAATTCGTGGACGAAGAGGACGGCACGCTCGTCAACAAGAGTAGATTGGTCTTTCTCGAGGCGATCCGCGGCCTCGAGGACCGACTCCCGAAGGGGTGGAAGCGAGAGGATCTCGCCGCCAGCATCCAGTCGCTTTTCGAGGACGTCGTGCGCCGCCTCGTGGGCCACTGGCGGGACGAGTCCGGACATTCCTCGATCGCGGTGGCCGGGGGCGTGTTCGCGAACGTGCGCGTCAACGAAGAGGTTCTGGGTCTCGAGGGTGTCGAGCGCCTGTTCGTTCACCCTGGCATGAGTGATGGCGGGCTGGCGGTCGGGGCCGCCTTGGCGGCCGCGACACCCGGTATCCTCGAGAGTCCGATGCCGAGCTCTCGGGAGCCGATTCAGGATGTCTACCTGGGAACCGAGCTGACTCAGGCTGCGGTGGACGAGGCCATTGGCGCCGCCGGGCTCAAGCCGGAGCCGCTAAGTGCTCCGCTGGAGGAGGAGGTCGCCGACCTGCTGGCGGCCGACTACGTGGTAGCTCGTGCGGCCGGACGCATGGAGTACGGTCCTCGGGCGCTCGGCAATCGATCCATCCTCTACCAGCCGACGGATCATTCGGTGAACGACTGGCTCAACAACAACCTCCGTCGTACCGAGTTCATGCCGTTTGCGCCGGCGGTGCTGAACGAGTCCCGCGATCGTTGTTTCGAGAACGGCGAAGGTGCCTGGCATGCGGCCGAGTTCATGACGATCACGTTTCGCTGCTCACCATGGATGCGAGACCGCCTACATGGGGTGGTGCACCTGGATGGAACGGCGCGGCCGCAGCTGGTGAGGCCCGAGGTGAACTCGAGCTACTATCGGATCATCAAGGAGTTCGAGAAACGAACGGGGCTCCCGGCGATCATCAACACGAGCTTCAACATGCACGAGGAGCCGATCGTCTGCACGGCGGCCGATTGCGTGCGCGCTTTTCTGCAGGGGAATCTGGATTATCTGGCGATCGGCGACTGCTTGGTGAAACACCCGGTCGAATCTCCGCGCAGGCGACGCCCGGTGCCGAGCGCCGCCGACTCTGTGCAGCGGACAGGGTGAGGCGGGCGACGGCAGACGCCGCCCGTCCTCAGACCAGGGTGCGGTAGATGGTCTCGAGGCGCTCGGCGTACTCGCTCAGATCGTGCTCCCGGGCGGTGGAATCGGCGCCCTGCTCGAGCCCGTCACGCTGAGCATCGGTCGCGAGCAGGTGCGTGAGAGTCTCGGCCAGAGCGGCGGGGTCTTCCGGCGGCACGAGCGCCCCGTTGTATCCATCTTGTATGATCTCAGGCAATCCGCCGACCCGAGTCGCGACGACGGGAAGGCCCGTCGCCATGGCCTCGAGAACCGCGAGGGGGAGCCCCTCGTGACGGCTTCCCGCAGCGACGCTTCGAGGGGTCCGCCACCCACGATGATGAGACGGGCGTACGGAACGTGTTGCTGCACTTGCGACCAGGCGGACAGGAGTACGTCCACTCCTTTGAGGTGATCGAGGCGGCCGACGAAGACAGCGACTTTTTCTTCAGATCCTATGCCGAGATCGAGGCGAGCCGTCGTCTTCTCGGTTTCCGAAGGAGCACGGAAGACGGAGCGGTCCACGGGATTGTGGAGCACCTGGACCGTGGTCGGATCGAAGCCCTGCGCCTCGATAGCGAACTGTCTCACCTGTGAGGAGACGGCGATCGCGAGCGGCGTGCGCCGGGCCAGCGCACGATCCATGGCTCGTACGTACCAGGAGTAGCCCTTTTGAGCCAGTCGATAGTCGGCGTGCACGTGAACCAGCGCCGGGATTCCACAGCGGAGGGCGGCGATTCTGCCGAACGTCGAGGCCCCGTAGCCTTGAAGATGAGCGACCTGGATGCCTCGATCGCGGATAAGGTGCACGAGATCGGTGACGGTTCTGGGATCGAACTCGTGCCGCTGGAGGAAGACGAACGGCAGATTGTCGACGCTCCGCGGGTGATCGGCCATGTTGTCAGACACGCGGAGTACGACAGGGGTCACTTCGATCCCGCGATCGAGCAGGGCCTGCGTGGCCCATATCAAAAACCGTCCGGCTCCATGAAGCCCCGTCTCGTAGCCGAGACGATCATTGGAGATCAGCACGCGCAACGGTGCTGCAGGTCTCTGCGCGACGCGGTCAGGCATAGGAGTTGGCTCTCACTCGACGGTCACCGATGCGCTCCAGCATGGAGGGATAGCGTGGCGGTATGCGCCTCATGCAGAAACCATGCGCGAGAGCACTCGCATCCCCGACCGTCGTGGCGACATCCATGACATGATTGCCCGCCGCTACCGGCTTCGCAGGTCGGTCGAAAAGACGTGGCCGGACTTCTCTCGGCTCGTCACCGGAAAGCTCCCCGCGTTTGTTTATGGCCGTGGCCCGTCGACGCTTCCCGTGTTCTGTTACCACAGCATCGACGAGCGCTTCGAAACCGACCTCCGTCACCTTTCGGAATCCGGCTACCGGACGCTCGGGGCGGCCGAAATCGGGGCTTTCGGGAACCGGGAATGGCAACCCGACTCCAAGTGCGTCGTCCTCACCTTCGATGACGGAGACAGCTCCCTCGGTCGTGTCGGCGTCCCGTTGCTTGCCCGATACGGATTCCGGGCGATCGCCTTCGTGGTACCCGGCCTGGTGCCAGCCTCCTCCGACGAAGATCTGGTGGGCTGGGACCTGCTTCGCGAGGCGGTCCACCGCGGAGTCCTAGATGTGGGCTCACACAGCCTTTACCATCATCACGTGCCGGTTGCTCCCCGGGTGATCGGCGTCGTAGACCAGCGGACCGATACGGCCTTCCGTGCGAACATCCCGATTCCGCGCTTGGACGGCGGCGATAAGCCAAAGCTCGGCCAGCCCATCTTGCGTGGCCGCCCTCTATATACCGCCTTGCGAGCTTTCGAGCCCGATCCGGGTGCGATCGAGCGTTTCGCCAACGCCGCTCGCGAACGGACCGGTGGTTTCTCCAGCGAAGACGCTGCGCGTCCGATTGCTCTTGGCTCGTTGCCACCGATCACCGGCAGGCCCATCGACACGAAGGGCTGCGAGGACGCGATCGTCTCGGACATGTCGGAATCGATCGCGATCATCGAGCGCCGATGTCCGAATCCCGCAGCTCGGCACCTGTGCTACCCCTGGTTCGCCGGGCGGAAAAGCACCGACAGAATGGCAAAACAAGCCGGCGTGGAGGTTGTCTACAAGGGAGTGACCGCGAATGACCATACCCCGAGGACCGACACGTCCCCCGCATCTTTCTCGCGGCTGCCGGAGGATCTTCTCCGTCGACTGCCCGGGCCCGACCAGGTGACGCTCACCTCTCTCGTCGGGGCGAGAATCCGGAGATTGGCGAGCAGAGGCGGCACGTGATGAGGAACTGCCCTACGTCGTCCCGGCTGATGGACCCAAAGGAGTAGTCGAAGATGAAAAGACGAATCCTCTATGTCGGTTTGGTGCTGGCCGCGTTGGCCGCTCTGGCCGCGCTTCTTACGCCGCAGGGGTCGGCTGCCGTCGGCAAGCTCTGGGCTCACCGCCTGGCCACCGTGCCCTTGGCGTTGCTGGCCATTGCCTGCGTCATGGCAGCCCGGCGTCGGCGGTACGGTGTCATGGCGGTGCTGGGCGTTCTGGCGGCAGTCGTCGTGTCAGCCTACGCGGCAAGCCGGATCGTCGCGAAGTATCCCGATAACATCCTCTTCACCAGGGAAGGTGTTTCGCAGGGCTGGAGGCTGCTGTCGGGTCGCGACATCCTAGTGACCGAGTACGAGCCCCGCCCGACTCTGCGTGTCGCCAACCGGGATGTCGAACGGGCGAAGTTTCCGGTGATCGACGCCCACTTCCACCTAGACCCTCACGAGACCGGTGTTGACGCCGATATGATCGTTCGAGCGATGGACTCGCTCGGCATCGAGCGGATCGTCAGCGTCGACGGATATCCACAGCAGTTCGAACGCCTCGCTGCGGAGTTCCGCGGGAAGTATCCGGACCGCTTCTCGCTCTTTGCCGTTATCGATCCCTGGAAGATCACGAAGGCCGACTTCCCGGACGTCCAGCTCGAGTGGATGGAAGCCGCGGCAACGGACGGTGCGACGGGCTTCAAGGTATTCAAGGCTCTGGGGCTCCTTATACGCGATACGTCGGGAACGCTCGTGCCTATCGACGATCCACGTCTCGCTCCGCTGTGGGAGAAGGCGGCGGATCTGGGTCTACCGGTCATGATGCACCTGATGGATCCGACCCCTTTCTTCGATCCCATCGATCGTCACAACGAGCGGTACGAGGAGCTTCGAGCCCTCCCTGAATGGAGCTTCCACGGCGATGCCTTTCCCTCCAAAGCCGAGCTGCTCGACCAGCGAGAAAACTTGCTGCGAAACCACCCGAGAACCGTGTTCATCGGGGCGCACCTCG
>JBDGZR010000088.1:0-15271 GCA_039588495.1 Gemmatimonadota bacterium | reverse complement strand
GTCTCGATCGCCTCCTCGGAGAAGTCCGATATCTGGTCGTTGTAGCGCTTGTCGCCCAACATCGAAGCCCACTCGGGGCTGGTCCTCATCGTGTACTCCCACTGCTCGTCGAGCAGCGCGGCGAGGGCATCCCTCCGGGCCTGGACCTCATCGGCGGCGGGCGCTTTGTCCGCCGGTGAGCAAGCGATCATGCCCATGGCGGCCGCACACACGGCCAGCAACAGTGACGTTCTGCGCATTGGATGCTCCGTTTTCATCGGGTCTTGTATCGTTGTCATCTCTGCACTTACCGGCGCCTACTCCGTGACCGGCTCGTGCTCGAGAAGTAGCGCCTCGAAGCGCGGATGGCCGTGGAGCGGTCGCCACCACGGCTCGAGGTGAAGGCGCCCGACCGTCAGTCGGGTCGGACGATCGAGCAGGGTCGCGAGCTCGTCCACGGCCGCATCGAGCTCTCCGACGCTGGCGTAGATGCGCGCGAGATCCTCGAGACGAGAGGCACCGCGGTAGGCCTCCTGCGTGATCGGCATGAGCGCGACGCCCAGTTTCCCTTCCCGGATCGCCTCTTCCTTCCGGCCTAGCCCTGCGTACGCGATGCCCAGGGCGCTGTGGAGGCGCGGATCCTCCGGATGCTCCAGCATCAGCGGCTCGAGGTGCGCGGCCGCGGCGTTCCAGTACGCTCGCTCGCTCTCCGTCTCCCCCAGCAGGCCCTTGAGCGTCGCGTACCATTGCTGTGCGGGGGTGTAGACGAACTGGCTGGTCCAGGACTCGCCGAGCTCCGGATCGCTCAGCGACTCCGGCGGCGCCTGATCCAATCGACTCAACGCTTCGTTGTACCGACCCTCCAGCGTCTCCAGCCAGATCCACTCCTGGTCGGTCGGCCTGAATGCACCGGCTTTCGTGCCGGCGGTAAGCAACTCGCGCGCGTTTCTCGTGTCGCCCTCGGAGACCAGGAACCACGTCTTGTCCAGATAGGGATCCCGGAACTCCGGACTTAGCGCTATCGCCTGGTCTAAATACGGCACCGCCTCGTCGAATCGTCGAAGCAGCCCGAGGGTCTCGCCGATCTGGCTCGTCAGGGTCGCCGACCTCGGATCCAGCTCCTGCGCCCGCTTGAAGTAGGCGACAGATGTCTCCATGTCGCCCAGCCGGCGGTAGATGGCGGCGATTCCGTAGGCCGGCTCGGGGTCTCCCGGAAGGGTCTCCAGCGCCGCCTCGAACGCCTTGAGCGCCCGCGCGTAGTCCAGGAGGCCGTGGTAGTAGTACCAGCCCTCGGCCGCGAGCACCTGGGGGAGGTCGGGCGCGATATCTCGCGCTCGCGCCAGCGCGGCCTCGGATCGCTCGAGGCGCTCCCGCGTCCGGTCGTAGTAGAACCACCACATCTCCGAGTGGGCGATCGACAGGGCGGCGTGCGCCGCGGCAAACTCGGGATCCAGCTCCACCGCGCGCTCCCACTCCGCGATCATTTGCTCGAAGATCTGGGGGCTGAAGCCCTGATTCCGCAGCTGGAGCCCCCTCAGATAGTGCTCGTAGGCCTCGAGGTTGTCGGTCGGACGGGCCTCGAGCCGCTCCGCCTCCTCCGGCGAGAGCTCGGTGCGAAGGGCCGCGGCGATCTTCCCGGCGACGTCCCCTTGGATGTCGAAGAGGTTCTCGGCCGTGAGCTCGCCGTCATACTGCTCGGCCCACAGATGCTGATCCTGCTCGGCGTCGATGAGCTGAGCCGTGACCCGGATCCGGTTCCCGCTCCTGCGCACGCTGCCCTCGAGCACGTGATCGACCTCCAGCTCGGCCGCGATCTCCTGCAGGTTCTTGGGCGAATCCCGGTACTCGAGAACCGACGTTCGGGAGATCACACGAAGGCCGCCGATTTGGGCCAGTCGCGCCAGGATCTCCTCGTGGATCCCATCGGTGAAGTATGCATCCTCTGGATCGCCGCTCATGTTGTCGAACGGCAACGCGGCCACGCTGGGGATCGCCTCGCCGGTTCCTCCGAGGCCGGCCGGGGCGCCCTTGAGGGCCAACCACCCGGCTGCCACGATCCCCCAGAGCGCGAACGCGACGACCCCGCCCAGGATCGCGTTCTTCCAGGTGAAGAGCTGGCGCTCCGCCTCCGACCCCTGCGCCCCGGACGCTCGTTCGTCGCCGATCATCGGAGCGACCGCCTCACTCGAGCCTCCCTCCGTCTCGGCAGCCGGCGGGCCGACCCCCTGTATGACCGCCGTGGCGAGCACGATCGGGAGGCCGATGATGAGGAGGAAGAGAGCCAGCGGCGGCGCCCAGTCGGGCAGGTTGAGGGCGCCCGCGAGCGTGTCGACGACCTGGAGAACCAGCCAACTACCCACCACGTAGATGCCCAACACCTGCCAGATCGATCGGCGGTGGATCTCGCGGACGAGCTTGCTGAAACGCGTCACGGACGGCTCACTCCTCGACCGTGAGAGCTTCGCGGACAAGGCGGGCCTGCTGCTCGGCATGCACCTCCGAGTAGCCCTCCGCGGTGCTCGCCTTCGCGCCTCTGCCCGCGTAGCCGACGCCTCGGTCGCCGGCGGCCGCTTCCAGCTCGGGACGGATGTGCTCCCAAGACCCCATGTTCTGCGGCTCCTCCTGGGCCCACACCAGCTCTCGGGCCGCGGGGAAGCCCGCGATCGCGGTGCGCAGCTCCAGCTCGGGCAGCGGGTACAGCTGCTCCACGCGAACCACCGCGACCCGATCGGCCGCCTCCTCGAACGCCTCCGAGCCGATGAGATCGTAGTAGACCTTCCCGCTGCAGAGGACGACGCGACGTACCGCGTCCGGCGTCTCGATCTCGGGAATCAGCACGGGATGAAAGGAGCCGGCTGCCAGATCATCGAGTGAGGAACGCGCCTTTGGGTGCCGCAGGAGGCTCTTGGGGGTCATCACGACCAGCGGCCGCCTGGCCCGCCGCAGCGCCTGCAGGCGCAGGAGGTGGAAGTACTGGGCCGGTGTGCTAGGGTTCGCCACCCGGATGTTGCGTTCGGCCGCCAGCTGGAGGAAGCGCTCGGGCCTCGCGCTCGAGTGCTCCGGCCCCTGACCCTCGTGCGCGTGCGGGAGAAGCAGCACCAGGCGCGACTCCTGTCCCCACTTGGACCGGCCGGCGGCGATGAACTGGTCGATGATCGCCTGAGCCACGTTCACGAAGTCGCCGAACTGCGCTTCCCAGAGGACGAGCGAGTCCGCGGCGATCGTGCTGTAGCCGTACTCGAAGCCCAGAACGGCCACCTCCGACAGCGGGCTGTTCCAGACCTGAAAGGGTGCCTGATCCGAGGCCAGGTGCTGGAGAGGCACGAACGTTCCGGTCCCATCGGCGTCGTGGAAGACGAGGTGGCGTTGGCTGAACGTGCCCCGCTCGGAGTCCTCGCCGGTGAAGCGGATCGGAATGCCCTCGGTCAGCAGGGTCGCGAAGGCCAGCGACTCCGCGTGAGCCCAGTCGATGCCGGTTTCGAGCCTGCCGCCACGCCGCGCCAGCTGCCGACCCAGCTTCTGGAAGAGCTCGAAGTCCTCGGGCCAGGAGTGGATCCGCTCGTTGAGGCTGACGAGCCGCTCGGCCGGAACCTCGGTGTCCGTCTGGGAGCGGTCGTCCTCGGTGAGCTCCGCCCACAGGGAGGCCGGCCGCCACGGACGGACCGGATCCTCGTTCCCGCCTTCCGGCATCGGCTCGGGCGGCGGGCCGCGGTCCTCGACCGCAGCTTCCGCAGCGCTCGCCGCAAGCACTCCCTCTCGCGCCGCCTCCAGCTCCGTCGCCACCTGGTCGGCCATCCCGGCCGCGGCCTCCTCCGCGAGGAGGCCCTCCGAGATCAGCTGGTCGACCCAGATGGCGCGTACCGTCGGGTGCTGGGCGATCCGCCGGTAAAGCTCCGGCTGGGTGTATCCCGGCTCGTCGCCCTCGTTGTGGCCGAAGCGGCGGTAGCCGACGAGGTCCACCACGATGTCCTCGCCGAAGTGGCCGCGGTAATCCGCGGCCAGGCGGATCGCGGCCAGGCAAGCCTCGGGATCGTCCGCGTTCACGTGCAGGACCGGGAGCCTGAATCCCAGCGCCAGATCGCTGGCGTAGCGCGTGGACCGGGTGTCCGATGGCGGGGTCGTGAAGCCCAGCCGGTTGTTCGCGATCAGGTGGACGGTCCCGCCGGTCTCGTAGCCGTCCAGCCGCGACAGGTTGAGCGTCTCGGCGACGACCCCCTGGCCCATGAACGCCGCATCGCCGTGGATCAGGATGGGCAGAACCCGAAGCCGGTCGGCCGCGAACGTGTCTCTCGTCCGGGTATCGCGCCGCGTGCCGAAGCGGAGCTCTCGGGACGCCCGGGCCATCCCCTCCACGATCGGATTCACGTGCTCGAGGTGGCTTGGATTCGGGGCCAGAAGGACGTTGACCGGACCCGAGGACGTCTCGTAGACCCCGTAGGCGCCGTAGTGGTACTTCACGTCACCGGACCCGTCTTCGGGCACCGTGGTCTGGAGCCCGATCGAGTGATGGCCCTCGAACTCGCCGATCACCGCCGTATAGGGCCGCCCAACGATGTGGGCGAGCACGTTGAGGCGGCCGCGGTGCGCCATCCCGATGAACGTCTCGCGCGACCCCCAGCGGGCGGCTCGCTCCAGCAGCTCGTCCAACATCGGCACGAGCATGTCCAGTCCCTCGATGGAGAAGCGCTTCTTCCCCAGGTAGGAGCGGTGAAGGAAACGCTCGATGCCTTCGACCTGGGTCAGCCGTCCGGCGAGTCCCTGCCTGTCCTCCGCGGAGAGCGGTTCCCAGTGGCGACCGTTCTCGATTTCATCGATGAGCCACTCGCGCTGCGCCGGATCCTCCAGCTGATCGATCTCGTAGCCGATTCGCTGGCAGTAGATCTCTCGCAGGCGGGCCAGGACATCCCGCGCAGTCTCGCCCAGCCGCTCCAGGTCCAGGGCCTGTGCGGGCACACGCGAGAGCTGCTCTTCGCTGATTCCGTAGAACTCGGGACGAAGCGTGGGGTGACCGGGCGCCGGCGCACCCAGCGGATCCAGGGGGACGTCCAGATGACCCTGCTCGCGGATAGCGCCCACCAGCTCACCGGCGATTCCGGCCGCCTTGAGCAGCGCCGGGTCGGCGGCCCGGGCCGGTCCGAGGTCGGAGGCAGCCCTCGGGCTTGCCGGCCGAGCGGCAGCGGGGGACGTGACGACCGCGAGCGCTCCGCCGTTTTCGAGCCGATCGGTGAGCGCGGGAGGAACGGCGCCGCTCTCGCGCAGGCGCCGTTCCTGGAGTCGGTCCGCGTATCCGGCGTTATACCCGTCAGCGGCGTCCGCGGCGTCTTCTTCGCCCGGTCTCGGCTGGTCCGGTCTCGGTTCTTCCGGGCTCGGCTCTTCCGGCCGCTGTGTACGGTGACTCACGTTTCCTGGAGCGCTCGACTTCTCATGGGATCGGGAGCGCGCGACGGGGGTCGCGACGCGGGGGCACTCGTACACCGACCCTCGGCTCAGGAGCCCTGCAGGCTTCCATGGACGATCTCGATCCACCGATCTCCATCGATAAAGCCCCAGGACCAGCCGGCCCACCGCTCAGGCACGCCCTCGGCCTTCAGATCCTCGAGGCTCTTTCCCGCCTGGATTCCGGCTTCGACGAAGGCCACGCTCTCCTTCAGCATCTCGAGGTACGCCAGAAGATCATCCACCGTCGAGAGGGGTCCGTGGCCCGGAATCACGGCGGCGTCCGACGGGACTTGGTCCAGCACGCGGGTGACGGCATCCATGACGCCCCGTACGCTGCCGCCGCTCGACACATCGACGAACGGGAAGAGGCCGGCGAAATGGACGTCGCCCATGTGGACGACGTTCGACTCGGTGAAGAAGATGACGGCATCGCCGTCGGTGTGCCCGTGCGGGTAGTGGATCGCCCGTATCTCCTCTCCGTTGAAGTGGATGGAGACGGAATCGCCGAACGTGAGCACGGGCAGCGCCTCCGGGGGCGAGGGCTCGACGACGCCGAAGGGGGTCTCCTGGCGGGTCGACATCCGCTCTCTGACGTTGGTGTGCGCGATGACCGGCGCTTCCGCCCCGAACTCGACGTTGCCGCCCACGTGATCGCCGTGCCAGTGGGTGTTGAGCACGAACTCCAGCTCGACCGCTCCGCCGACGATCTCGCTCAGGGCCGCTCGAATCTTGTCGGAGAGGGGCGCGTACTGGTCGTCTACGAGCAGCACTCCGTCGGATCCCACGGAGACGCCGATATTGCCGCCCCGTCCCTGAAGCATGTAGACGTTGCCGGCGACATGCGTCGCGGTGATCTCTACGTCCGACATATCCTGCTGGGCCGCGGCCGGTCGCGCGACGACGCCGGCCAGGCCGATCGTCATCCCGGTCGCCGTCACCACCCAGCGGACGTGCGCGGACCATCTCCTACTCGTCGACCTCATGGGCGTCTCCTTCGGGCTCCGCGCGGGCGACATCACACGCGCTGATCTCCAGCCATCATCGTCTCTCGAGGTCGCCGCAGGGCCTCGAGAGTGCCCGACAGGATCAGTGAGCGGTCGTTGGCGCGCAAGAACGACGAGTGGAGAACGAGGGGGAAAAAAGGACGAGCCAGCCGGATACTGAGTAGCGGCGTCGCTACGCAGCGGTCAAGGAGGAGTGCTCCGACTGGCTCGTGGTTGGCACGGGGCGGACGCTCCGAAGGCGCCCACCGCTGGCGACCCTCATGCGTCCACCCCGAATATGTGGGAGGCCCATCAAGCTGTCCGGTTACGAAAGCCCTCAGCTGTCTATGTCGTCTAAGGCTCGTACCTGACTAGACCCGTCGGCCTCGGTTGCATGGAGGGGCAATCTCCGAACCGAGGCCGTGCCAACGCCCCTTGCTGACGCCATAAACCTTGGTATCGTCATGGGTTACGAGTCGCAGTTAGCTCGTCCCGCGAGCCTCGCTCAGTGGTTCCGAAGTGGCGGGAGCGCAACAACGACCCGCGTTTGCAACGGGAAACCGAGGCGTGGATGCCTCGCTTGCCGGCGCCTTGGCTCCGAGCGCCGCCAGTAGACGTGAAAACGGTAGTGCGGACAGGCTCCAGGCCTTACTCGCCCACGCCCGTCAGGTAATCCACGATGAGGTTCGACATCACCCGCATGCCGACGCGGACGGACTCGTCGTCACCCCGGTAGGTCGGCGTGTGCAGGCCGCCCGACTCCGTCCCCGGCTTCGTCGTCCCGAGCCAGTAGAAGAACCCCGGGATCTCGTTGGAGAAGAAGGAGAAGTCCTCGCCCCCCATCGTTGGATCGGTGCGGATCACACTCTCCGCACCCACGACCCTCTCAAGGGTCGGGGCCATGCGCTCGCTCAGAGCCACGTCGTTGAAGGTGGCGGGCGTGACGCGGTCGTAGACCAGCTCGTAGGTGCCGCCACCAGCGCTTGTCACACCCTCCAGGATCTCACCCATCCGGCGCTCCACGAGGTCTCTGACCTCGGGATCGTACGTACGCACGGTGCCCTCGAGGTAGACGCGCTCGGGGATGATGTTGAAGCGCTCGCCGCCCCGGACGATGCCGATGGAAACGACACCCGGCTCCAGTGGAGGCATGTTGCGGGAACGGATCGTCTGCAGCGCCTCGATGGCCTGAGCCGCCATCACGACGGGATCCACGCTGTTGTGGGGCCAGGCTCCGTGCGACTGGGTGCCGAGGATCTCGATGTAGAAGTGGTCCACCGCGGCGAGCGCCGGCCCGGGCGTGAAGCCGACGCTCCCGACATGGAGCTCGGGGCTCGAGTGGAGACCGAATATCACCTCGGGCGCCGGATCACCAAGAACGCCATCCGCCACCATCAGCTCGGCGCCTCCCTCCTCGCCGGGCGGAGGGCCCTCCTCGGCCGGCTGGAAGATGAACTTAACCGTGCCCGGCAGCTTATCCCGCAGCGAAGCCAGGACCGCGGCGACTCCGAGCTCGACGGAGGTGTGTATGTCGTGCCCGCAGGCATGCATGACGCCCACTTCCTGGTCCAGGTAGGTCGTTCGCACCGTGGACTTGAACGGAAGGTCGGTGCGCTCCGTCACCGGAAGTGCATCCATGTCGGCGCGGACCGCAACGATCGGCCCGGGCTTCCCTCCGCGGAGCACGCCCACGACGCCCGTGTGGGAGATCTCTGTTTGGACCTCATCGAAGCCCAGGGCCCGCAGGTGGTCGGCCACCAGCTTCGCCGTCTCGACCTCGCGGTTCCCGAGCTCCGGGTTACGGTGGATATGGTGCCGCTGCTCGATGATCCCGGGGGCGAGTCGATCCACCTCGGCGTCGATGCCGGCCGCGAGCCGGGCCCGAGCGGCTGCGCGAGCCGGCTGGGCTCCGGCCTCGGCCGGAGCGACGAGCAGGGCGCCGAACAGTGCCGGCGCGCCGACGAGCGCGAGCCGGAACCAGACCATTTGCGTCGACCTCATGGAGTCTCCTTCAGATGGTTTTCACCCACGCATCTCCGGCATCGGTACCTCGGCACCAGCCTCCGGAGCGGGAGGAAGGATAGGCCTCCGGGATCGGGCCACGCCAGCCGGGGGGGGCATCGAGGTTGTGGCGCCTCCGGAGACATGAGATGCTAGGTTGACGCCCTGCCGTGAAGGCGATAGTACGGCGACGCCTTCCGGTGTGTGTGGGGGAAGTGCGGCATTACGAGTCGAGGAGGAATTCGTGACTAAACGTGTACTCATCGCGGCCTTCGCGCTGCTGATCGCCGCAGGCGTTCCACCGGACGATCTGCGCGCCCAGTCTGGGGCCGCGAGCGAGCAGACCGTGCGTCTCAGTCTGGCGGAGGCAGTCGGCCGGGCGGTGGATCATAACGAGAACGTGCTGATCGCGAGGGCCGAGCAGGCCCGGACCGCGGGCCTGGCGAGGGAGGTGCGCTCCGCCTCGCTACCAGAGATCAATGCGGACATCAACTACAACCGCAACATCCAGAACGCGGTTCTGTTCCTGGAGACCGGGGACGGCGACGTGCAGCAGATCCGCCTCGGGCAGGAAAACCAGTACAGCTTCGCGATCACCCTGGCGCAGCCGCTCCTGGACCTCTCGCTGGGGCCCGCACGGACGGCCGCCAGTCTCAGCGACCAGGCGACGGAAACCCAGGTGGAGACCGCACGCGTGTCTGTCGCGCTGGCGGCCCGGCTCGCCTACTACGAGGCCCTGCTCGACAAGGAGCTGGTCATCGTGCAGGAGAAGGCCCTGGAGCAGGCGCAGGCGAGGCTCCGCGAGGTGGAGGCCTTCTACCGTGTCGGCACGGCCTCCGACTTCGACCTCCTGACCGCCCAAGTGGAGGTCGACAACATCCGACCTCTGCTCATCGAAGCGCGCAACCAGCTCGAGCTGAACTCGAACCGGCTGAAGCGGACAATCGGCATGCGGCTAGACAGACCGGTCGAGCTCAGCGATCAGCTGGCGCGCCCGTCGGAGCTTCCGCCCCTGGAGGAGGCGATCAACCGGGCGCTGCGGAACCGGCCGGACATCCAATCGCAGTCGCTCGTCGTGGGACTGCAGACACAGAACCTGAAGGTGGAGAAGGCGTCCGGATACCCGACGCTGGATCTGATCGCAAACCTCACGCGTCAGGGCGCGTCCTCGACTCTCTTCCCCGGCGGACAGGACTTCGCCCAGAGCGCGTCGGCAGGGCTGCAGTTCTCCCTCCCGATCTTCGACGGTCGAGCCCGGTCGGGCCGGGTCCAACAGGCCCGTGCCGCCGTGGACAGGGAGACGTACCGGCTCGAGCAGCTGACCGAGAACGCGCGACTCGACGTGCAGCAGAGTCATCAGGCGCTCGTCGCCAGCGGAGAACAGATCGAGGCGAGCGAGTCGAACATCGAGCGGGCCGAGAGGGCGCTCGAGATCGCGCAGACCCGCTTTCGGAACGGCCTCTCCACCCAGGTGGAGCTGAACGACGCGGAGCTGGCCGTGACGCAGGCCCGGACGAACTTCGCCCAGGCACTGTTCAACTACAACGCCGCCCGAGCGCAGCTCATGGCAGCCACGGGGGAACGTTGAAGGCGGCGAGGCGGGGTCCTCGGATGATGGAAACCGGTCGGCTTCTCTCGCTGGCGGTGCTTCTTCTGTGCCTCGTTCCAGCCGGGGCTCTGGCGCAGGAAACGCCGGAGCCGCCAGATCCGGAGGCGGATGAGGCGACCGGCGAACCGGAGATGGCGAAGGCTCCTCTCCAGTTCAGGCTGTCGGCTACCGTGGGCTCCTTTCTCTGGGGCCAGAAAGAGGGTGTCGTAGACCTCGACAACCTGGTCAACTTCGGGATCGACATCGAGAGCCGGGTCGTTCCCGCCGTCGCCTTCAGGTTCGGAGGCTCGTACGGCAGGACCACGGCGTCCGATGACACGGCTTCGGTGTCCGTAAACCAGTGGGAGTTCAACGTCGCCATCGTCGGACGCGTGGCTGTGGCTCCGTTCACCAATGCGGGCGTGGTGCCGTTCGGCTTGGTGGCAGCGGGGACGGTCGCCCTGGACCCGCGAGACGATCCACCCGACCCGAACGACAAGCTGGTCACGCGAAACCAGGGAGCTTTCTCCTTCGGCGGCGGCATCGACATCGAGCCTCATGGCACGCGGTGGGGGGGACGCGTCGAGTACCGACGCTACAGCGTGAGCCTCGAGGACCCCTTCAACCCGGTGGACCGGGGCGGCGATACGATCGGGGCCAACCTGATCATGGCGTCCATCTTTTGGAGATTGTGACGGGTCGCCGATGAGACCGACGAATGAGCGATTCAGAAGGCGGCGGCGCCGGGGATCGGTCATCGGTGGAGGCCTCTGCCTGGTGCTGGCCGGCTGTGGGTCCGGCAACACGAGTCTCGAGGGCCTCAACGCCACCCTGTGGACGCAGCGGAGCGCCGAGTATCGAGCCTCCACCGAGCAGGCTTACCGCGCGGCCAGCCGGATGGTGGACCAGGGGCTGGCCGATCCCGAGTGGACAGCCGCGCCGGAGCAGGAAGACGATCAGGGCGGCCTTCCTCCCGCCGTGATTCTCGATGTGGACGAGACGGTTCTCGACAACTCGCCGTATCAAGCACGTATCATCGTGGAGGGCAAGGAGTACCCTGAAGGCTGGGATGCGTGGGTCCGCGAATCGTCGGCACCACCGGTTCCGGGAGCGATCGAATTCGCGCGACGCGCGGCGCAGCGAGGGGTCACCGTGTTCTATGTCACGAACCGCGACGCAGCGCTCGAGCAAGCCACAGAGCGGAATCTCGAGAGCCTCGGCTTTCCTTTGGCGGCGGACGTGGATGTGCTCCTCATGCGAGGGGAGCGGGACGGCTGGGGGTCGGACAAGGCCAGCCGGCGAGCCCACGTGGCGAGCACCCACCGCGTTCTGATCCTGGCCGGCGACGACCTGAACGACTTCATCTCGGTCTCGCGAGCATCGATCGAAGAGCGCGACCGGTTGGAGGCAGAGTACGCGAGCCATTGGGGTGTGAAGTGGATTATGCTGCCGAACCCGATCTACGGCTCGTGGGAGAGGGCTCTCTACGGCTTCGACTACGAGCTGTCCTCGGAGCAGAAGAGGGCACTTAAACAGGAGGGGCTGAAGAGGGGCGAAGGAGCCCCCCCACGGTGACCGGCGCGCGCCGTTCGATCTCACGTCCGCTCGCGCTGGGATCCGCCGCTCTCCTCCTGACCCTTGTCGCGTGCGACGCAGGGAGCGAGGCCGCGCGGGCCACCGAGGGCGACCGTCGCCCTTCGGGGACTGACGCCGCGCCAGGATACCGTGGCGTGGCTCTGCAGCCCGGGCCGCGCCCCGACTTCGCGCTCTCCAACGTGGACGGAAAGGCGTTCAGCTTCCGCCAGGAGACGGAGGGCCAGCTGGCCCTTCTCTTTTTCGGGTACACGAACTGCCCGGACATCTGTCCGGTCCACATGGCGGGCATCGCCGCCGTCCTGCGTGAACTTCCGTGGGAAACCCGGGATCGGATCGAGGTCGTGTTCGTCAGCACAGACCCGGAGCGGGACACGCCGGAGCGGATGCGCGAATGGCTCTCCGGCTTCGACCCCGGGTTCATCGGACTGCGGGGTGACATGGAGACGGTGAACCGCATCCAGTCGGCACTCGCTCTTCCTCTCGCAGTTCGTGGGGCCGTGCCGCCCGACGGGGAAGGAGGGGGCGGTTACGAGGTCGGACACGCCGCGCAGGTTCTCGTTTTCGGTGCCGGCGATCTGCGTCTGGCCTATCCGTTCGGTACCCGGCAGGCGGACTGGAAGCACGACCTGCCGCTGCTCGTGTCCGAACTCGAGGCAAGTCACCGGGGGTTTGGCTCTTCATCCTCGCGATCGGCCTCGCGTACTGGCGGCTCTACGGGCGCGGAAGGCCGCTCCGTGCGCGACACGCCGGGGCCCACGAGGAGGAAGTGCCCACCGGCGGGGGCGTCCCTCCACGCGGCTGGCCGGGCTGGTTTCTCGCCGGCCTTCTGTGCCTGTGGCTCGCCCTCGACTGGCCGCTCGGCGCTCTGGGCGCCGGCTATCTCGCCAGCGTCCACATGCTTCAGTTCGTCCTAATCACGCTCATCGCTCCACCGCTGATACTGCTGGGCGTTCCGGCCGGCCGGCCGGAGCTGCGTGCAGGGTCACGGAGCCTGCTCCGGCTGGTGACCCACCCGCTCATCGCGCTTGTTACCTTCAACCTCATCATCATCTTCACGCACCTGCCGTCGGTCGTGGACGGCCTGATGGCCACCCAGCTCGGCTCCTTCCTGATCGACCTGGTTTGGCTCGTCGGAGGCGTGATCTTCTGGTGGCCGATCATCCTGGACAGCCCGGCGCGACCTGGCTTCGGTCATCCGATGAAGATCGGCTACCTGATCCTCGCCACGATCGTGAACACCGGCACCTTCCTCTACCTCACCTTCAGCGAGCTGCCCGTCTACTCCATCTACGAGCTCGCGCCTCCCGTGTACGGAATACCCGCGCGCGACGACCAGAGGGTGGCGGGTCTGCTCATGAAGGTCGGCACCGCGGCGGTCCTGTGGACCGCGATCGGGATCCTGTTCTACTTGTGGTATCGAGAGGAAAACGACGAGCCCACGTCTACGTCACACGCCTGATCTTTGCATCTTCTTTTAACGATCGGCCTCGTGCCACCGTCTATCCAAACGAAACGCGGAGTTGATCGGCGGGTCCGCCGGCCGAACGGACGGCGAACCGTGGAGCCTCGAGAAGGGAGATTGGTCTGATGTCAGCAAGATGTATCGTGCGGAGGGTTGGACCCCTCGTCCTGCTTGCTACGCTCGCAGCGGCCTGTGGCGACGACCCGACAGGCGTTCAGGATGGAAGCCTCAGCCGGGCGGACGCGTCGTTCCTGGCGGTTCGGTTGAGCGGCCTGAGTTCGTTGACGGTGGACGAAGAAACAGCTGGATTCGAGAACGCCTCGTCCGCCGTCGATGGTCTCCTGGCAGACGTGGAGAGGGGACCGGGTCTCCTTCGCGCCCGTGCGTGCCCGGCGGGAGGTGAGCTGGAGATCTCCGGTGAGATGAGCCTCAGCTTCGAGGACGGCGTCATGGAGCTGTCGTTCTCCGCCGAGAAGTCGATGACCGACTGCGCCTTCGAGCGCGGTGATGACCTTCTCACGGTCAACGGCGAGGTCGCGATCTGGGGGACGCGGACGAGGGTCGACCGGGAGCCGAGCGGCCTACAGGAGACGGATATCGAGGGCTTCATCTCGGTCACCCGCGGGTCCACCGGCGAGACCAGGAGCTGCGAGATCGACATCTCGTCCGTCTTCGACCCCGCGACGGGGATGCGAGACGTGACCGGGACGATGTGCGGCCACGACGTGACCGAGCGAGCCGGCTCGGACGGCTAGGTCGGATCCAATGAAAGCTGCCGGGCGACGCGTCGACGTCGCCCGGCTCACACCGCTCGAATCACATCAGAGCACCGGGCTCCCTCAGAGCACCGACGCTTCGTAACCCGCCGCCGCCACCGCACCGATGAGCGCGGCATCCGGCGTCCCCTCTACGACCGTGACGCGCGCACGCTTCTCCTCCAACGCCACGTCGACGCTCTCGACGCCGGCGACTTCGGCGAGGGCCTCACGCACGGTGCCGGCACACCCATCGCACATCATGCCCTCGACGGCCAGGATCAGCTGCCTCATCGAGTGACTGCCTCAGCTGGCCGCGGGGGCGTGGATTGCGAACATCGCGCCCTGTGGGTCGCTGCACTGGGCGATCTGGCTGCCGCCGGGGACCTCCATCGGCCCGTTGACCACCAGCCCGCCAAGCTCTCTCACCCGCGTGGCGGCTGTCTCTACGTCCTCGACGTCGATGTAGTAGAGCCAGGCCGATACGGGCATCTCGGCAGGCCTGTTGAACATGCCGCCGAGCGGGGGACCGCCTGCCCCGTACATCTGATAGACGCCCGCCTCACCCATATCCATCGCGTCCTGCTTCTCCCAGCCGAACAGCGTGGAGTAGAAGTCGAAGGCCGCCTCGTAGTCGGTGGTGGCGAGCTCATGCCAGGAGAAGCAGCCGGGTGAGGGCTCTCCGGCCGGAGGCGGCACTTCAGGCGGAGTGTACACCGAGATCACGGCGCCCTGCGGATCCTGGAGCACGGCGAAGCGCCCCGCTTCCGGTATGGTGGTCGGAGGCACCAGCACGCTCCCGCCCAGCTGACCGGCCTGCTCCGCCGTGGCATCCACGTCGGAGGTGCCTATGTACGCCAGCCAGTGCGGCGGCGCACCGCCCATCACGGCCTCTTCGGGCAGTTGCATCACGCCGCCTACCGGATTCTCTCCCTTCATCCACATCGTGTACGGCATGCCGCCGGCCTCGACCGGGGCCGTGCCCCAACCGATGAGATCCGTGTAGAAGTCGATCGCTGCATCCGGATCCGAGGTCAGCAGCTCGTACCAGACAAACCGCCCGCGCAAGTCATCAGACATCGAGTCCCTCCTCCATTCCGATGTGGAATCCACGCTCCGGGGGACAGTCATTGTAGGCCCTCCGAAGTTCGCGAGCTACCGGAGCCTGCGAGCCGGCGGCGCAAGAAAAAGGGGCGGCCGCGTGGCCGCCCCTCGGGGACGCGATGGTACGCCGGCAGACCGGCGCTACCGCGGGTTCAGTGGACCTCGAACGCGATCGCCTGTTGAACCCAGACGGGGGTGGTCTTGTCGCGGTTCTTGGCCGGCGTGAACTCCATCGAGCTTGCACACTCCAGCGCCACCTTGTCCATCGCACCGTAGCCGCTCGTCTGCTGCACCTGGGCTTTCTGCACCTCTCCCGCGCGATCGATGTAGATCCAGAGGATCACCTTGCCCTCGATCCTCGCCT
>JBDGZR010000087.1:0-24310 GCA_039588495.1 Gemmatimonadota bacterium | reverse complement strand
ACCGCGCGATCGCGGTCCTTCTCAGGTGGTCTCAGCTGCTCGGCCGGCCACCCCGGTATCTGGAGTGCGGGATGCGAGCGAAGCGCGTCGTTCGCCCTCCGAGTTCGCCCACCCAATGAACAGAGCCCGCTGCGTGAGCGGGCTCCCTGCGTTCAGTGCGGGTTCCTAAAAGGAACTGTGTCAGTTGATGGTGATCGGAATCGGATCGCTGCTTATCGGCTCGAAGTAGCTGAAGAACCGGGCGAAGGCCTGCGGGGTGCCGGTCGTCAGTCTGGCCGCCCCCGAATCGAACAGCGCGCCGAGCTTGTCCTGCGGTGTCTCCGGGTGCACGCCCGTCTTACCGCCCATGTCGAGCTCTCCGGTAATCAGTCCGTCCAACGTCGCCCGGTCCATCTCCATGACGACGTCAGGCGAGTCGGGCATGCGCTCGTAGAACTGCACGATCCCGCGCCGGATCTCGAGACCGAGCTCTTCGCCGGTGTCCGGGAAGCGGAAGCCCATCGTCATATGGACGTCGAGCACCTCCTCGGCCTTCAGACGGTACCGGAACCCGTCGATCAGGTTCGCCGTCGGGAAGGCCCGCAGCATGTCGGGCGCCTGAACATCGAGACGACGGCTGAAGTCGATCGTTCCGGCGAGCTCCTCGGCGGAGGTGAGATACCAGTTGCGCCAATTGTTGTTCGTGTGTGTGTAGCCGATCTGGCGGAGGGCCTCCGCCTTGAGGTCGCGGGCTTCCTGATCGGCGTTGTTGTTCCGGATGAGATGTGTCGCCAGCTCCGCCGCCCACTGATGGTCCCCAGCTCGAGCCGCGTCGGCCGCCGCGCGATAGACGGCATCACGTCCCCCCATCAACTCCACGTACCGTTCCGAAGACACCGACGGATGCTTCGGGGCGAGGAATGTGGGGTCGCCGAGAAACCAGCCGAGCTCGCCGTAGTAGACCTGTCGGACGGAATGCGGAACGCCGCCGTAGAAGTCGCCGAGCCACGGGTGACTCGACAGGTGCTCCGGCAGCTGGACGGCCTTCACCAGATCATCGGGCAGGAATCCCTTGTTGATGAAGCGTAGCGACTGATCGTACACGTACTGGATCGCGTCACGGTACGCGGTCAGGGTCTCGGCCACTTCGTCGTATCCCGAGATCGGGCGCCCGTGCGACGCGACGGTGTACTTCGCCGGGTACAGCTCCCGCATCACGTCGATGGCCTGGAACCAGAGCTCCATGTCCCGATACCGGGTCCCACGGACCGTGTGCAGGTTCGGGAACGACTCGCCCTGAAGGATCTCGACGGTGTGCAGCACCTCGAGGTCGGGTAGCCACACCGCGATCTCGTCAGGGGCCTCGGAGGGTAGCCAGCGGATCTCCATGCGGACGCCGGCGATCGTCGTCTCCAGCACATCGTCGATCAGGATGGTGGGCGCGAACAGCGTCGGGTCCTGGACGATGAACTGCGGTCCGAGGCCGCCGTTGATCACGCCTTCGGGACCCGGGTCGAGGAGCGTGCCGAGCGAGTAGTCCACCCGCGCAGCGATGATGGGATGCGCGATAATCTCGACGTCGCCGCGGTCGATCGCTTCCTGCGTCGTGAACGCCGCGACGCCGGCGTAGTGGTCGATGTGCCAGTGCGAGTAGATCACCGCTTTGACCGGGAGATCCGAGAACTTCCTAAGCTCCGCGAACGCCACCCGGCTCGTCGTCACGTCCTCGGTGGGATCGACGATGATGACGCCATCATCGCCTACGATCATCGCAGGGCTCGTGAGCGCGTAGCCGTAGGCGAGGTAGACGTTCTCGGCGACCTGATAGACGCCCGGTACCATCTTTTGCGAGTGCCGGGTGAGATCGGGATGGATGGTCGAGGCAGGGCGGTCGTATGCCAGGTTCTCGCCGGAGGGGTAGAACTGCACTCCTTCCCGCTCTCCGTGCCATGTGCCAGCCGGACTCTGTGCCGGGGCTGGCTCGACGTCGAACGTCGGGGCGACCGCGGCGGTGTCAGACGCGTCCGACGGGTCCGTCGGAGTGCAGGCCGCAAGCAGGAACGGGCCGAGCGCGGCGGCAGCGAGGATAATGCGTGTAGTAGCCATCGAAGAGTCCTTTGTGAAAGCGCCTACCGGGTCGCGGAAACGGACGAGGCGCGAAGCGTCTTCTTCATATCTCGTCAGCCTTTCGGGAACAGGAACTGGAAGGTGACGCGGAGGCTCCATTCGGGTCCGATCCGCGTTCCGTCCTCCGTCTCCGGCGTGATGGCGTTGTAGTAGAACTGCGCGTTGACGTTGACCGGCTGTCGCCCGATCGGGAAGACCCGCCCCCCGCCGATGCCGAACGGCACGACCCAACCCGCGTGGCTCGGCAGCTCCCAATTCGACGTGATGATCGGGGCGCTCGTCAAGAACCAGCCGCCCTGGAAGTTGTAGTTGACGAAGTACTGGATGAGCATTTGGTTCACGTCAGCACGGTCCGAGCTTCCCGCGTAGGACCAAATGTTGTTCACCAGGACTCCGAGGACCGTCCGCCCCGGCATACCGAGTAGGACCAACGACGGGCCAGCTCCCCACTTCCCCGATCCCGTGGCATCGCTCGTCCCCGTAGGAATCTGCAGTACCGGTCCGGCGCCCCAGATGAGCGCACTCGGCTTCGCGGGAGAGAAGAACGCCGTGTACACGAGATCCCCCAGCCCCCAGGTCGTGCCCTCGGGCCGCGTTACGTCCGGTGCCGTGACCACCGGCAGGATCGCACGGCTGATCAGGTTGACCTTGCTGGACAGGTTCGCTGGAATGACCGGCTGGATATTGAGGAGGTTGCCCGTTCGGTCGAACGGCCCGAACCCGAAGATTGTGTTGTTCTGGAACGGTAGGCTGATCAGATCGGCGACCGGGTTCTGGGCGGCGCGGGCGAGGTCCTCCTCATCGACGTCCCCATCGCCATCGTAGTCGATGTTTTCCTGGTAGGATAGCTCCTGGGAGAACGACGGCTCGGCGAGCGCCACCAGCAGGATTCCACATGTGATTAGGCTGCCCAGCGACCCAGAGAGCAGCCGAGCGGATGTGGTGTTCGTGCGTTTTATCACCGACGGTTCCGCTCGAAGGAGGTTCTTGCCGAGGCGATAGGAGAGGCCAACCGTACGAAGGCGTACGGCTCATGTCAACTTGAGCGGCTGGCGATTCCTGTTATAGAAGACTGGGCGAAGAAACTGGGCGAACTTAGGTGGTGAGAACAGCGAATCTGCAGGTCTGCATCAGCCAGCCAGTCGGGCTCTCCGGCTGGTCCCGGTAACAACCGGGTAACAAGACGACGTGCCTTGTAGTGCCTTCTAGTGCCTCGTGCTGACACGTCGAAGCACATACGGATTTCAAGCGCAATCGTTGAACGGCCTTATTTGGCGCGAGGATCGCCGGATTGGGGCCCTCTGAAGCGTGCGGTCTAGAAGGCATCCTTGCGAGACTTTTAAGTCCCTCGCGTCTGCCGTTCCGCCACCCCGGCTAACTATTTGTAGATAATCTACTTATAGTCGTGGCTCTCGGCGACTCTCGCCCAACTGGGCGAACTTCCTGGGCGAGGTCTGCGCGCGATCCGTGGCTGAAAGTCGGCGCCGCCGATCAGTAGATCCCCGGAATCAAGCGGTAGCGGACGCGGTCGGCGTATTCCCGGTACCCTGGGAGTTCCTTCTGCAGCGTGCGGTCCTCGAGGGAAGTTCTCACCACGGCTATGACGACAGCCGCCGTCGCTGGAATCAGGGTCCACACTGAGTCCAATGCCAATGCCATGGCAAACGGGGGCAGAAGGCTTCCTGAGTAGCCCGGATGTCGGATAATCTTGTATGGGCCGGTGTCGCACACCACATGTCCACGCTCCGATTGAATGCGCACCACTGCCGAGAAAAAGCGGTTCTCCAGGAGCGCCCACCCTGCAAATCCGTAGCCTGCCGAGGCCAATACCAATCCTAGCATGTTAAGCCAGCTTGGGAAGTGCGGCGACCACTCGAAGCGGTGATCCATCCCAGCCACGACGAATAGGGGCAAGCCCAGGCTCAACGCCATCAGTGGGGCGAGGAGTCTATCCCAGGACTTGACGCCCGGAGCCCTCAAGAGCTGCGCCCGTTCCGCCATCAGTCCCGGATGCCGTCGCTCAGCCCAAAGTCGCATGCCGATTCCTGCAGAGGCGAAGAGGAGAGAGTAGGACCACGCCTGCCACCAGCCCCAGTCGGAACCACACAGCATGAGCACGCAAGCATGGAGAGCGTAGAACGCGGTCAAGCGCGCCCAGAACGCGAAAGCCGACGAAGGCTGCTTCATCCGCCCCCCCTCGTTGCGAGACCATCGGCATGGTGTGCGCAGCCCAATCGCTTGCGTTTCTGCTGCCGGGCAAGATGCGTCGGCAGGATTATAGGGTATAGACCACGCGATCGCGGGCGAATGTCTGTGCGCGAAGCCGTTAGGCTAATAAGGTACAGATGACTCGATCGCGGTCCTAAGTGGGAGCAGGCCACGAGACATCTAGGAGGATCCATGACCAATCCCCGAGTCGCCCATCTGATGGAAGACCTGTTCCTGGCCATCAACGACCTCGTTGCGAAGCATGAGGTTACCCACGAGGAGTACCGTGCCGCTGTGGCCTTCTTGAACGAGGCGGCCGAGGCCGGGGAGACGATGCTCCTCTTGGACGTGTTCCTCGAGGGAGGCGTCGTTGACGCCAGCAGTCGCGAATGGCGCGGAACGCCCAAGCAGGCGCTCGGACCTTACTACCTGGAAGACGCACCCTGGGTCGAGGACGGGCAGCTCGCCGGCCCGGACGAAGAGGGGGATCGCCTTCTCCTTACCGGCACGGTTCGGGACGTGGACGGAGGTCCGATCTCCGGCGCGGTTCTCGACTGGTGGCAAGCGGACGCGAAGGGCCGTTACAGCGCGTTCGACATTCCTCCCCGCACCAATATGAACCTGCGCGGCCGAATGCACAGCAAGGAGGACGCCAGCTACACTCTCTATACCGTGGTGCCCGCGGCCTACCCAATTCCCCACGAGGGCCCGACCGGGCGGCTGGTCACAGCACTCGGTTGGCACCCGTGGAGACCCGCTCACATCCATCTGATCGCAGGCGGCGACGGCTACCAGCCCTTGGTCACGCAAATCTACTTCGAGGGCGATGAGTACCTGGACTCGGATGTGGCGCGCATCGCGCGACATGACCTGGCATTGGAGCTAACGACCAATGGCGACGGATGGCGCGCGGACTTCGACATAATCTTGGAAGCAGAGGTCTAGGGGCCCGATCGCGCGATCGCGGTCCTTCTCAGGTGGTTTCAGCTTGAGCAGCCGCCCCAATACCTCAAGAGCTATCAGCCGCCCCGGGCAAGGCGCACGCCCGCCAGCACGACCACTAGGCCGGCGATGGCGTTCAGCAGTACGAGCCAGGCTTTCGTTCGACGCGCCCGTCGTCCCTCTTCGGCTGCGGGGTCGAGCCGGCCGGAGCGGGGGCCGTGGTCGAAGTCGTGGAATGCCTGCACGACGAGCATGAAAAGGACCGCGGCAAGCTTCACGGCCAGCGCTTTCCCATAAGAGCTTGCCCAGAACACGGAGCTGCCGAGGAGGCCGGCGGCGAAGATGCCCCGGAAGTAGAGGTTGCCGAGGCCGGTCAGCAGAACGACGCCGATGGCGACCCAGCCGACGAGCCTGAACTGTTCCCCGAGGCGGGAGAACAGGTCCCGCCTGAGGGTGGCAGGCTGGACCTGTCTCAGTACGGGCGCTCCCACGATGGCCAGAAAGAACATGCCTCCGAGCCAGAGCAAGGCAGCCAGGAGGTGGGCCGAGACGTTGATGTAGTAGAGGGGGGACATGGTCGCCGCCAGATCGGGCACGGAGGGGAGCTCCCGGCCGAGGACCAGGCGCGCGCCGATCTGCTCGAGCAGCCGTTCCGCCATCCGGAAGTCGGCGACCACGTTCGTTTGGATGACCATAACGAGCTCGGCCTCCGGCACGATCGCCATGTCGGCGAAGAGGATGCCGTTGCCACCGTTGTGCGTGATCACCCTGTGGCCGGCCAGGTCCAGCACGACCCAGCCGTAGCCGTAGAAGGAGTCGCCCCCACCCTCGTCGAAATGAGGCGACCAGTACGTCTCCATCGACGTCTCGGACAGCGGCTCGCCATTCAGGAGCGCCTGTCCCCAACGGAGCATTTCCAAGGCGTTCGAGTGGACGCCGCCGTTGGCGCGTAGCACCCAGTAGGGTCCATCCTCGGCGAGCGGTCGCTCGAGCACGGTTCCCCACCGCTCGCTGCCGCGATACCCCTGGGCGAGTTGACCGTCGCCCCACTGCGGCAGCACGTAGCCGGTCTCGTACATCCCGGCGGGCAGGAAGAGTCGATCGCGAACGTACTCCTCCCAGCTCTTCCCGGTCAGTTGCTCGATGATCGCGCCCAGGAGGCTGAAGCCGGCGTTCGAGTACTCGTAGGCCGAACCCGGCTCGAAGAAGAGCTCCTGCTCCATGGCCCTCCGAACGAACTCCTGTCGATCGATCGGATCCCAGTCGCCCAAACCGTCCAGGTTGACGATGCCGGAGGAGTGGGTAAGCAGGTGGTGGAGGGTAATCTCCTGCTTGTCCTCGGGGACGGCGGCGAAGTACTTGGAGATCGGGTCGTCGACCGACAGCGCTCCGGCTTCCGCGAGGGCCAGGATGGCCGCGCCAGTGAACTGCTTGGTGATCGAGCCGATCGTCGAGACCGTCTCAGGACCCCAGCGGATACCACGCTCCCGATCCGCGAGACCGTAGCCCGAGGCGAAGATCGGCCGGCCGGCCTGCGAGATCGCCACGGAGCCTGCAAAGCCGAGCTTCTCGAGCCGAGCGAGGTACTCCTCGATCTCCCTGACGGCAGCTTCGTCCGGCTGCCCCTGCGAGGGCGTGGCGGCGAGAAGGACGGCGGCAACGGCCGCGAGGCGCCAGGCGGTACGCTTCATCGGATCACACCTCCAGGACACGGTCCGTGCGAACTGCCTGGGCGAGGTCTGCGCGCGATACGGGTAGGATTATAAGGCAAAGACCACGCGATCGCGGTCCTTCTCAGGGGGTCTCAGTTGCTTGGCCGCCTACCCCAGCATCTGGAGGGCGGGATACGAAGGAAGTGCGTCGTTCGCGCAGAGAGCCGGTGGCAGTTACCGCGGCGACGGTCTGGCCGACTCCGCGGCACGAGACAGAACGTAGGCCTGAATCGCCTGAGCCTCTTCCGCTGTCAGGAAGTCTCCGAACGAGGGCATTCCGAGTTCCTGCCAGGCGCCTCCGAGAACGATCGACAGAAACTGCTCGTGTACGTCCAGCGTCGCATAACGCAGGTCGGGGAGCGGCCCGGCCACGACGTTCACTCCATGACAGGCGAAACAGTGCAGAGCGTACAGTATTCGCCCCTCATCGATCGTCTCGGGTGGTGCGTCCGTCTCCATCGCTGGCACCGGCGGCTCCGAGCGGCCGAACGGCGGGATGCTGAGGACGGCCGTCCCACCGATCGCGAAGGTAAGGATTCGACCGAAGCCGCGCTTTACGGGGCCTAGTCCGGGAGGATTGATGAGTCCCATTCCCCCGCCCCACCCCACCATCAAGGTCAGATACTGGATGCCGTCCACGAGATACGTGACGGGAGGCGCCATGATGCCGGTGCCGGCATCGAACTCCCATAGCTGAGCACCATCGCTCGCCCCGTAGGCTAGGAAGAGCCCATCCGAACGGCCCTGGAAGACGAGGTTCCCGGCCGTTGCGAGAACGCCGCCGCTCTCCAACACGGGATGATCGACTACCCAGCGGGCTGCTTGCCGAACCGGATCCCACGCAACGAGCCGTCCGGTTGAGGGGGGTGCTGCCATCCACTCGTCCATGATCGGTCCCGCGTACCGCTGGTCGATGCCACTGTTACGGCGCGAGTCATCAGGCTGCCACGCGGGATCTGGTCGATGCGCGAACGTGGTTCCTTCCCGGACCGGAAGGTACACGAGTCCAGTAGCCGGGCTGAACGCCATGGGGTACCAGCTGTGGGCGCCGGTAGGGTCGGGTGATACGAGTACCGCGTCCATTCCGGCGTAGGCGCTGGCCGACTCGATCGGCCGACCGCTATCCGAGTCGATCCCCGTAGCCCATGAAACCTCGGAGAACGCCTCGGCCGAGAGGAACTCGCCGGTCTCCCGATCCAGCACGTAGAAGAAGCCGTTCTTCGGCGCCTGCATGATGACCTGGCGGGCGCGGCCGTCGATCTCCAGTTCCGCCAGCATCAAGGGCTGCGTGGCCGTGAAGTCCCAGTGGTCGCCGGGCGTCGTCTGAAAGTGCCAGACCAACCCGCCGTCGTCGGCCCGAAGGGCCAGGATCGATGAGAGATAGAGGTTGTCGCCGCCGCCCGGACTCCGCAGGTCCCGGTACCACGGCGCGCCGTTTCCGGTGCCGACGTAGACGAGATCGAGCGCGGGATCGTAGACCATGGCGTCCCATGCCGTGCCTCCACCTCCACCCTCCCACCAACGACCGCTCCAGGTCTTCGCCGCCTCTTCCATCGCCTTAGAGTCGAATCCGAGCGATGGGTCGCCTGGAACCGTGTAGGTCCGCCAAACGAGAGCTCCGTTTTCGGCATCGTAGGCGGATACGTAGCCGCGGACTCCCATCTCGGCGCCGCCGTTGCCGATCAGCACCATGCCCTTTGCGATCCGGGGCGCTCCCGTGATCGAGTAGCCCCTCGCCGGATCGAAGGTCGCCTTCTCCCAGACTGGCACTCCCGACGTTGCGTCGAGAGCGATCAGCCGACCATCCAGCGTCCCGACGTATACGTTCCCTTTGTAGAGGGCGACCCCGCGGTTGACGGCATCACAGCACAGGACGCGCGCCCTGGACCGAGGAACCTCAGGATCGTAGGTCCACAGGAGCTCGCCGGTCTTGCCATCGATCGCGTAGACGACGCTCCAGGCACCCGTCGTGTAGATCACGCCATCGACGACCAGCGGCGTCGCTTCGAGTCCCCGGTTGGTGTCGAGCTCCCGGCTCCACACCAGGCCGAGCTGCTGGACGTTATCCTCGGTAATCTGGCTAAGAGGGCTGAACCGCTGCTCTTCGTAGGTGCGCCCGTGCGTCACCCAGTTGGCCGTGTCGCGCTGCGCCTCCCTGAGCCACTCGTCATCAATCCGATGAGTCCCTTCAGGTTGGCTGCAGCCATTGAGAGCGAGGAGAGTCGTGGCCATCAGAACGAGTGACCTAGGCATGGCATCGTGCACCCTGGATTCCTTTTCAAGCTTGCGTCTACAGGAGAGCCGAACAGGCTATGACCTTCGGCGTCGATGGCCGGGCACGCAACGGTTCTGCCCGGGCGAACTTCCTGGGCGCGGTCTGAGCGCGATCCGGGTTGGAATATTTGGATTATAAGGTATAGACCACTCGATCGCGGTCCTTCTCAGGTGGTCTCAGCTGCTTCGCGCCCTGCCTCGGTATCTGGAGCGCGGGATGTCGGGCGACGCGCGTTGTTCGCCCTCCGAGTTCGCCCACCCGATGAAAAGAGCCCGCTGGGTGAACGGGCTCCTTGCGTTCAGTTGTGCTTCCGCGCCCCCAGGCGACTAGCGCTTCCCGTCTGATGACTCAGGCTAAAGCGACGCGAGGAACGCTCGAGCTTGTTCGACCTCCGGCCGGGTCGATTCGTCGACGGTCATCTCGACAAGCTTGTCGTAATATTCCTTGGCCCTTTCCGGGCTGCCGGACAACTCCGCGGCGCGAGCGGCGCCGTACAGGCTGTTAAAGCGTCTCGGGGCTTCACGCAGCGACCGCTCGTACTCGACAAGTGCTTCGGCCGGGCGGTTCAACTCCAGCAACATGTCGCCCAGCAGTTCCCGCGGAGGCAGGAGTGCGCCTGGCGTGCGCGGGTGCTTGCCGGCTGCTTCGGCGAGCTCTGCGGCGGACCGACCGAGATCAACGGCCTCCTCTGTCCGCTCTTCCGCATTGGCCAACCACGCGGCCGCGGCAAGCCACATGGATTCGACTTGGCTTGTCCAGTCGTAGGGACCGGGAATCGGTGATTCCACAAGACCGCGTTGAAGCAGGCGAAGCTTCTCTACTTCGACGCGTGCTTCCTCGATCTGGCCGGTTCGAGCCGCACCCAACGCGCGGGCAAACGGCGTGATCGCACGAACCTCGAGCCGAGGCCAATCCGCCTTCAGATCTATTGAGACTGCCGAGAACTCGATCTTGGCCGCCGCCTCCCAATCACGCCGCTCGAGTGCCCAGCGGGCCGGGATGGCCGCAAGCGGATCGCCAGACCGGCCTCTCGTTACCTGAGCGACCTCGTCAACGACAGCCTTTGCACGGGCTTGATCGTCAATCTGTAGATAGGCGTATGCCAAGTAGGCCTGGGCATGCAGTTCGGCGTCGGAAACAACGCCCGGCGTGGTCTTCGCGGAGAGCTGTCGTGCGGCGTCTCGCGATTTGATGTTCGTCGCAATCGACTCGTCCCACATACCGAGGCGCGTGAAGATGTGCGAGGGCATATGCAGGGCGTGCGACGATGAAGGGGCGATCTGTGCGTACACCAGCGCAGCCGGCAAGCCTTGGTCGGCGAGCGCCGGATAGTCGAGCGAGTGGATCAGATAGTGGGCAATCCCAGGGTGGTTCCGCTGCGAGGGAAACAGCTCGTTCAAGAGCGCGGCGGCTTGCTTCTGATTGCCGAGCGTCGCATCGGTTGGATCAGAGGTGCCGAGCAGGGACAATGCATAAAAGATCGTCGCCTCTGTGTCGTCAGGGAAGTGTTCGGACAGTTCATGCATAGCATCGGACCAGGCCTGTGCCCTCTCACGATGTGGGCGCTCTACGCCGTGACCGTAGAAGGCCCTGGTCGTCTCGATATAGGCCCGTTCGCGATCCGTTGAGGCGCTTACAGTCTCCGCTTTTTCGGCGGCGATGTTACCAGCCGTGAACCGCTCCGCCGTCATCGGCGAAGGCCAGACCGGGTGCAGGTAGGTCATGGCCACGCCCCAGTGGGCGATGCCACACGCCGGATCTTGTTCGGCAACGGTTTGAAAGTCGGCGCGCGCCTCTGCGTATTCGAAAGAATGAAGAAGCGCTATGCCCCGGGTGAAGACCTCGTCAACGTCCTCGTTGCACGACGTTGGGAAGTTGACGGCGCCCAGGGTCTCCTTCTCGGTGCCCTGGCGGTCGGTCTCGTCTCGGGTGCAAGCGCCAAAAAGCATCAGTGTGGTGACGATCAACGTCAACAGTAGGCGTGCTTTGGTCATGGATGTCTACGTTGTTACAGGTTTTGAGGGCGAGGGAAGCCGAGAAATAGACTAGAAGCGCGCACGATACGTCAACGTACATAGGGCCGAAAGCCCTCCGATGCGAATACCGCCACCCGCTTTCAAGAGGGCAAAGAAACTGGGCGAACTTCCTGGGCCAGGCCTGCGCGCGATCCGGGTAGCATTATAAGGTATAGGCCACGCGATCGCGGTCCTTCTCAGGCGGTCTCAGCTGCTTGCCGGGCTACCCCAGTATCTGGAGCGCGGGATGTGGACCCCAGCTGGATCAGACAGTTGCCGTGCGCCTGTGGCTACTCCGAGAGAACCACGCCGACATCTTCAGCGTACCCGTCCCAGGCAGCCATCAGCTCCTCCAGGATCTCGGGATACTCTGATGACAAGTCGGTCGTCTCTCCGGGGTCGGTTGCCGTGTCGTAAAGGCGCCAGTCTCCGGGACCGTAGGGGGCAGCTACCAGAACGGCCTTGTAGTCGCCTTTGCGCATCCACTTACCGGTGCCCATCTCGCCACCTATAAGAGCGTCGTCCGCGTACGCTCCAGGCTGAGATCCTGCGAGGACGCCAGTGAGCGATCTTCCGCGCATGGGCTCCACGCTGCGTCCTTGGAACTCCTCCGGATGCTCCACGCCTGCTATCTCGAGCAGCGTCGGCATGACATCCCACACATAGACGAACGAGTCGATCTGCCGCGGACCCTCGACGCCCGGCCCCACGACGATCAAGGGGGTCCGAATCCCTCCTTCGCCGACTGTCATTTTGTAGTAGTCGAGCGGCCCCGCACTCGCCTCCGCCCAGCCCATGCCGTAGCCGACGAAGGAGCCCGGCTCCCCGATGTTGTCGATCGAGTTGTCGAACGATGCGTACCACTCAGTTCCCGCGTTGCTCGGGTACTCCTCGGTGGTCCAGGGATTTGGCCCGTTGTCCGACGTGAAGATGATGATCGTGTTGTCGTACTCGCCGATATCCTTGAGAAAGTCGATCACGCGGCCGATGTGGTAGTCCATGTTCTCGACCATGCCGGCGTAAGCCTCCATGGCTCGTGACTCCCACGCCTGCTCTTCCCGGGTCAGCGAATCCCAGGGCCTAGCATGACGAGCCGGTGGCGGGGCTTCCGGGACGAGGCCCTTCCGCTTGGCACCCTCGATTCGATTGGCCTTGAGTGCCTCGTACCCATCGTCGTACTGGCCCCGGTACTTGCTGAGCCAGGGCTCCGGCACATGGATCGGATCGTGCGCCGCTGTCGGGGCCAGGTAGGCGAAGAACGGTCTTCCGTCTCCGCGGCCCGCCCGA
This sequence comes from Gemmatimonadota bacterium, assembly GCA_039588495.1. Classification (GTDB taxonomy): domain Bacteria; phylum Gemmatimonadota; class Gemmatimonadetes; order Palauibacterales; family Palauibacteraceae. The sequence continues at coordinate 11,765 of JBDGZR010000087.1, read as the reverse complement.
ATTGCATCCATCAGGAAATCGGCGTAGCTCCGGCTCGAATAGAAATCGCCCGGGAGTTCAGTAAGCTCCTCACCATCCATCGAGTACTTCGCCACCGGTTGGGTGGCCGCCTGCAGTCCGTACATGTCGCTCCAGTGGCTGGCTCCGCCCTGAAGCATGCTGAATGAGCGTTCGAAGCCTCGCGCATGAGGTAGATGCTCCGGCTCGTCGCCCAGATGCCATTTGCCAGCCATGTACGTGCGGTACCCGCCATCCCGGAGCGCCTCGGCAAGAGTGACGACACGTTGATTGAGGTGGCCTTCGTAGCCGGGCGTACCCTCCTGCTCGGGGGTCAGCAGCTCGTGCATGTTGCCGAGACCGGCGATGTGGTTGTCCGTACCGCTCATCAACATAGAACGAGTGGGTGAGCAGCTAACCGATGTATGGAAGTTGCTGAACAGCACGCCCCTCTCAGCCAGGGCATCGATGTTCGGGGTCTCGATCTCGGCCCCAAAGCTGCCGATATCCGTGTAGCCCATGTCATCGGCCATGATCAGTAAGATGTTGGGCCGATCGTCATGCGCTTCTTGGCTCCCGGAACCGGATTCTGGAGCACAAGCAGGCAGGCAAAGCAAGAAGAGAGCGGTCACGGCCGGAATCGTCTTCATCAACGGTCTCCTCGGACTCACGCAGCTAAACTTGGCGAGCCTCTGAAATGGACTCCTGGGGCTCGCACCGCAACTATCGCGGTCCTTCTCAGGTGGTCTCAGCAGCTTGGCCACCTGCCCCAGTATCTTGAGCGCGGGAGACGAATAGAGCGCGTCGTTCGCGCTCGCAGCCTACCTCCCGCACCCAACCGCAGCCGCTGTCTCCTGCAGCTTCTCGCTGTTGGCCCTCCTGCGTCACAGACAGGTCGCCGATCGCCCACTAAGGCATGCCGCCACTGGCCGCGCCTGGGAGGAGGCGGCATGGCGCTTCCGCGCCTTGGGCTAGAAGAGGGCGCGACCCACGATCTCCTCGGCAACCCCACCGAGAACCCAGGACGCCACGGGGATGAGCATGTACAGGATGAAACGAGTGTAGGTGGAGGTGGTGAACGGCCACTCAGGAACACCCTCGATGAGGCCCCGGTAGGCGACGAGATCCACCATCTCGCCAATCCGCCGGCTGGCGTCCGGGTCCTCAAGAGCGCTCCGCTGCGTCGAGATCGCCCCGTTGATCCGACGGAGCTCCGAATCCTTCGCCTGCCGGATTCTATTGTGGATCGCCAACACCGCGCCCCCGAACCCCGTCTCGAGCAGCATAAGGCTGTAGATCGAGAGCAGGCCGATTACCAGGAGGGCGTTCGTGAGCCCCTGCTGAGTGAAGGGCGCCAGTGGTGAAAGGTCGAGGAGGTCGATACGGTTCAGCTTTCTCGCGAGCCGCGACATCCGCATCGACACGGTGACGATGGCGTAGCCGAGCCACCATTGCCACCAGCCGATCGCCGGGCCAAGGACGCGATGCCACGCGACTTCCGGGCTCCACGTCGAAGAGCTCCAGGGGGTCGGCGGTACGGGCGGCACCATGTACGGTCCGAGGAACGACAGCGCGACCCCGATCACCCCGGTGATCACGAGCCCGCGTCCACTGAGCCGGACCGACGCCGCCAGGGTGTCGCATTCCTCGCGGGTGCAGCCCAGTGCCCCCTAGAGCACGAGCACGGTCCGCCGGCCGCTCCGCTGAGCGTACAGGAAAGCGGCCGGGGCGTATCCGATCAGCAGGCAGTGCACGATCGCCAGTCGAAGATCCCTCAGGATGCCGCCGGAGCCGCGGGCCAGCACGAATTCGCCTTCGGCGAGCAGTACGTCCCACCGTCCGAGCACAGCCTCCGTGACTAACAGGATCGCGATGAGGGTTCCGCTGATCCCGATTCCGAGCCACAGGGGCGATATCCGGTCGTTCCTCGTCCGAATTGTCATGGTGGAAGCCTGGACCGGCAGATGCCGACCTGTCAATCGTGCCGACGTGTCCGAGACGAATATGGGCGGGTTCCTGGGCGGGTTTGGCTTGGCCAGGCCAGTTCGCTCACAAGTGGCTGCACGGGATCTTCATCGACCCGGCAGCGATTCCGCTGCCGGGTGCGGGATTCTAGTCGATCTACTCCGATCCTACTCCTCGTACTTGAACGACACCTTCATCTTCGCCCGATACACGATCGTACCACCGTCCACCTTCAGGTCCAGGTCGTCAACTTCCGCGACCCGGATGTCGCGCAGGCTCTCTCCCGCCCGCCTAACCGCGGCGGCCGCCGCCTGGTCCCAGCTCTCGGTGCTGGTGCCTACGATCTCGATGACCTTGTACACGCTCTCCGCCATGATCCCTTCTCCTCCTGTTGTTGTTGCTTCGTTTTAGATCTGGTCCTTCCTCCGATTACGGTAGGATAATAAGGTGCAGGCCGCGCGATCGCGGTCCTTCTCAGGTGGCCTCAGCTGCTTCATGGGCCACCCCCAGTATCTGGAGCACGGGATGCAGGCCCGAGTGCGTCGTTCGCCCTCCGAGTTCGCCCACCCGATGTAAAGAGCCCGCTGCTAGAGCGGGCTCCTTGCGCTTAGTGCGGGCTACCAGTTGGAACTTGCGTCTGTCGATTTCAGCGGTTGTCTGGTCACGGCGTGTACCAGATCGGCGACGTGTAGGCGCGCTCTTGGTGTACCATCGGGATGTCGTCCGACATGTCGACGTCGAATCGGAAGGCGTCGTAGGCTGTCCACCGTGGCGTAGGGATTTCGAGTACGCGCACGTAGTAAAAGGCGTGCGCCATCCGGTCGAAGTCCGGGTCAGTCCAGTGCGCGAAGAGAAGGGGATCGCCGATCGTGTTCGTATAGGATGCGGTCGCCACATCTACCGTGCTACCTACCTTACGCTCGCAGCGTCCATCTCGAACAGCGCGATTGTCCGCGCAGGCCACATCGTAGACCCGCTCCTTGGCTTCACCGTTCGCGTCCAGCCAACCCTTTATCACCTGAACTCGGTCCAGATTCGCCCCGTCCGGGTCGCGCAGAGCACGGACTACGAGGCTCGGCGCCTCGCCCGCTTGTGCCGTCGTCAGGTCCCCACCCATGGGAACGCCCTTGGCGTATCCGTGGGCGGCGAAATCGGAGCGGTGAATGTCCTCTGGCGTGAAGTCCCAGCCCGCGAAGACGCGCACGAGCATGCGTGGTCCGGTCGTAGCGTATGTCTCACGCCGTTCCATCGCCTCGAACAGGGCAGCTCGCGTGTTCTCGGTCGCCCAAACCGCCGCGAGACCCGAAGCCGTCATATCCGAAGCCCAGGTCGTCAGACTTGGATCGGTCTGAGACTCGATCATGACGTGCTCCCAGCGCTCCGGACCGGGTTCCACCATCGAAGCCTTGCCAAAGAAGTTGTTCTCACCGGCTGTCGCGAGGGACGTGTGGGAATCGGTAGACCCAATGAAGCCTTGCTTAAAAGGGTTCACGCCGATCTCCGTCTGAAGCTCCATACCGCGCTTCAGCGCCGAGCGGGCATAGTTGCCTGGCAGCATGTCGTCGGTCTGTGCCGCCGTGCCGGTGAGGTTGGCCGTGCCCCAAGTCTCGTAGTCCGCAAACTCATCTTCCGGCGACAGCTTGGGATGCGTTTCGCTGTCGCCTTTCATCTGGGTCATCTCATGGACCGGTTCGAAGCGGGTCCGGGCCAGGGCGTACGCTCTGGTCAAGGGCTCGCCGTTGAGCCTCTTGTCGTCGAACATCAAGCCGTGCGACAGGTTCGAATTGTGCGGTATTGCCAGCACCCGTCCACCCGTCTTGGCTTCGTAGTTCGCGAGGAACGACCAAAGATCTTCCGGATCGGTGCTATCAAAGGAGCTGAAGGGCACAACCTGGGCGGCTTTGTCGGCTCCATCCTTGAAGATCACGACGCGATGGAGGTTGTTGCCTCGTGGCGTGGACGTCCATTCGTAGCCGATGAACGCGGTAAACTTCCCCGGTTGGTCATACTCATCGGCGGTCTCACCCATAAAATCCCAGGTCGAGCGCGCGATGTCGGCGAACGGAATTCGAGCCGTGTTGGTGTTGAGGTCCTCGCCGAATTCGAGAAACACTTTCATCTGGCCTTCCGGGCCCTCTTTGAACCAGTTGTACCAACGCTTCCCAACCTCGTTCTCCAAGAGCTCCGGATCGCCGCCCCGAAGAACTGGCATTAGGCCCTGATACTCCGCGTGATCAGAGACCACGAGAAAGTTGAGCGGACGCACCAGCCTGACCTGCATGCCGTTGTTGGCCTCGACCTGCTCGCCCCTCGCGAATCGGTAGGCATCCGCCGGACCGAGGTTGAAGTTGCCAACCATGCCTGCATCCGGTGAGTACGTCGTGTGTAAGTGCGTGTCGCCCCAAAACACCCGCTGCGGAAAACGCTGGTTGACAAAGGGGGAATACTCGACTTCCACCTGCTCTGGCTTGTCTATCGTGAATTCCTGCGCTGTTCCGGGAACCGCAAAGAACAAGACCGCCAGGGTACACCAAGTCGGAATCGCGGCTCGCATATTTGGTCCCCCCATCGTAGAGGTTTGGAAAGCCGTTAGCTGGCGAGTGTCCTGCCACTCAGCCAGTCACAGGGACTGGCCTCTTCCGGCGCGGCGATTATCCTGCGAATTGGGTCATCACCATACGTTTACGTACGGTTACATTGCAATGCCTCCGAGCGGGCGTCCTTAGAGTCGTGGCCTTCGGCGACTCTCGCCCAACTGGGCGAACTTCCTGGGCGAGGTCTACATGCGATCCGGGTAGGATTATAAGGTATAGACCACGCGATCGCGGTCCTTCTTAGGTGGTCTCAGCGGGCTCGGCGCTTACCCCAGTACCTGCAGCGCGGGAAGTGGGTGAACCGTGTCTTTCGCCCTCTGCCTTCGCCCGCCCGATGAAACAGCCCGCTGCTAGAGCGGGCTACTTGTGCCACGCTCGGATCCCTCCTACTCATGTTGCCCGTATTCCCCAGCCCGACTTTGGCGGTCGTGGTGGGCTCGCTGCATGGACCCGAACCAGAGGACGTTTAGATGAAGATAGTGCTCATTCTCTGCGCATTCGCACTGGCCGTTGCGCCACAGCCGACGTTCGCTCAAGAGGAACAGCCGAACATCGTACTGGTCTTCATGGACAACTTTGGCTGGGGTGAGCCCGGTTTCAACGGAGGCGGCGTTGTGCGGGGTGCAGCCACGCCTCGCCTCGACAGGCTAGCCGACGAGGGCCTCCGCCTGACGAACTTCAACGTTGAAGTGCAGTGCACGCCCTCTCGGTCGGCGCTGATGACGGGGCGCTACGCGATTCGGAGCGGGAACGCAACGGTTCCCCTCGGCGAGGGCGTCTACGGCCTGGTGCAGTGGGAAGTGACGATCGCGGAAATGCTATCTGAGGCGGGTTACGCGACAGGCATGTACGGAAAGTGGCATCTCGGCCGGACCGACGGTCGTTTTCCGACCGATCAGGGATTCGACGAATGGTATGGGGTCCCGAACTCGACCGACGAGGCGGTATACTCGTCAACGCCCGGTTTTTCCGAAAGCGGCGTTCCGGAAACGTATGTTATGGACGCTCGGAAGGGCGAAGCGCCGACTCGAGTGCGGCCATATGACCTCGATTACCGCCCCTTGATCGATCGAGACCTCACCAACAGGGCGGTCGACTTCATGCGGCGTCAGGCCGAAGCCGGCATTCCGTTCTTCGTTTACCTGCCCTATACGGCGACGCACTTCCCGACGCTTCCTCATCCCGACTTCGTGGGGCGCTCCGGCAACGGCTTGTGGGCGGACCTGCTCATGCAGATCGACAGCTACACAGGTGAGTTGCTGGATGCGATCGATGATCTGGGCATCGCCGAGAACACCATCTTCGTTTTTACGGCGGACAACGGGCCGGAAGCTCTTGCTTTCGAGAGCACGAACCTGACAGTAGAGACGGCCGTTCACGGATCGGCCGGGCCGTGGCGAGGCACTCTCTTCACAGGATTCGAAGGAGCACTGCGGGTGCCGTTCGTGGTTCGCTGGCCGGGCCGGATTGCCGGGGGCCGATCCAGCGACGAGATCGTTCACGCGATGGATCTGTTTCCGACCCTCTCCACCATCGCGGGAGGCACCGTGCCAGATGATCGTCCCATCGACGGCCAGGACATGGCGGCCTTCTTCCTCGGAGAAAGGGAGGAGTCGGGTCGCGAGGGCTTCATCGTCTACATGGGCTCCGAGATCTTCGGCGTGAAATGGCGTAATTGGAAGTTGCATTTCAAGGAGCAGGATGCGTGGTCGGACGTACTGCGTACGTACACGATGCCACGGCTGTACAATCTCCTGACTGATCCCCAGGAGCGTGACAACGTGCTGTTTCCGAACACATGGGTGCCAAAAGCCGCGCTTGGCCAACTGGAAGATCACGTCGCATCACTGAGGGCGCATCCGCCGATCCCAACCGGAGCACCTGATCCGTATGAACCGCCCAACTGACCTGCTCGCGACCGAGTAGGTCGTCGTGGAGATCACCTCCGGCCGGCTGGAAGCGGTCCCGTTCCGGGCGCCGACGAAAAGCCTCCCCAAGCGGTCTGCCATGCGCCGGCGAACGTGTTGTAGTCGTTCCCCGCTGCGGTCGATAAGCCGAAGGTGGCCGCCAGCTTTATGCCCTGGCGACGCGATACGGGGATCGTGATGGAGACCCCTATGCGGTTGTTCGTCTGGGAGTCGCCCGATGACAGGTCGTTGACGTAAACCTGCCCGCCGAAGCTCTGGCGGGTCGAGGCGGCCGCCCAGAAACCCGGGCCAAAGACCCAGATGAAGTGGAGTTGCAACGTGCCCATCGGGTCCTGCGACTGGACGTTCTCGCCGAGGAACTCGGGATTGTCGGTGAAGAACCACCCGGCTGCGTACAACTCCGTTAGAAAACGGCCAAAGCTACGTGAGACGCCGACCCGTGGACTGAACATCCAGCGGTTGGCCCCCGTATTGATGATCTTCGTGGGATCGTAGTTCCCCACGGGAACGCGTAGACGTAGGGAGGCGCCGGCCACGGTCTTGGCGCGGTGCTTGACGAACTCGGGCCCCGTGAGCGCCGGTGCACCGGCGAAGAAGACCATGAATCGGGCGACGGGGTCGCCGAAGCCGGTCCGTGTGGCGGTGGTATCGAGTTGAGCCTCCTGGAGCCTGCCCGACCAGTTGCCGGTGGCGAAGGGCAAGAACACGTCCGCCTTGGCAGACTGCCCGAAGAAGCCGAACGCGCGACCATAGCCGGCGCCGAAGGTGTGGATGTCCCCGTCCAGGTCCTGCACGGGGATCGTCTTGTCAGTGAGCACCGCTCCTGTCGAGAACGAGTAGGTGAGGCTGACCAGGTTCGCACCGACGGGTGCAGGGCTAAGGGCGCGTGGCTGGACATCCTGAGCAGGTAGCGAAGGGGGTGACATCCACCAAAGAGAGGCGAGCCCCACGAGATAGCGGTGGCGCGTCATGTGGAAGACCTTCTGAGCTGCCATGCTCCCTCCCTCGTCTGCGAGCCGGCGCTCAGAACCCGAAGCCGAACGCAAGCCCATAGACGAGGGTGGCTCCCTTGCCGCTGATGAAATCCGCATTGAACTGAGGTACTAAGGAGAACATCGAAGAAAGCGGGAACGCATAGAACGCACCGACCCGGAAGGCGAAGTGCGTGCTCGTGTGTGCACCCTCCACACTACTCGAGCGCGTCTCGAGCTCCTCCGCCTCCTCTCTCTCGAACTCGACTCCGGGCGCAAGCGTCAGTCCGAGGCCAGCTACGGGCCGAACGAACAGGGGAACCCCGAGAAGGAAGGCGCGACCGACGCCGCCGGCAGCGTAATCCGCTAGGAAGCCGAAGCCGATAACACGAGTGAGGCGACGCTCGTAGTCCAAGCCGAGAGTGAACGCCGTGCCCGAGCTTCCCTCGGGAAGTTCGCCGGTTAGGGTCGAGGCCCCCACGAGGACGGCAAGATGATTCGCATGATGGCCAGCATGATGCTCCTGCCGACCGTGAGCCGGCTCCGCGCCCGTTTCCTGAGCGGTGGCAACGGCCGCGTTGAGCGCCAACAGAAGCAACGCCGACGTGAGCCGCTGAACCAGACTTCTCACAAGGTCAAACCTCATCAAGTCGGGTCGAGCAACGTCACTGACCGATGTCTGGATCCAGGTGCACGCTCCACGGCAGCTCATGCTCGATATACTCGAGCGGATCGAACGGTAGCAGCGATCGATCAACCGGCGGCTCGGACAAGGCCATCGTCTCGGGACGGGCGTTGGACAGTCCCGTGAACGCGGGCCCGCTGGCGCCCGGGTGGTTCGGGTGCTTCTTCATCCACAGCTCAGGATACGCGCCCGCAAGCGGGCCAGACAGACAGGGCGAAGAAACTGGGCGAACTTCCTGGGCGAGGTCTGCGCGCGATCCGGGTAGCTCGTCAGCGCGCCTAGCGCAGCTTTCGATGCTCAATTGTCGCCCTCCGCCGGCGAATCAAGAGGTGCGCACATGCCGCCGACGATCTGCCACGCAGATCCGACCTTCACCCACGTGTGCGTGAACTTGGCCAACGGATCGCGGTCCTTCTCAGGTGGTCTCAGCTGCTTGTCCGGCTTCCCAGCATCCGGAGTACGGGATCCGGACGAAGCGCGTCGTTCGCCCTCTGAGTTCGCCCATCGGATGATAAGAGCCCGCTGCGAGAGCGGGCTCCTTGCGGTCCTGACGCGTGTTCCTACTTGGAACTTGTGTCTGCCCGATTGCGCCCTTCCCCGACGAAAAGAGCCCGCTGCGAGAGCGGGCTCCTTGCCTCCGGTGCGGGCTACGAGGAGGAAGTTGTGGTGTAGGCGCGCTCCTGATGGACCGTGCGGGTGCCCTCCAGCAGCTCGACCCCGTAGTACTTGGCGTCGTAGGCGGGCCAGCGCGGCGTCGGGATCTCCAGCACGCGAGCGTAATAGAAGGCGCGCTGGCTCGGGTCGAAGTCGGGGTCTTCCCAAACCGCGAGCAGCTCGGGGTCACCGATGCTGTTCGTCCAGGTCGCGTTGGCCACGTCGACCGTGTTGCCGACCGGCGTCCTGGCCCGGCCGTCGGGGCCGATCTCGCGTCCGTCCGACACGGCCACGTCGTAGACGCGCTCCTGCAGATCGCCGTTAGCGTCCAGCCAGCCCTTGACGATCTGGACGCGATCTAGGTTCGCGCCGTACGGATCCTTGAGCGCGGCCACCAGGAACCTCGGGGCGCCTCCCCCAGCGGCCGGCGGCAGCTCGCCGCCCATCGGCACGCCCTTGAGGTAGCCGGCCACAGCCGGACGTCGCGTCTCGGCATCGCCGGGCTCGAACTCCCAACCGCCGAAGAAGCGGACGAGCATTCGGGGGCCGGTCGTGGCGTAGGTCTCACGCCGCATCATTGCGTCGAATAGAGCCTCGCGCGTGTTGTCGCGCGCCCACACAGCCGCGTAGCCGGAAGCGACCTCCTCCCAGCTCATGATCGTCGCCAGGTCGGTCTGGAAGAAGGGGTGCCGCGTGCGCTCGGCCGACGGCTCGCTGCCCGACTGCTTGCCGAAGAAGTTGTCATCATCGGCGGTCGCCAGAGCGGTGTGGCTATCGGTGGAGCCGATCATGCCGAACTGGTATGGGTTCGTCCCGAGGGCGTCTTCGAGCCGGAGCCCGACCTTCAGCCCCGAGCGCGCGTACTCGTACTGCAGCATGTCGTCGGTCTTGACGACGCTCAGGTTCAGGTTGCCTTTGTCCCACGTCTCGTAGTCGGCGAACTCGTCGTTGGGCGACAGAAACGGGTGGGCCTCGCCGTCCCCCTTGATCTGGGTGACCTCGTAGAGGGGCTCCCACCGCCGACGCGTCTCGGCGTAGGCCTGGGTGAGCGGCTGGTTCGTCTCGGGGTCGATCTCGGGAAACATCAGACCGTTAGAGAGATTCCCGTTATGAGGGATCGCGAGCGCCTGACCGCCGGTCTTGTCCTCGTACTCCTGCAGGGCCACCCACAGATCCTTCGGGTCGCGGCTCCCGGTCGGCGGATAGGTCGTGAACGGGACCGTCATGCTCGCCTTGTCGCCGCCGTCGCGGAGGATGACGACCCGATGCAGGTTGTCGCCCGGCGGCACCTGGGACGTCCACTCATAGCCGATGAAGGCGGTGAAACGACCGGGATCGTTGAACTGCTCGGCCCAGTCGACCGTCCGGCCCCAGGCGTTGCGATAGAGGCTGGTGTTGGGGCGATAGATGAGCTCTTCCGGCATCTCCCCTCTGGAGAACGTGTCGATGATCTCCAGCGCCGCGTCCACGCCCTGCCCCGCCTGGATCATGTCGTACCACCGGCGGCCGGTGGGATGGGCCAGCAGGGAGGGATCTCTTCCCAACAGGTCGGGGAAGAAGCCCATGTTGTCGGAATGGTCGGCCACGACCAGGAAGTCGAGCGGCCGGGCGAGCCGCGCGGGCTGCCCGGTAGACGAGGTGACCTCGTCGCCGCGGGCAAAGCGGTAGGCATCCTCCGGAGTCAGCCGTGCCCCGAACGCGCCCGCATCCATCGACACTGCCGTGTGCAGGTGGGTGTCGCCCCAGTACAGCTCGGTCGGAATCGCATCACCCGCGTTCGGTGAGTAGGGCTGTCCCGGATAGAGCTTTTCGGTGGCTTCCCGAGGGGGCTGTGCCTCCTGTGCGACTGCCTGGCGGCCGCCGCTGCTCGCTACCAGGATCACGATGAGCGCCGTGCCCGCCGCCATCTGCCATCTCGTCTTCACTTGTCGTCTCCTATGGGTTCATTCCTTCTTCTTCTTGATGAACTGCATGTTGAGGGCGGTATAGAGCTGGAACGCCGGCTGCCCGACGCCGTCGTGCAGGATCGTGAACTGAGGCTCGACGAAGATGTTGAACACCGTCCGCCCGAGCCCAACCACCTGGCCGATGCCGAACCCGAACGGGACGTTGTAGTCGCCCGACTCGAGGTTGAAGGCCCAGATCGGAGCCGTACGCAGGTAGGTGCCCCCTCCGAGCTGCCAGAAGGCGAACGGCTGGACCGCCAGCACGTTGGTGTTGTCCCGCTCGGAGTCGCCCGCGTAAGACGCTTGCCAGAGCACGAGTCCTCCCACCTGGAACTTCGGGTCGGGAATCGCGAACACGACCGTGGCCAGACCGGCCTGATACTTACCCGTGCCCAGCGCGTCGTCGCTTGCCGTCGGAAAGGCGAGCTGCGGCCCGATGCCGAAGCTGAACGTAGGCTTCTGGACGGCCAGATAGGCGGCGAACAGCTGCAGGTCGCCCAGGCCCGACTCCGGGCCTGCTGGCGTTGGGACGGTGGGCAGCGGAACCGACAGACGCCAAAGAACGGGTCCCGTAGGGACCGCAAGGCGCGCCCAGAAGGTGTTGGCCGCCTCGTCGTCTATGCCGTAGAGCTTGGGAACCCAGTAGTTCTGGATGTTGAAGGCCCTGATGTCGGCCAGCGGATTGTTGGCGTTCGCCCGGGCCTCGGCTACTTCATCTTCGGAGGGCTCGCTCGGCTCCTGGGCTGCAGCCGAAGCTGCTCCAGCCAGTAGGGTCGCGCCGGCCAGCAGAAGGGCGTGAGGCCAAGCCAGCCCAACTGCGATCGATTCGGTGATTCGCCCGGCACGTAGCGTCATCGACTCCTGTCCTCTTGAGCGGTCGAAGAGTCACGTGTGGGCCAGCCGACTCGCCCAAGGCACGGTACGCTGCCCTCCGCAAAACGCCGGTCAAGATGTCTAAGAATACGAGCGAAGCCGGGCATCCTCAACATCTCCCCGCCCTCCCTTCGACGCGGCCTTGCCCGATG
>JBDGZR010000086.1:0-12455 GCA_039588495.1 Gemmatimonadota bacterium | reverse complement strand
CGGCGAACTCCAGGGAGAAGCTCTCGCCTACGACCACGGTGTCCGGATACGCCGCCCAGCTGACGATCGCCTCGTCCGGCGTCGGCTCGCCGATTCGCCAGCATCCCGCCGCGAGGGTCGCGATCAGAACGAGTGACGGACCCAGCGTTCCCCGCCTGCTCCGGATTGATTTTGCGATCGCCGTCATGCTGGATTATCCCGCTCGAGCGTTGGGCAAGGTGTCCGGCTGGAGGGTGGCGGGCAAGGAGCCGGACCGGTCGCCAACGCCTTCCCGTCTCGGTTCCGACGACCCGCCTGGAAACCTGACTTTCTGCCGGTGTACCCTTCGGCGTGAAAGAGCGTTACGTCTTGCCATCCGAGCGCTGGGACAGGCAGCAGAGAAGGGTGCTCGTATGGTCGTTTCTGGTTTCGGCGATCCTGCACGGGATCTTCTTCGTCGCATGGCGGAGCGAGTCCTCGGCGCCGGCCGGCGGCCCGGCCGAGTCAGCTCGAGCCGCGCCCACTCTGGCGTACGGAGGCGGTGCGCTGCAGGCCATCAACGTCTCCGCACCACGCCCCTTCGAGATTCCGGCTCCACCCGAGCCGGCCGAGCTCACCGATGAACCGGCACTGGAGGTTCTCGAGGTCGGTGGGCCGGTCTCGGTGACGCTGGGGAGGCCCGGCCCGGCGCGAGGGGACGCCTCCGGTTCGGGGTCCTCCCCCGGACCAGGCCTCGGGGGAACCGGTACGAGCACGACGAGCCCGGTTCCGCGCTCCATCGTGCCCGAGTGGGATCCGCCCGGCGATGTCCGTGGCATGCGGGTGACGGCCCGCGTGTTGGTGAGCGCCGAGGGGCAGCCGCTGGGCGAGGTACAGCTCGTTCCGCCCACGCCGGATCAGGCGTTCAATCGCCGGCTCGTCGAAAAGGTGATGCAGATGGAGTACATACCGGGACGCCGAGACGGCGAACCGGTGGAGGCCTGGGCAGAGATCACGTTCGTCTTCTAGCTGGCCTATCTGGCCGACTCCAACGTCTAGCCGGCGGCCGACGGCGGTCGCGACCCGCCCTCGACCGGACTCAGCCTCCCGCGACCCTCCCAGAGGAGGGCGTGGAGCTCGTCGTGGGCTCCCGTGACCGAGTGATACTCCGCCAAAGGCCGGTCGTTTGCGGTCAGCCAGAGGACACGGATCAGGGCGAGGTGCGTGATGACGACGACGGGGGCTCCGTCCTCCGAGAGCTCCGCCTTCCCGATCTGGTCGATCGCGTCCACGGCGCGCTCTCGAACCTCCTCCAGGCTCTCACGCCCGGGGATCTCCAGCTGATCGGGCCTCTCCAGCCACTGCCGGTACGCCGACGGCCAGCGTTCCGCCACCTCGCTCTCGGTCAAGCCCGTCCACTCACCCAGCTCGATCTCGTGAAGATCGTGAACGGTGTGAACGGGCAGTGAGAGCTCCGCGGCGAGGATCTCCGCCGTCTCGATCGCGCGGCGCACGGGGCTGGTGTAGATCCTGCCGCCCCGCAGCCCGAGGCTTCTCGCGAGCCGCACGACGCCCTCGCGCCCCTCTTCCGTAAGGTGCTCGTCGCTCCACCCGGCGAACCGTCGGTCACGGTTGGACTCGGTTTCCCCGTGGCGGATCAACACGAGCTTCGGTGGCTCTGCCAAGTCTGCCCTCCCGTTTCATGACAGATATAAGTGTGGCCTTCAGTCGCCGAAACTGGTGATTGAAGGCCAGATGATCGTCGGAGCGAGCCTCCAGACCGGCGCTTATCCCGACGCTCGAGGCTAACTCGAGGCACCAGAAAGGAGGACGCGACGTTCTGGACCTGAACCGTTCCGAGCGGCGATCCCTCGCTGTGGCTGCGCTCCTCGTCCTGCTCGGGACGACCGTCCGGGTGGCGGTCTCTCCCGGTCCTGCCGAGTTCACCTGGACACCGGCGGACTCGAGCGGAGAGCTCCCGACCCTCGGTGAGACGCGGCGTGCGGTGACCGATGCATTGGCCAGGCGGGCCGTCGCGGAGAGACCGCTCGGCGACGGGGAGCGGATCGACCCCAACGCTGCGACGGCGGAGGAGCTTGAGCGGCTGCCGGGGATCGGTCCGGCAAAGGGCTTCGCCATCGTCGAAGAGCGACGCCGAAGCGGACCCTACGCGACTCCGGCGGACCTGAATCGCGTCCCGGGCATCGGCCCGGCGGTGCTCGAGCGCATCGCTCCCCATCTCACCCTGCGTCCCAGTCCGGTCTCCCGAGAAGGCTCCGGCCCCCCTTCCGCAGGACGGGTCAACCTGAACGTCGCGGGTCGGGACGAGCTCATCGCACTCCCCGGAATCGGGCCGGCACGAGCGGACAGCATCCTCGCTTACAGGGATCGGCATGGGGCTTTCCGGCGGCCCGAAGAGCTGCAGAACGTTCCAGGGATAGGCGCGGCAGTTCTTCGTGCTTTGCAAGGCATGGTCGACGTTCACTGAAACGGCGATAGCGTTTAACACGTGACTGTGACATGTCTTACCGCCCTATGACGGCTCCGACACGAGTGGACCGACTCTTGCTCCCACGTGAGTGCCGATTCGAAGGCTCGGTCCCCTCGAACCGCTCGAGGGCGAGGCCGGCGACACTCGACACAGGTTCCAGAGAAGGGGTCGATGACGGTTCGCACGGCTCAGAGTCCAGCAGAGACGCACTCGTCTTCCGAGAAGCGCTTGGGCGAGCTCCTCCTTCAAGCGGCGATGATCTCGCTGGAGGACCTGGAGACGGCCCAGCAGGAATCCGAGCAGACGGGTGCGCGCCTGAGCTACATCCTGGTGGCGAATGACTATCTGTCCGAGGCCGACGTCACCTCGGTGATCTCCAGCGAGTACCATCTCCCCTCCATCGATCTGACGTCAGTGCAGGTGGAGGAGCGCGCCGTCGTGATGGTTCCCGCCGATTTCGCCAGCAAGCACGCTCTGCTGCCGATCAAGCGGACCGGTCGAACGCTCACCGTCGCCCTCGCCGATCCCTCCGACCCGACTCTCGTCGACGTTCTGAAGTTCATCACCCGCCTCGACATCGAACTCATGGTGGCGGGCGAGGTCTCCCTCCGCTCGCTGATCGAGAAACACTACGACGTCTCGACAGCCAAGCTGGGCGAGCTGCTGGATGAGCTCGAAGAGCTGGAGATCGAGATCGTCGAAGAGGAACAGGATCAGGTTTCTACCGAGCAGCTACGGGCTCAGGTGGACGATGCACCGGTCGTTCGCCTCATCAACGGCGTCCTTACGGACGCGGTGAAGCGCGGGGCATCCGATATCCACATCGAGCCGTACGAGAAGCAGCTGCGCGTCCGATACCGCGTCGACGGAGCCTTGCAGGAGATCATGCTGCCACCGGTGCGCATGCAGGCGGCGCTGATCTCCCGAGTGAAGATCCTGGCCGACCTGAACATCGCCGAGCGACGGATCCCTCAGGACGGCCGAATCAAGATGAAGCTGGGGAGACGGGTCATCGATTTCCGTGTCTCGACCCTGCCTACCCTGTTCGGCGAGAAGATCGTCCTCCGGATCCTGGACCAGGGAAACCTGGTGCTGGACCTCGAGGAGTTCGGCATGGAACCGAAGGCCGAGCACGACATGCTCAGCGCGATCGCCAACCCGTACGGGATGGTGCTCGTGACCGGGCCGACCGGCTCCGGTAAGACGACGACCCTCTACAGCGCTCTCACCCGGATCAATACGGACGAAGTCAACATCATGACGGCCGAGGATCCGGTGGAGTACAACCTGAGCGGTATCAATCAGGTACAGATTCGGCCGGAGATCGGACTCACGTTCGCTGCCGCTCTCAGGGCCTTCCTGCGCCAGGACCCCAACATCATCATGGTCGGTGAGGTCCGGGACATGGAGACGGGCGGAATCGCCGTCAAAGCCTCGCTGACGGGCCACCTCGTCCTCTCGACCCTCCACACGAACGACGCGGCCTCAACCATCACGCGAATGATCGACATGGGGATCGAGCCGTTCAACGTCTCGGCTGCCGTGAACCTCATCACCGCGCAACGACTCGTTCGCAGGATCTGCGAGCGCTGCAAGGCGGAGACCTCTTACCCGGATGAAGTGCTTCGGGCGGCCAGCATACCCGAGGATCTTCTTACGCGTGTGACGTTCCACAAGGGCGAGGGGTGCGACGCCTGCGGCGGGTCCGGATACGCCGGACGACAGGGTCTCTACGAGGTTATGAGGATGAGCGCCACCCTCCGGCGAATGGTTCTCCAGGGCGCTTCGGCCGACGATCTCAAGGCTCAGGCGATCCAGGATGGGATGCTGACCCTGAGGGACGATGGCCTTCTGAAGGTGGAGCGGGGGATCACGACTCTGGACGAAGTAATCAAGGAAACGGCCGCTTAGGGATGGATAGGCACACGGACCGTCTGGCCATCGAGCAGTCGCCCAACGTCGGAATGCGGGCTCTCCTCGACAAGATGATCGAAAGAGGTGCCTCGGACCTGCACCTCAGCGTGGGAGAGCGCCCGAAGCTGCGCATCGACGGTCTGATGACCGGCCTCGATGACGAGAAGCTCAGCCCGAAGGACACCCAGGAGCTGGCCTACTCGGTTCTCACGGAGCAGCAGAAGAAGCGCTTCGAGCAGAACTCCGAGCTCGACTTCTCCTTCGCAGTTCCGAAACTCTCGCGCTTTCGAGGAAACGTCTTCCGCCAGCGCGGAAGCGTAGCGATGGCGATCCGGACGATCCCGTTCGAGATCCTCGGCTTCGAGGATCTGGGGCTGCCGCCGGCCGTCTCGCGGCTCGCTGATAAGCCCCGCGGGCTGGTCCTGGTCACCGGGCCCACCGGCTCCGGAAAGTCGACGACACTCGCCGCCATGATCGACAAGATCAACTCGGAGAGGGAAGGGCACATCATCACGATCGAGGATCCGATCGAGTTCGTACACAACCACAAGAAGTGCCTTGTCAACCAGCGAGAGCTCGGATCGGATACCGACAGCTTTCCGAGCGCCCTCAAGTACGTGCTTCGTCAGGATCCGGACGTGATCCTGATCGGAGAGATGCGGGACCTGGAGACGATCGGTGCGGCTCTCACGATCGCCGAAACGGGGCACCTTGCCCTAGCCACGCTCCACACGAACTCGGCGGCGGAGTCGGTCAACCGGATCATCGACGCCTTTCCAGCTCATCAGCAGGGGCAGATTCGCGCCCAGCTGGCTTTCACCCTCGAAGGCGTCGTCACGCAGACTCTCCTTCCCAGGGCGAGCGGGAAGGGAAGGATCGCGGCCATCGAGATCATGCTGGCGACCCAGGCCGTCCGCACGCTAATCCGGGACGACAAGATCCACCAGATCTACTCCGCGCTGCAGACCGGAAAGAAGCTCGGGATGCAGACCATGAACGATTCGCTGTACCAGCTCTACGTGCAGGGCGATGTAGCCATCGGAGAATGCCTGCGGGTGAGCTCCGATCCCGCCGAGCTCCGTCGGATGCTCGGCGAGGTGGAAGGAGGCGGAGCCGGAGGTTCCGAACCTCGAAGGGACCACGCGAAGAAGCCGGGGGTGACCGCCCGGCGGTAGGGTCGAGCGCGTAGCTCGGGACTCTCAAGGACAGCAGCTGAGGGACGATATGCCGGTATTCACTTACAGCGCCCGAACCGTGGGCGGCGAGATCCAACGCAACGAGATCGACCTCCCCACTCGGGACGAGGTCGTCAAGTACCTGCGCAAGCGTCGGCTCATACCGATCAACGTTCGGGAGAAGCCGAAGGAGATCAAGCTCAGTCTTCGCAAGAAGGTGAAGACTCGGGATGTCGTTATCATCACGCGCCAGTTCGCCACGATGATCAACGCGGGGCTGCCGCTCGTACAGGCGCTTCAGATCCTGGCCAAGCAGACGACGACTCCAACGATCCGCGACGCGGTCGAGAAGGTCGTCTTCGAGGTCGAGTCCGGGCGGACCCTCGCGGACGCGCTGAAGGACCATCCGAAGCTCTTCTCGCAGCTCTACGTGAACATGGTGGCGGCCGGCGAGGCCGGTGGTATTCTGGACACGATCCTCCTCAGGCTCGCCACCTTCCTCGAGAAGAGCGAGGCACTCGGCCGCAAGGTGAAGGGCGCGATGATCTATCCGGCCGTCGTGCTCTCGGTCGCCATGGGTGCGATCGTGATCCTCCTCCTGTTCGTGATCCCGACCTTCCAGACGATGTTCGCGAGCTTCAACCAGGAGCTTCCGCTCCCGACCCGGATCGTGATCGGGCTCTCCAATTTCCTTCAGGGCTACTGGATCTGGCTGTTCATCGGAGGCATCGGGGCGGGCTTCCTCTTTAGGCGGTGGATCGCGACGTCCAGCGGGCGGCTGACATTCGACCGCCTCATGCTCCGCATGCCGCTGTTGGGCTCGCTGATTCGTAAGTCCGCCGTCGCACGCTTCACCCGTACGCTGGGGACTCTCATGAGCTCCGGTGTGAGCATCCTGGAGGGGCTCGAGATCACGGCGCGAACGGCCGGGAATCGCGTGATCCACGATGCGGTCATGGGCAGCCGCACTTCGATCGCGGGGGGTGAGTCGATCGCCGAGCCTCTTCGTCTTAGCGGGGCGTTTCCGCCGATGGTCACGCAGATGATCAACGTGGGCGAAGAGACCGGCGATCTCGACGGCATGCTCACCAAGATCGCCGACTTCTACGACGAGGAGGTGGATGTCGCGGTCGAGAGTCTGCTGAAGGCGCTCGAGCCGGCCCTCATCGTCATTCTCGGCACGATCGTCGGTGGCATGATCGTGGCCATGTACCTGCCGATCTTCGGCATGGTCAGCGCGGTTCAGGGATAGTCGGGGTCCATGCGCCACCGCCTCGAGTGCCAAAGCTCTGGTGTTTTGCACCATGAATCGGGCTTGCATTATCCGGCGCCCGATCTGGTCGGCAGGCGGATCACCACGAGGGACGGGCGATTCCCGGGTTTCTCCCCTACGGCCTCTCGCAGGCAGACGGCTTGCACCCGGAAGCACTCGCAGCCGGGTCTCGACCGGCCAGGCGTGGCGGCTCGGGAATCTGGTTGCGACTCGGTTGAGCACGCGGCCCAGCTTGACTTTGCCTTCGGCACGGAAAGGCGGGGCCACAGAGAGGGAAGCAGGCTCCGTAATCCGAGGGGAGACACGGTCCGATGATGAAGGGAGTCGTTTTCCAGTTGCTCGAGGATGTGGCCCAGCGAGAGCACGGCCCCGAGGCATGGGACGAGCTCGTCGACATGGCCGGACGACACCAGGAACTCTGGTCGCCGTCCGAGCAGGAAGCACTGTCTCACATCACGTGCGCGCACGCGGCCGGTGACATGGATGCCCGATCCGCTCTCCGCAGGACCGGTCGGCGGGCGATTCCAGTACTTGCCAACATGCACCCACAACTATTCGCCAACTCCGACAGCACCCGCGCGTTTCTGCTCGTTCTGGCTGGGGGGGTGGTGATCGACACTGTCAAAGGCGTGATACGCTGGCCGGCGGCGGATGCGGATTTCCGAATCCTGCCGGCGCCGGATGGCGACTTCTTCCTGGGATATCGATCGCAGCGCCATCCCTGCGCTCTGGTCGAGGGTCTCGTCGAAGGCGCCGCCGACTATTTTCGAGAAGCCGTCAGCATTGTGCAGCTCAAGTGCACGGGACGCGGTGACAATCGGTGCCTCTTCTGGATCAACTTCGGCGGTATGTAGTCAAGATGTAGTCAAGATCCATTGAGCGGTGAGTGTGCCCGCTGGTCCGGCTCCACCAGCTTTCGTGGCGCACTCACCGTTCTCCCCTCCCTCCCCGGTTCGTCCTCTCGCCACCTCGGCCCTCTCCGCCTCTCGGCGCGACCTTCCTCGCTCGCCGATCCTCTTCCGTCTCTCGTGGCCCGTTAGCGGACCGAGCCCTAGCTTCGAGCCATGGACACCCTGGAGGTTCGTACAGATCGGCGCGAGCAGCTCGTGGACATCACGTCCGACGTCGAGCTGAGCATCGCCGCCGCCGGACTTACGGAGGGAGCCTGCGTGCTCTGGTCGGCGCACACGACCGGCGGACTCACGGTCAACGAGGGGGCCGACCCCGCGGTGGCGCAGGACATCGAGGAATGGCTGGCTTCGGCGGCGCCCCATGGCCGCCACTATCGCCACCTCGAGGGTAACTCGGACTCCCACATCAAGACCGCGCTGGTCGGCCCGGGACTCGCCCTCATCGTTTCAGGGGGCCGCCTACAGCTAGGCCGCTGGCAGCGCGTATTCTTCTGCGAGTTCGACGGCCCCCGAACGAGGCGGATCCTCCTCCAGCTGCTGCCGGCGGCTTGAGCATCGGGGCCCGGGGATGGGGTATCCTCGGCCGCGCGATAGGACTGCCGGCCGACGCCGTGGTCTCGGCGCTGGGGGAGCCCGTCGCTCGCCGCCTGACCGGCGAGGATCTGTGGCTGGTCTTCGAGGCTCCGGGCACCAGGCTGCGAGTGCGCTGCGACGCTTCCCGCGAGCGGGCCGAGGTGGCCTCGTGGACCATCTCGTTCGATGCGGGCCCGCCGAGCCTGCGGGAGGCCGCCGAGCCGCTCGGGCTATGGCCGCAGGCCGCCCCGGACGTCCCAGCCGAGCAGTCCGAGGGCTCGCCGATCCTCCGAGCCGTGGCCGCCGAGGGCCGCATGCACTCTCTGACCGTGAGCGTCGAGGACGGACGCATCCATAGAATCACTCTCTTCGACGAACCGCCTGAATGGCTGTAATCCGCACCGGCAAAAGCCGTTACGAGTTTGTCGTTGCAATTTTCACGGCGCCATCTATTGCAATTTGCCAATCCCCGATGTCTTATTAGCCTGTCCCGTCCGATCCGCCGAGATGCGTTCGTTCTCCGCCCGATGAGGTAGAAGAGGGTCGGAGCAGACGGCGTCCATCGCACGCGGACGGGAGGCTCGTTGCTTCGGTCGTTGAGCCAGCAGAACTACCCCCTCAGCACCAACCGTGTCCTCTATTGGATCTATGCGGGCCGGTTGGTCGTCTGTCTCGCCGTCTACGGGACCGCCATCGTCGTGGGGGACCTGTGGCAGGCTTCGGGCGCGTTGGCGATTCCGGGCTTTCGCTCGATCGCGATCGCCGGGCTCGGGGCGGCCGCGCTCGTTACGCCGATCGCCTACTGGTACAGCCACGTCAGCAGGCGGACTCCAGGCCGGGTCTTCCTTCTCTCGCAGGCCCTGCTCGATCTGCTGCTCATAACGGGAATCGTCCACATCACCGGCGGGAGCCAGAGCGCTTTCCCTCCACTACTCTACATCGCGTTCGTCTCGGGCTACGCGCTCACGCTCCCGTTCTCCTACGCTCTCCTGCTGGCGTTCTCGGCAGGTGTGGCCTACCTGCTGGATCTCGTTGCGGCCTACCCTGCCCAGCTTTCGGGCGCGGTGCTTTTCCAGGTCGCAGTTTTCGCCATCGTAGCCATGGTGGCGAGCATCATCGGCGGCCAGCTCCGGCAGGCGGCGCAGGAGCTCCGGACGATCGAGGGCGAGCTGAAGCGCCTCAGGCTCGGAACCGCTGATGTTCTGCGCACGCTGAGCTCCGGCGTGATCACGATGGATGAATCCGGGCAGGTAGCTTACATGAATCCGGCGGCCGCGGAGCTCCTGGATGTGGATCCGGACGACTGGTTGGGCCGTGATCTGCTTCCGGAGCTGAACGACCGAGCCCCCGAGATCTCGCGCGCCGTTCGCGAGACCATACGAACGAAAAGGGTGGTCAGGGATCGGGAGGCGCAGGTCGACGGGTCGTACTCGCCCTCCCGCCGGGACCAGCTCGAGCGATCCGCGGGTGCCTCCCTGCCCGGCGGCGAGGGCTGGGGGAGCGAGCCCGTTCCGGGTGACGCCGCCGGGCTGCCCCTCTCGGTCAGCACCGCTCTGCACGCGCCTCTCGAGGCTCCTCCTTCCGTCACGATCGTGATGCAGGATATGCGTCCGGCGCGTCAGCTGGAGAGCCTGCGGCTTCGCACCGGGCGCCTGGAGGCGGTGGCCGAGCTCTCCGCCTCGCTGGCCCACGAGATCCGGAATCCGATGGCCTCGATCCGCAGCGCGGCCGAACAGCTCGCGCGCCGCGCGAAAGGGGGCGACGCGGAGCAGCTTCTCACCGGACTGATCGTTCGCGAATCCGACCGGCTGAACCGGCTGCTCGGAGAGTTCAACAACTTCGCCCGGGTCGACGTCGTCGAGCGCAAACGGATCGATCTGGACCACATGATCCGCGACGTCGTCCATCTGGTCGGCCAGCGGCCCGAGGCGGAGAACCACGCCCGGTTCGAGGTAGAAGTGCATGGCCAGCTGGAGGATCTGTGGGGCGATCCGGACCTTCTGCACCGCATCCTCCTGAACCTCGTCCTCAACGCGGTGCAGGCGGCCGACGAAGCCGTTCCGGTGCGCGTGCGGGTCGTGGCCGACACGCTGGGTCCCGTGTTCGTGCCCGGAAGCGTCGAGCTCGGCCATCCCGTCCGGATCCGTGTCATC
Source organism: Gemmatimonadota bacterium (assembly GCA_039588495.1). Classification (GTDB taxonomy): domain Bacteria; phylum Gemmatimonadota; class Gemmatimonadetes; order Palauibacterales; family Palauibacteraceae. Next base: position 2,007 of record JBDGZR010000086.1, on the reverse strand, counting down.
GACGACGGCCCGGGCATCGAAGCCGAGGACATGAGCCGGATCTTCGATCCCTTCTTCACCAAGCGGAAGGGGGGCACGGGGATGGGTTTGGCGATCGCCTATCGAGCCGTCCAAGCCCACGGGGGTGTGCTCCTGGCGAGCTCCGAGCCGGGTAAGGGCGCCACCTTTTCCATCATCATCCCGCGTCGTGATCTCGAGAACAGGCTCTCTGAGATCCAGTCACCCGAACCCATGACGAGCGAGCTATGAGCCAGAAACCGCTACTCCTGTTGATCGATGATGAGCAGAGCGTCCACGACGCTCTCGGAGTTCTTCTGAACGACGAAGGGTTCGATGTGGTTTCCGCGCTCACGGGCACGGAGGGGCTGGACAGATTCCAGGAGACGAAGCCCGACATCGTGCTCAGCGACATCCGAATGCCGAAGATGACCGGCGTCGATGTGCTTCAGGAGATCCGCGAGCGCGACCCGAGCACACCCGTCGTCCTCCTCACGGCGCAGGCATCCCTGCAGTCGGCGATTCAAGCGGTGAATCTGGGCGCGACCCACTACGTGCAGAAGCCGTGGGTGAACGAGGAGCTGCTGGCTGTTCTACGCCGCTCTCTCTCCTATGGCGTGGTGGCCCGCGAGAACACTCGTCTCAAGAAGGAGCTGAAAAAGCGGGACACCCACGACGTCCTGCGCCCGATCGGCCTGAGCTCGAGCTTCCGCCAGGCGCTCGATCTGGCCGAGTCGGTGGCCGCCAGCGACTCGACGATCCTGATTCGCGGCGAGAGCGGAAGCGGAAAGGAAGTGTTCGCGCGCTACATCCACGAGCTCTCCGAGCGCTCGGACCGGCGCTTCCTTTCCTTGAACTGTGCGGCGCTCCCCGAAGGTCTGCTGGAGTCTGAGCTCTTCGGTCACGTGAAGGGTTCGTTCACGGGCGCCGTCCGCGACAAGGAAGGGCTCTTCGTGGCCGCATCCACCGGGAGCTTCTTCCTGGACGAAGTCGGCGAGATGGCACCCTCCACCCAGGTCAAACTGCTCCGGGTGCTCCAGCAGCGGGAGGTGATACCGGTCGGCTCCACCAAGGCGGTGGCCGTTGACGTGCGGTTGATCGCGGCGACCAATCGTGATCTCGAGAGGGACATCGAGCAGGGGCGCTTTCGCCGCGACCTCTACTATCGGCTAAACGTGATCTCGGTGGAGATCCCGGCGCTCAGGGAGCGCGAGGAGGACGTTCCGTTGTTGGCCGAGCATTTCCTGGCGCGGCATGCCGAGGAGGATGCTACGGCCCCGACGAAGCTATCGGCCGACGCGATGACGGTCCTCCAGGGCTACAACTGGCCCGGCAACGTCCGAGAGCTGGAAAACGTGGTCGAGCGCGCCGTGGTTCTGACATCCGGCGCGACGATCGACGCCAGCGCTCTCCCGACTCGACTCAAGGAGCCGCCGTCGGTTCCCCTCGTTCAGGAGACGTCGCCGGCGAACCCGAGCCTGGAGGTCATCGAGCGGGCGTACATCGAGCACGTTCTCAAGGCGGAGGCCGGCAACAAGACTCGTGCGGCCGAGGTATTGGGCATCGATCCCAGCACGCTGTACCGGAAGATCAAGAGGTATGAGTTGGAGGCCTGAGACCGGCGTTTCGGGGGAGCGCCTCGGCGCTTCCCCGCCGGGCCATGTACCGCCGAGGGGATTCTTTGCAGGAGCGCCGTCACTTCTTGCATCCTGCAACGAGAACCTCCCGCTTCCGTCATGACCGGGTCCGCAGTACAAGCCATAACTGACTGTATTACGGTCCCTTATGTTTCTCTTACGCGAAGGGTATGGCAGTTGCCCTTTCAGGGCGACGGTAAGAGCGCTTCCCCGCCGCCAACACCGCGATCGGCAGGGGCAAACAACAACAGGAGAGATTAGAATGCTCCGCGACAAACTCCACGACTCGAAAGGCTTCACGCTCATCGAGCTGCTGATCGTGGTGGTGATTATCGGTATTCTGGCCGCGATCGCCATTCCGCAGTTCGCGAGC
>JBDGZR010000085.1:0-12642 GCA_039588495.1 Gemmatimonadota bacterium | reverse complement strand
GACCGGGATCTCCAGGCGGTTCATCTCACCCAGCACCTCGAACAGCACGCGGTCGGTGAGGCGCTGCTGCTCTTCCGGATCCTGCGCACCCGTCGCCTGGAAAGTGAGGGCGTAAATGCGGCTGAACACGGCGGCATCCATGCGCAGCGCGTTCGCCATCTGCTGCGTGTAGACGAGGAAAGAAACGATGACGGCCGCGAAGGCGACCGCGATCGCGTAGGGAAACACCCTTCGGGTCACGACTCGAGCCGATCCACTCCCATGTAGGGACGAAGTGCGGCCGGCAGGTCAACGCTGCCGTCCGGACGCTGGTGGTTTTCCAGCAGCGCCACGATGATCCGCGCGAGCGCCAACCCGGACCCGTTGAGCGTGTGCGCGTACAGCGGCTTCTCGGCAGCCCCAGGTCGAAAACGGATGTTCGCTCGCCGCGCCTGATAATCACCGTAGTTCGAGCAGCTGGAAACCTCCAGCCAGGCTTCCACTCCGGGAGCCCAGGCCTCGAGATCGTAGGTCATCGCGTTGGCGAAGCCCAGGTCGCCGCCCGGCAGGAGGACCCTCCGATAGGGTAGCTCCAGCAGCTCCAACACCCGCTCGGCGTGCCCCGTCAGAACCTCCAGCTCTTCTTCGGATCGGGCCGGCTCCACGAACCGAACCAGCTCGACCTTGTCGAATTGGTGCACGCGCAGCAGACCTCGCGTGTCCTTCCCCGCCGCCCCGGCCTCCCGTCGGAAGCAGGGCGTATAGGCGACATAGGCGAGCGGCAGGGTCTCTCCCTCCAGGATCTCGCCACGGTATAGGTTCGTGACCGGGACCTCCGCCGTCGGGACCAGGAACAGGTCGTCCGGGTCGGTCCGGTAGGCGTCGTCCTCGAACTTGGGGAGATGTCCGGTTGCGGTCATCGAGTCCCGGTTCACCAGGTACGGCGGCGCGAGCTCCGTATAGCCATGCTCGGAGACGTGGGTATCCAGCATCAACTGGATGAGCGCGCGCTGGAGTCGCGCGCCCTGACCCACGAAGAGCGGGAAACCGGAGCCGGTCAGCTTCGCTCCCCGCTCCAGGTCGAGGAGGCCGAGTCGCTCGCCGATCGCCCAATGGGCCTCGAACCGGTCGTCGGGTGCGGGGGGATCCCCCCACGTCCGCACGACCTCACCCTCTCCCTCCCGACCCGGCGAAACACGCGGGTCGGGCAGGTTCGGGATCAGAAGAAGGAGCGAATCCTGCCCCTCCCTCACGTCCGTCAGCTCGGAATCCAGGGCGCGGATCCGAGCCGCGACCTTCTGCATCTCCGCGAGGATATCATCCGCATCGGCGCCCGCCCGCTTCCGCTCGCCGATCTCACGAGAGCGGGCGTTCCTCTCCGCTTTGAGCCCCTCGACCTCGCCGATGAGCTCACGCCGCACCCGATCGGCTTCGATCGCCCGATCGATCAGATCGGGAAGCGACGGGTCGCCCCGGACGGCCAGGCGCTCCAGGCATTCGTCGCGGTGCTCACGGATGTATCGGATATCAAGCATGAACGCGCCGGCTCAGATCTCTCCGGCCTCGCCGGGTACCAGGTTGGGGTTCTCGCAGTTCGGATTCGCCAGCTGCTTGAACGTCAGCTGTCCACGGATGAGGTCGATATCCAGGATCTCGAGCTTGCCGAACCGAACGAAGTTCAGCGACCCGCACTGCCGGCGGCTCACGGCTGCCAGGACGTCGCCCACCTGGACCGTGACGGGCTCGTCCGTGATGTACCCGGTCTCGGGCGCCCGAATGAGATTATCGAACGACACGGGAACGATCTGGAGGCCCGCCGTGGACGGCTGCTCGAGCACCGAGCCGCGCGGAAAGAGCTGCGCCGTGCTGTCAGCCTCGAGCGCGAAGGCGAAGTCCCACTCGCTCGACTGATCGGTCCTTATCGTCGAGAGGACGATCCAGCTGAAGGCGGAGGGCTCGACCAACGGCCCCGTGCGAAAGTCCGCCAGCGTGGCCTCTCCCGGCTCGTCGGGAACCGGCACGCCGACCGGAGAGTCCCCGCAGCCCGGCAGCGACATCGCCATCATCGCCATCCATGTGGCGGCCAAGAGCCGCGACACACCTCTCAATGAACCTCCTCTTCAGCGGCCGGCCAAAGCCCTGACCAACGCTCGCCAGCGGATCCCGGCCCTCCCGAAGATGCTCGGAGGGCACTGGCCGGGTCAAGTAAGCTAAGTCGCTGATACACTTGATATTTCCGGACTGATTGGTTGACTCCCGATGCGGGTCGCCGGTACGTTGCCACGCCGTACGCATGCTTCGGCCCGCATCTCCGAGCGCCGCCACCTCGGCGCAGCGCTCGTTCCGAGAACGAACGCGGCCGTGCAACCGATACTCGGAGCCTGTGAATACGGACATCCTGTGAGTCAGTTCCAGCGTCCGTTCGCCGTCGTCCTGGCGGGCGGCGTGGGGTCGAGGTTCTGGCCGGCCTCCCGCCCCGAACGCCCGAAGCAGCTTCTCCCCCTCGGCAGCGATCGTCCCCTGATCGTCGACACGGTCGAGCGGGCCATACACCTGGCCGGGCCCGCACGGACCCTGATCGTGACGGGAGAACACCTGGTGGAGCCTTTCCGCGACGCGCTGCCCGAGCTGCCCTCCGACAGCTTCCTGGTCGAGCCGCAACCCCGGGGGACCGGGCCGGCGCTCACCTGGGCCGCACGGGAGATCGTGCGCCGGGAGCCGGAGGCGGTCATGGTCTCTCTTCACGCCGACCACGTGATCGAGCCGCTGGATGATTTCCTGGACACCCTCCGGCGTGGCGTGGCGGCGGCCCGCGGCGAGCGCCTCTTCTGTTTGGGGATCGAGCCGAGCCGGCCGGAGACCGGGTACGGCTACGTCCGGCTGGGTGACGAGATGGAGCCCGGGATCTACGAGGCCGCCGAGTTCGTCGAGAAGCCGTCGGAGGACAAGGCTCGCGCCTACCTGGACTCGGGAAGATACATGTGGAACAGCGGGATCTTCGTCTGGCGGGCGGCCGATCTGCTCGAGGCGGTCAGACGGCACGCCCCGGAGATTCGGCTCGACCTCCTCGAGGCCGGCGACGTCAGTGGCTTCTTCGAGCGCTCGGAGGCGATTGCCGTGGACGTCGCCGTCATGGAGAGAAGCGACCGCGTGGGAGTGGTGGCCGCGAGCTTCCGCTGGGATGATGTCGGTGGGTGGAACGCCCTTCACCGGTCGAGACGACCCGATGGCGAGGACAACGTGATCCTCGGGCCCGGAACGGTCGTCGATGGCTCGGGCAACGTGGTGTGGTCGGAAGACGGCGACGTGACGCTCTTCCGGGTCCACGATGTCGTGGTCGTCCACAGCGGAGGGCACACCTTCGTCACGACGCGCGAGGACGCACCTGAGATGAAACGGATCTTCGATCGCCTCGAGGAGGACGAGGACGAGCCAGCCGATCGGAGGAGCCAGTCGTGAAGTTGTACGTCTTCGATGACCGCCGGGCCGGCGATTGGTGGCCGTACGCGCTGAGCCGGCCGTGCGCGGAGCTGTGGTTCGGTACCGACTCGCTGCGAGGGCGTCTCGAGGGCTTCGCAGGTACCGCGGCGAGCGGGACCCTCACGCGGCCCTGGCTCGGCTCGTTCTCCGAGGACGGCGCCCCACCCGTCCTCTCTGCAGGGGATCCGGGGGATGACGAGGACCGTCTCTTCATCTGCTGCCGTGCGGTGCCCCATCCCACCGCCAGGTTCGAAATCCCGGAGGGTCCGGCCACGCTGGAGATGCAAGGCGAGATCGTCGGGGCGTATCTGCCGTCGGGCTCGGAGGGTCCGGGAGACGATTGGTTCGCGGTCCCGTCGCCGCTCAGGGGCGCCGCGATCGTCGTCGAGGGAAGCGTCCTCCAGCACGCATGGGATCTGGTGGAGCGCTCGGCGGAGCGCACGGCCGCGGATCTGGAGAACCGGCTCCCGGCTGTACCCGAGGCATCCACGTCCGGTGGCTGGGAGCGGCTGGGAGCCGCTCCGCTGCAGCTGGCGCCGGACGTACGAATCGAGCCCGGGGTGCTGTTCGATCTCCGAGATGGGCCGATCTGCCTCGACCGAGAGGTCGAGGTACTCGCCGGAACGCGCCTCGCGGGACCTCTCTACGCCGGCCCATCGAGCCGTCTCCTCGGCGGCTCCATATCCCGACTCTCGGCCGGCCCCTTCAGCTACGTGCGCGGCGAGATCGAAGAATCGGTCGTCCTCGGATACGCGAACAAGGCGCACGATGGGTTTCTCGGACACGCCTACCTTGGACGCTGGGTCAACCTCGGGGCACTCACCACCAACAGCGACCTCAAGAACACCTACGGAACCGTCCGTCTCGCGGGCCCAACCGATGAGGTCGACACGGGTTTGATGAAGTTCGGCTGCCTGATCGGAGATCACGTCAAGACGGCCATCGGAACCCTGATCCCGACGGGAGCCGTGATCGGTTGTGGGGCAAACGTGCTCTCTCGCCGGCCGGAGAAGTGGGTGCCTCCGTTCAGCTGGGGGGGACCGGAGACCGTCCACCGGAAAGACGGGTTCCTGCGGACGGCCGAAGTGTCGGCGGGCCGGCGTGGCGTCCGGTTCGGTGACGGGGAGAGGGCGTGGCTCTCCGAGGTCTGGGAGAGGGCTACGGCCGCGCGCCGGTGAGCCGCCGGACATGCGCGTAGCCGCGCTGGGAAGCGGAAGCCGCGGAAACTCGCTCCTGGTCGAGGCCCGGAACACCCGTCTCCTTGTGGATGCCGGACTCAGCGGACGGCAGATCCAGCGGAGACTCGCGGCGCTCCAGATCGAGCCCGAGAGCGTGGCCGCCATCATCGTCACCCACGAGCACCGCGATCACACGAGCGGCGTCGGCGTGGCGGCCCGTCGCTGGGGTTGGCCCCTCTACATGAGCCGCCGCACGGCCGCCGCTTGCCGGAGCCTGCTCTGGGGCGAGGAGGAGGTTCGAATCTTCGAGCGCGAAGCCACCTTTCGGATCGGAGGGGTGGAGGTCCACGCGTTTCTCACCAGTCACGATGCGGCGGATCCGCTCGCGGTCACGCTGACGGACTCGGAATCCGGCCTCAAGATCGGCGTCGCCACCGACCTCGGCCGGCCCACCGGTCCGGTGCGAAACGCGCTCCGCGCTTGTCATTTTCTCGTCCTCGAGGCGAATCACGACGACCTCCTGCTTCGTGACGGCCCGTACCCGTGGCCGGTCAAGGAGCGCATCGGCGGAAGCCGGGGACACCTCTCCAACCGGATGGCGGCCGAGCTGGCGGCGGAGCTTCACCACCCGGAACTGGGCGGCGTTCTGCTGGCGCACATGAGCGAGGAATGCAACGACGGGCCGCTCGCGCTGCGCACGGTCGCCGAGGCGCTGTCCGGAATGGACTACAGGGGTCTGATCGATGTGGCGACGCAGGAGCGTCCGACGCCCCTCTACGATGTCGCGGCGTTACGGTCGCGCGTCTTGGATGGAGAACAACTCCACCTGTTCGCCGGCGGGAGCGGACGAACCTAGTGTACCGTCTAGAGGAGCCTCAAGACGTCGTTGGTGATCACCCAAACCATCAGCCCCACGATGAGGACGAGTCCCACCTGAGTGAGCCTGATCCGCTGCTCGACGCTGAGGGCCTTCCCTCGAACAGCCTCGAAGGCCAGGAAGGTCAGATGACCGCCGTCCAGGACCGGAACCGGTAGCAGATTCAGAATGGCGAGGTTGACGCTGATGATCCCCATGAAGGAGAGCAACGCCCAGATGCCGGCGCGCGCTGCCCGCCCGGACAGCTGGCCGATCAGGATCGGGCCGCCTACCTCCTTCGCGCTACTCTGGCCACTCACGAGCTGGCCCAGAAACTCCAGCGTCGTCCTTACCCAATACCAGCTCCTGAAAGAGCCCTCGGGTATCGCTTCGGCCCAGCTGAGCGTGCGATAGCCGCCCTCGGGATCGGAGGTGACCCCGATCTGACCGATGTCGACGGTATCGCGGATCACGTCGCTATAGATGCTGACCCTTCGTGGAACGACGTTGAGGCTCAGGCGCTCGCCGTCCCGGTCGACCCCGACGCGGATCGACTCCTCGGGGCTCTGCTGCACCAACAGCGCGAGCTCTTCGAAGGCCCTGACTCGCTGGCCCTCCACGCTCACGATGTGGTCACCGGCCTGGAAGCCGGCCTCGGCCGCCGGCGAGCCCTCCTGGACCTCGCTGATCAACGCCAGCTGGACCCCCTGCGCCTTGGCGACGACGATAAAGGCCACGATGGCAAAGAGAAGGTTCATGAGGACGCCGGCCGAGATCACGAGCGTGCGCGCGGGCAGTGACTTCGCGTCGAAATCGCGAGGTGAGGGCTCGCGGCCTCCGGCGGCGCCGCCCTCCAGCATGCCGATCCCCTCTTCCTCCGCCATTCCGGCCATCTTCACGTAGCCGCCCAGAGGGAACCAGGAGATCACATACTCCGTCTCACCCTTCCGGAAACCGAACATCTTCGGCCCGAGCCCCAGCGAAAAGCGCTGCACCTCGATATCGACGGCCTTGGCCGCGAGGAAGTGGCCGAGCTCGTGCACGAAGATCAGCACGCCGAGCACGACGACAGTGGCCAGAACAGTCACCATTGCATCCATGAGCAGCTTTCACCCCAGGTGGCGGTTTTCAGTTCCGATAGAGGGTCCACCCCATGCGGGCGGCGGCGGTCGCTCGCGAGCGGGCGGGCGAGACTGATTGCAGGATCGGTGCCCGGGGAACGCCCGCCCCCCGTCGCTCCCCGGGCCTCCTCAAAGACCCACCGCGGTGAAAAAGAGAAAAGCCCCGGGAATGGTCCAGAGAAGCGAATCGAGCCGGTCGAGAAAGCCCCCGTGTCCCGGCAGCAGGGCGGACGAATCCTTCTGGCCGCACTCCCGCTTCAGGGCAGATTCCACGAGATCCCCGACGATCGCGAGTATCGCGATGAGAAGGCCGAAAAGCATGGCCCGGCCGGCGCTTCCGGCGGAGGGGAGAACCCAAAGACCGTACAGGACGGCTGCGACGGCCCCCGTCAGGATGCCGGCGACGCCTCCCTCGACCGTCTTGTTGGGGCTGATGGTCGGCGACATCTGTCGCCGTCCGAACAACTTACCGCCGGTGTACGCACCGGTGTCGGTCGCCCAGGTGACGACGACCGGATAGAAAAAAAGTAGCGTACCCTCCACTCGATCTGGGAGGAACCATTCCCGGAGAGGAACGCCGAAGCTCAGGAGGCCACCGAGGTACAGAGCCCCGAAAACCGTCACCGCGGCGTTGGAGAGTGGACGCTCGGAGGGCGGCAGGCGGAACGTCGCGACGGCCGCGCTTATCGCGATGGCGACCACGGCCACCACCCACGCCAACGGGAATCCCAGGCCCAGCACGGAGAGCGGGAGAGCCGCCGCGGTCAGAACACCGATGCCCATCAGAGGACGGTGTCCTATCTCGCGCATCATCGTCGCGTACTCCCAGTAGCCGACCGCCCCGAGAAAGCCCAGGCCGAGCGCGATGAAGATCCCGCCGGCATAGACCACGATGATGGAGGCCGGAATGCCGACCGCGGCGACGACGAGCCGGCGGCGCAGGTTCCTCACGGGCGCGCCTCCCCTCCCGTCGCCTTGAAGATCCAGCGGAAGGCGTGGCCAGCGCTCCGGGAGTGAGGGCTCAAACCTCTACGCGGCCGTATCGGCGCTCACGCCGCTGATAATCCAGGATCGCCTCGAAGAAATGGGCTCGATCGAAGTCAGGCCACAGAACGGGCGTGACCAGGAGCTCGGCGTAGGCGACCTGCCAGAGGAGGAAGTTCGAGAGACGTTGCTCTCCGGAAGTGCGGATCAGAAGGTCCGGATCGGGCGACCCGGCCGTGTAGAGCTCCTGCGCCAAGCGCTCCGCATCCACCTCCTCGGGCTTCAGCCGGCCGTCCAGCGCCGCGGCCACCAGCCGACGTGCTGCCCGAGCGATCTCCGAGCGAGACCCGTAGCTGAGGGCCAGGTTGAGAGAGAGCGCGGACCCCGACCGTGTGGCCGTCCCCAAGCGCTGGACCGCCTCACGCGCCTCGGGCGACAGCCGCGCGAGATCGCCGAAGACGTTAACGCGGACGCCACGTTCGCTGAGCTCGCTCTCCTCGTTGTTCGCGTACTCGACGAGCAGATCCATGAGGGCGGAGATCTCAGAGGAGGGCCGAAGCCAATTCTCGTTCGAGAAGGCGTACAGCGTCAGGTGTCGCACGCCCAACTCGAGACAGGCGATCACCGCCTCGCGAACGGCCTTGGCTCCCTCCCGGTGGCCCTCCCAGCGGGGAAGCCCACGCGCCTCGGCCCAGCGGCCGTTGCCATCCATTATGATGGCCACATGGGTCGGAATCTCGCCCTGCAGCGTCTCGGCGAGTAAGCGCTGTCTGATCTTCGTCTGCTCTGTGTCAGGCATGGCGCCGCATTCTGACACCCTCGGCCGAGAGTGTCAAAGCGGCCGGCCACCCGCCGGTCGCCGCCTCCGGATCAGCGCGGCTCATCGGTCGAGGTCGCGATGACCGATTCCGCGTGGCGGCGCAGCCTCCGCACACCCCCTTGAAAGCTGTAGGCCTCGTACCCTTTGGACTGCATGCGCTCGGCGATGTGGGCGGTAAGGATCCCTTCGGAGCAATAGAGCACGTACGTGCGATCGCGGGCCAATCCTGCGAACTCCCGCGTCAACTCATCGTACTCCCGGTGCTCGGCTCCCGGCCAGTGCCATGCGAGGAAGGCCTCGGCATCTCGGGAGTCGATCACGATCGCGTCGGCGGGGATCTCGCTCACGAACAGGTGCGAGCCGATAAGCTCCGCGGTGTCGAGGTCTCGAAGCCGGAGCACCTGCCGATCGGCGGTGGCGTCTTTCAGGACAGCCGGGTCGATGTGCTCCTCCAGTGCAGCCACCTTCTCCGGGCGCGCCGCCGTGACGGGCCGGTCCGGAACGATGGCGCAGTATTCCCTCACCCTGGCCGACAGCTCATACGTACCGAGCAGCCTGGATCGATCGAGTATCTCCTTCTTGTCGAAGCCGAGCAGCGGGCGGAGTACTGGAAGCGGCGCGACCGCATCGATCGCCCTCAGGTTCGCGAGCGTCTGAGAGGACACCTGCCCGATCGACTCTCCGGTCACGATCGCATCGGCGCCTGTCTCTGCCGCCACCTCCGCGGCCGCCAGGTACATCATCCGCTTGAGGGTCACCTGCCAGTAGGATGGCTTGACGGTTCGCTGGAACTCGGCCATCACCGACGCGAAGTCGACGACGTGGAGCTTCGGGTGCGTGCCGTAGCTCCACGCGTCCGCCAGGACCTTCACGACCTCGATCGTGAGCCGCTTGTACGCCGCTCCACCCAGATTGCAGAACAGGTACTCGGCCTCGACGCCACGTCTCAGGACCATCCAGGCCGCCACTGCCGAATCGAACCCGCCGGAGATCAGCACGACGGCCTTCCCCTGCACCCCCAGCGGGAGACCCGCCGCACCGCGGATGGGTTGCCCCACGAAGTAGGCCTCCCGGTCCCGCACCTCGACGCGAACCTCGACCTCGGGGTCGGTGAGATCCACCGTCGCCCCAGGATTGAGCGCGGAGCCCAGCTCGCGCTGAACGTCGTAGGAGCTGAAGTCGTGCTGGCCGCTGCGGCGTGCACGTACGGCGTATCGCCGTCCCCTGACGGCATCGGCGTACAGGCGCCGGCCGAGACCCACGATCTGGTCCAGCGAGGCGTCGCAGCGCCCCTCGACGAGAGAATAGGAGCTGATCCCGAAGACGCGCCTCAACAGATCGAGGATTCCCGGATCGGGCGAGAAGACGTGCAGGCGGCTCCAACCGCGGGTCACTCGACAGCGGAGCCCGTGCGAGTGGCAGGCGTCCAGGATGTTCTTGGCCAGGCGCGCCTCGAATCGAGTCCGGGTGCGCTTCGCCTTAATGCTCAGCTCCCCGCTGAACCGGACGAGAACCTCGATCGGTTCGGCCGATTCGGTCACTGCGAGACCCTCATTTCGAGCCACCTCCTATGCGCCGTACCTCCGAGACTCTCATGGCGGAGATCGCGCCACACACACCGTAACAGGAAAGCCCCAAAGCGAAAGCCCCGCCGCGGGACGGCGGGGCTTGGCGTGCAGATGGCAGGGGCGGGATTTGAACCCGCGACCCAGGGCTTATGAGTCCCTTGCTCTACCAGGCTGAGCTACCCTGCCCATGACCCCAAAAAAACGCGGCCGGAGAAGGCTCCGGCCAGCTGGACACCGCACCCGAATAGCGGGGGCGGGATTCGAACCCGCGACCTTCGGGTTATGAGCCCGACGAGCTACCAGACTGCTCCACCCCGCAGTGTAAGTAGTAATTTAAGAAGCGGGTTGCCTACCGGTCAACCCGGCGGCCTGCCCCGGTATCGACCTCGATGAAGCGGAACAGAAGCTCGCCATCGCGGATGAATCCGTAGCGTTCGCGGGCGACTTTTTCGATCACGCTCGGCTCGGATTCGAGGCTGTCGGCCCACGCCTCCAGAGAGTCGGTGACTGCCGCCAGAGAGTCGACGCGCGCACCCAGCGTCCGCCGCTCCTGGCGGAGCGACCGGAGATCGAGGGACGAGTACTCGCCGCCCAGGAAAAGGTAGTATCCTCCGGCCAGCCAGAGCGCCGCGACGAGCGTTCGCTGGCCGAGTCTTCTCAGCCTCTCGGACATGAGCCTCTGTACATGAGGCGATGGGCGGGACCCCTTAGGATCGCCCCAAGTAAACGTCCGCGCCAGGGTACGTGGCCGCCGAGGCCAGCTCGCGCTCGATCCGCAACAGCCGATTGTATTTGGCGACCCTCTCGGAGCGGCACGGGGCACCCGTCTTGATCTGACCCGCTCCGGTGGCCACGGCCAGGTCCGCGATGAACGTGTCCTCCGTCTCTCCGGAGCGGTGCGAGATCACGACGCCGAAACCAGCCGCCTGGGCAAGGCGGACGGCGTCCAGCGTCTCGCTGACGGTTCCGATCTGGTTCAGCTTGATCAGGATCGCGTTGCCGGCGCCCTCCTCGATCCCCCGGCGCAGACGATCCTCGTTCGTGACGAAGAGGTCGTCACCGACGATCTGGATCGCGTTCCCGAGCCGAGACGTCATCCGCCTCCAGCCCTCCCAATCGTCCTCGGCCAGGCCGTCCTCCACGCTCACGATCGGGTACTCCTCCGTCCAGGCGGCATAGAGGTCGATCAGTTCTGCGGCGATCAGTTCGCCCGACTCCCCTGCGCTCTCGAGCCGATACCTTTCGGTGCCCGGATCCCAGAGCTCCGTAGCGGCTACATCGAGAGCCAGCGCCACGTCCTGGCCCGGCTCGTATCCCGCATCCCGGATGGCGGACAGTATGAGATCCAGCGCCTGACGATTCGATTCGAGATCGGGAGCCACTCCTCCCTCATCGCCTACGGCGGTCGAGAGCCCGCCGACCGCGAGTCGGCTGCGTAACGCGTGGAACACCTCCGTGCCTGCTCTGAGGCCTTCGGCGAAATCGGTGGCGCCCACCGGAACGACCATGAACTCCTGGATGTCCACGTTGTTGTCGGCGTGCGCGCCGCCATTGAGGATGTTCAGCATCGGAACGGGAAGGACGCCCCACCCGTCCGGCACCGCACCGCTCTCACCCACTCCGGGACCGACGGCTGACCGGCCAGCCGTCGCCAGATATTCGTACAGCGGCTCCGCCCGTTCCGTCGCCGCGGCACGCGCGTATGCCATCGAGACCGCCAGCAGCGCGTTGGCTCCCAGGCGACCCTTGTTCGGCGTGCCGTCGAGCTCGATCAGGCGCTTGTCCAAGTCGCCTTGATCCTGGATGGAAACTCCCGAGACGCGCGCCCTGATCTCACCGGCAACGAAGGACACGGCCTGTAGCGCCCCCTTGCCGCCATAGCGCGACGGATCGGCATCACGAAGCTCCACGGCCTCGTGTCGGCCGGTCGACGCGCCACTCGGAACGGCCGCTCGACCCGACGCTCCTCCCTCCAGCCGGACCTCGGCCTCGACGGTCGGATTGCCTCTCGAGTCCAGGATCTCCAGGGCAGCGATACTCTCAATGGTCGACATTTATCTCCTCGGCTTTTGACGGCTTTCGACGTCGGACGCGTGCGGGGCCAAATTGTACATCGTGGAGGCAAGCTACAAGGCTCGACCCGCCGGTGGCGGCCTGGGCGTGCCTGGGTTCTGCGGCGGCCCGGGGCTACGTTGATGCCTTGGCACGGAACCGGTCCAAAAAGGAGGCAACGGATGAGCACTCCGATCAGGAGATCCCGTTTAGACTTGAGGAAGACCTTCCGGGGTGCGGGCGCGATAGGCGCCGGAGTCCTGGTACTTCTCGTGGCGATGCTGCTGTTGTTCGGCTTCAACCGAGTCGACGACTTCGAGGTAGCCGTCAAGCGCAACCCGGTGACCGGTGCGGTAGACCCCATACCGTACCGACAGGGCCTCTACCACTCGATCCTGCGCTCGTGGACGAACTACGATCGGCGCGAGATCGAGTACCCCCCCTCCGGGCAGAGCGAGCGTCTGGCCGCACTGACGGCCGACCAGCTCTCGATCGAGATTGACGCGGCCTATCGGTACCGGCTGAACCCCGACTCGGTGGTCCACCTGTTTCTCACCGTGGGAGACAAACGCGCGATTCACAACTTCGTGTACAACACCTACCG
>JBDGZR010000084.1:0-12681 GCA_039588495.1 Gemmatimonadota bacterium | reverse complement strand
CGAGATCCCGGATGAGGATGCCGAGCGGATGCAGACGGTCGGTGACGCGATCAAGTACCTGGAAGGAAAGCAGGACTGATCCGATGCCCATCGCCCTGAGGTCGAACCCCGCCGTGGACGGCTAGGCCGCCGTGCGTCGACGCGTTGTCGTGACGGGGCTCGGACTCGTCACGCCGCTCGGGAACGACGTGGAGTCCACGTGGTCCGGCCTGATCGAAGGCCGAAGCGGCGCCGGGCCGATCACTCTCTTCGACGCCGCGGATCAGGACGTCCGATTCGCCTGTGAGGTGAAGGACTTCGACCCGTCGCCCTTCATGGACCCGAAGGAAGTCAAGCGGAGCGACCGGTTCGTCCAGTTCTCACTTGCTACCGCCGAGCAGGCCGTGGAGGCCGCCGACCTGCGGGAGGCTCTGCCCGGCCTCCCGAAAGAGCGATTCGGCGTCATCATCGGGAGCGGCATCGGCGGCCTGATGACCCTGGAGAACCAACACCTCCGGATGTTGGATCGAGGACCCGGTCGGGTTTCGCCGTTCTTCATCCCGATGTTCATCGCCGACATGGCGGCGGGTCTTATCTCGATGCGTTACGGAGCCCGTGGGCCCAACTACGCGACCGTCTCCGCCTGTGCCTCCAGCGCGCACGCGCTCGGATTGGCCTACAGATCGATAGGAACCGGCGAGGCGGACGTGATGATCGCGGGGGGAACGGAGGCTACGATCACGCCGCTCTGTACGGCCGGTTTCGCAGCGATGAAGGCACTGTCGACTCGCAACGACGACCCCGCCACGGCATCGCGGCCGTTCGACAAGTACCGCGACGGCTTCGTCCTCGGGGAGGGCGCTGCCACTCTCGTCCTGGAGTCGCTCGAACACGCCCGCGGGCGCGGCGCAGCCATCCTCGCGGAGCTCGTCGGATTCGGCCAGAGCGCGGACGCACACCACATGACCGCACCGGCCCCGGAGGGAGCAGGCGCTCAGGTGGCGATCCGAAGCGCTCTCGCCGACGCCCAGATCGAGCTTGGCGAAGTGGACTACGTCAATGCGCACGGCACCTCGACTCCCCAGAACGATGCGACGGAGACGGCCGCCCTCAAGCACGTGTTCGGCGATCACGCCTATGATCTCGTCGTCGGCTCGACGAAGTCGATGACCGGCCACACGCTCGGTGCGGCGGGCGCCGTCGAAGGAGCCATCAGCGCTCTGGTGTGCGAACGCGGGGTCATCCCGCCGACCATCAACTTCGAGGAGCTCGACCCGGAGTGTGATCTGGACTACGCCCACCAGGGACCCGTGGAGAGGGACGTGCAGGTGGCGATCACCAACTCGTTCGGGTTCGGAGGGCACAACGTCACCCTCGTGGTCCGTAAGTGGACGGAGTAGGGAGCGCTCGACCATTCCAAACGTCTTGATTCTTATCGGCTCCGAATCCGATCGCCCCAAGATGCTGGGCGCCCTGGAGGTGTTACAGGATGCCGGCGTCGAGGCGGAGCTCGTGGTGGCGAGCGCCCACAGGGAACCGGATCGAACCAGGGAGCTGGCGTCAGGAGCCCGCGAAGAGGGATGCTCGGTGTTGATCTGCGGCGCAGGACTGTCGGCCGCCCTGCCGGGTTTCGTGGCCGCGCACACCGACTTGCCGGTTATCGGCGTGCCGATCTCGGCCGGGAGCCTCGGCGGGCTGGACGCCCTGCTCTCGACGGTGCAGATGCCGCCCGGAGTGCCCGTGGCCGCCGTCGGGATCGACAACGCCAAGAACGCGGCACACCTCGCCCTTCGCATGCTCCGGATGGCCGACCGGCTCTAGCGGCCACCTTGACCTCGGGGTCTCTCGGATGAGAGTCGGATTGGGCTTCGATCGTCGGGAAGCGTCCACGGGTGCGCTCGCCGGCGTCATCCACCGAGCTGTCGCCGAAGCGCTTCGCGGCGCCTCCGGTCTGGATACCGCACCGACGGGAGCGTCCGAGGCCGACGCGCCGGATGTCCTCGAGACCAACGCTGAAGGCGGGGCGGGGATCGCGGAGAGGGAGTTGCGGGAGGCGGTGCGGCTCATCGAGAGCCACAACCACCAGGTCGTCAACCTGGACATCACCGTCCTGTCCGGGGTGCCGTGCTCGGAAACGGTCCTGCGCGAGATCCGGGAGAGGGTGGCGGAGCTGGCTCACATCGCTCCTGCCAACGTGACGACGAAGAGGCCGGAGATGAACCCGACTCCCTGGCTTGAGGCGGGTAACGGGTTCGCTGCGATCGCGATCACCCTGCTGGATCAGATCTCCGATCTGGACACCCTGCACGCCAGCATCCGCTCCGGCGGCTAACTGGCAGCAGAGCGGGGTAGAGGTCCGACATGCCGGCCCAACTCGAGAGCTTCATTCGCTTTCTGGACGTCTTCCCGGTCGAGACCGTCTACCTCCTGGTCGCCCTCGGCACGGCGGTGGAGAACATCTTTCCGCCCATCCCATCCGATACCATCGTCCTGCTGGGTGGCGTCCTGGCGGATCATGGCGTCGTGCGAGCCGATCTCGTGTTCGCCTCGGCGTGGGGGGCCAACATCCTTCTCGCCATGTTCGTCTACTTCATGGGTCGGCGGTATGGAAGAGCGATCTTCCGCACCCGGTGGGGCCGTTGGCTCCTTCGCCCTCACCAGCTGGATCGGCTCGCCGAGTTCTATGGACGCTACGGAGCGGTCACCATCCTCGTGAGCCGCTTCTTTCCGGTCTTCCGCGTACTGATACCGGCGTTCGCCGGCATCAGCAGGCTCGGCTTCTGGAGGACTGCGATCCCACTGGCACTGGCCTCCGCCCTCTGGTATGCGGTCCTCCTCTTCGCCGGCATGTTCGCATCGCGCAACCTCTCCAAGGTGGTCTCGGCCGTTTCAGCCGTGAACGCGGGCCTGGTGATCGCGGCCGTCGTTCTCCTGGCGGGACTCGGCGTCCTGTGGTGGGCGAGCCGCCGGGAGCGGCAGGATCCCCCGTGAGCTCGACACGGAGCGACCTGCGGAGGGAATTCCACCTCGAGGGTTTTTCCGACTTCCTTCTCTTCGAGCGAGGGCTCTCCGCGACCACCCACGAGGCCTACATGGCCGACTGCGGAGAGCTCGTCGGCTTCGCGGCAGTGCACGGCGTGAAGGCTCCGAGTGACGTGGACTACGGGCTGCTGCGCGAGCACGTGGCGAGCCTGGCCGAGCGCGGACTTGCCCCATCGACGATCGCTCGAAAGCTGTCCGCTTTGCGCGGCTACTTCGCTTACCTGCTTGCCGAGCGGATCGTGGAGGGAGATCCGACGGAGAGGCTGGAAGCTCCGCGCGCCGGGCGGCCGTTACCCGAGGCGCTCAGCTACGCCGAAGTCGAGCGCCTGCTCGCCTCCGTCCTTACCACCGACACATACGGAATGCGGGATCTCGCCATGCTCGAGCTGTTGTACGGGGCCGGACTCAGGGTCTCCGAGCTCACCGGCCTCACGCTCCGCAACGTCGACATGGATGAAGGCTTCGTTCAGGTGATCGGGAAGGGAGCCAAGGAACGGTTGGTCCCGCTGGGCGACCGTGCGCGGGATGCCCTCGACCGATACCTTCGCGAGCTTAGGCCGCGCCTGGACCGCGGCCACGGAGGCGGCGCGGTCTTCCTCAACGGACACGGGCGACCCCTCGGACGGATGGGCGCATGGAAGATCGTGAGGCGCTGCGTCGAGCGGGCGGGAATCGAGCGGCCGGTGTCGCCGCACACTCTGCGGCATACGTTCGCCACGCACCTCCTCGAGGGCGGAGCCGATCTGGCATCTGTCCAGGAGATGCTCGGGCACTCGGACATTTCGACTACACAGATCTACACGCATGTCGACCGCACGTATCTCCGCGATGTGCACCGGGCCTACCATCCTCGCGGCTGACCAGCCGCCGGAGTGGCCGTGAGCCGTGCATCGCGCGTTCTGAGCCTGGCCCGCAACCGTAGGCCGGTCCGCGGGTTCGCGGACCGGCTCATCCCGCCCGACGTGCTCGAGTGCGTCATCGACTGCGGCCGCTACGCGCCGTCGGCCAAGGAAGACCAGCCCTGGCGCTTCGTGATCGTCCAGGAGGCGCTCACGCGGCATCGCCTGGCGGGCAGCGCCTTCAACCACCCACACATCCGGACGGCTCCCGTTCTCATCGTCTGCTGCGCGCGCTTCCACACCCACGTGGCCGGGACGGGCCGTCCCAGCTTTCCGATGGACGTGACGGCGGCCGCGCAGAGCATGGCCATCGCAGCCGCGGATCTAGGCCTCGCCTCGAGCTGGGTCACCGGATTCCGCGAGAGCGATCTGCACGCGATCCTCGAGGTCCCGGCGTCGGTTCCGGTGGTCGGAGTGCTGGCGTTGGGATACCCGGACGGCTTCACGAGCCTGGAGCCGCGTCGTTCCACGTCGGAGGTCCTCGCCTGGGAGCGCTGGAGTCAGGCCATCGAGACGTCGAGCCGATCATGAACCCGAAGAGAGCGCGTCTGGCCCTCGTCCCGGCCATCCTCACCCTGGCCTCCGTCACCCCTGCCTCTCTGGTCGGCCAGGAACGGGACGTGGAGCCTGGCCAGCAGGAGCCTCGGGCGCCCGAAGTTCGCTTCGATCCGCGCTCCGGACAGGAGATCGACGAGCGCCTCTCGACCCTTCTCGACGGAGTCTACACGCTGTGGACCCGGGACACGGTGCTCGCCGCGGACGAGACGATCGAAGGCGACCTCCTGATCCTGCAATCCGCCGTCCGGCTCGAGGGAACGGTGCGAGGGAGCGTCTACGTCGTCGACGGAGATCTCTTCCTGCGTCCCGGAGCCGATCTCGCGGGGGATATCGTGGTCATCGGAGGCGGCTTCTACAGCTCGACGAAGGCGACAGTCGCCGGGGAGGTGGACTACCGGCCCGATCTCGCCTTCTCGGTGATGCCGGAGGACGGAGGTTACAGGATCTTCCTGTCCGTGGAGCGCCTTCCCGTCTTCGAGTTTCACGGACTGTACGGCTTCGGCGTCCCGACCTACCAGCGCGTCGACGCGCTGACACTCTCCTGGGGCGCGACGCTTCGCGTGACCGGTTGGGCCTGGCGTCCCGATCTCTCGTTCGACGGGAGGTTCAGGACGGGGCCCGCCCAGTTCGAGGGGACGGTCCGGCAGTTCTGGTATCCGAGCTCGAAGCTGCAGTTCGGCTGGGAGCTGGAGAGAGCGACCCGGAACAACGAGGAGTGGATCTGGGGCACGCTCAACAACACGCTCAGCTACTTCTTCGCCGGAGAGGACGTCCGAAACTACTATCGGGCGGACCGGGCGGCGCTGACGGTGGAGCGAACGCCGGGTCCTGGCCTCGCACCGTCGTTCACCGCCCAGTACGAGAGCTCCGACAGCATCCAGGCACGGGACTACTTCGTGCTCTTTCCCAATGACGCGGTGCGGCCCAACCCGGCGATCGACCCGGGTGAGATTCTCTCGGGTATCTTCTCGCTCACGCACCGGACCGAGCGCGGGGACCCAGGCGTAAACGCACGACTGCTTCTGGAGGGGGCTGCCGCGGATCTGGACTCGGCGGGAGATTTCGGCTTCTTTCTGGCCGAGCTGCGAGCGCGCTGGGATCAGCCGACGATCGCCGGCCAGGAGGTGAAGGTCTTCTTCCAGGCGCGCGGCGATCTGGCGGGCACCCTGCCGGAGCAGCGCTGGTCGGCCTTCGGCGGTGTGGGGACGCTGCCCACGTTCGAGGCGGTCGAATTCCGTGGACCGCGCCTCCTGTTCGGTGGTGTCTCCTATTTCGTGCCGCTGCTGCCCTGGGCGTCCGAGTCCGCCGCCGTCAACTTCGTCGCACACGCCAGAGGCGGCTCGGCCTGGGGGGAGGGGGAGTCCCCGACTTTCCATTCCAACCTGGTTTTCGGCCTTCGTGTCTTCTTCGCCGAAGCCGGCGTGGCGATCGATCCGCGGAGCGGCAGAGTGGTGGCGGAGCTCGTGTTGGTTGGCGATCGAAAGGGCGGCATTGTCGTTCCATAACTGTCTTTGACAGGGCCGGGCGGGCGCCCTTAACTTGCCGCGCGTGAGACACCTAAGTCTGACGAGCGTCAGCTAGGCTTCCATGCCTTTTCCGAGCCCTCCACACCAGGCTCGAGAGCCCGCGCAGGGCTCAAAGGCCCTCGACCCACTGGCATGCCCTGGTCGAGACGCGCGCGAGCCGGCGGCACGCCGTCCTCGTTTCCCGGTATTACAACTGTTACGCGCACAACCTGGAGAGGAATGCGTCCATGTCTGATGCTTCGCCGACACGATACATCTTCGTAACCGGAGGAGTCGTATCCTCGCTCGGCAAGGGCATTGCGGCGGCATCGATCGGCCGACTGCTGGTCGAGCGCGGAGTCGCCGTGACCATCCAGAAGTTCGACCCATACATCAACGTCGATCCCGGCACAATGTCGCCATTCCAGCACGGCGAGGTGTACGTCACGGACGACGGCGCCGAGACGGACCTGGATCTCGGGCACTACGAACGGTTCATCGGGGAATCGCTCTCCCAGTCCAACAACGTCACGACGGGCCGGATCTACCAGGACATCATCACCAAGGAGCGTCGCGGGGATTTCCTTGGGTCGACCGTGCAGGTCATCCCACACGTCACCGACCAGATAAAGGCGTACCTCCGCCGCCTGGCTCCGAGCCACGACATCGTAATCACGGAGATCGGTGGAACCGTCGGTGACATCGAGTCGCTTCCGTTTCTCGAGGCGCTCCGGCAGTTCCGGCAGGATGTGGGCAAGGAGAACACGCTCTTCGTTCACCTCACGCTCATCCCGCACCTCGCCGCGGCCGGCGAGCTGAAAACGAAGCCGACCCAGCATTCAGTCCGCGAGCTCATGGAGACGGGGATTCAGCCCGACATCCTGATCTGCCGCACCGAGCATCCGCTTAGCGACGAGATCCGGCGGAAGATCGCACGGTTCTGCAACGTGGACGTGGGGCACGTCATCGAGTCACGCGACGTGGAGACGATCTACGAAGTGCCCCTCCGCTACCGGGAGCAGCATCTGGATGACCACATCCTGGATCTGCTCAGCCTCGAGGCTCCCGAACCGGATCTCTCCGACTGGATAGCGATGGTCGACCGCATCAAGCGGCCCGAGAAAGGCAGTGTTCGAATCGCGGTCGTGGGCAAGTACACGGCTCTGGTCGATGCATACAAGTCCATTGCGGAAGCGCTCGGACACGGCGGGATCGCGAACGATGTCGGGGTGGAGATCGATTGGGTTTCCTCCGAGGAGCTCGAGGATCGCGGACCGCGCTTCCTGGATGGATACGGGGGAGTGCTCATCCCCGGAGGGTTTGGCGTGCGAGGGACGGAGGGCATGGTGGACGCGGTTCGGTTCGCGAGAGAGAGCGGCCTCCCGTTCCTGGGCATCTGCCTCGGTCTGCAATGCGCGATCATCGAGTTCGCGCGAAACGTCTGCGGCCTGGAGGAGTCGCACTCCCACGAGTTCAACAAAGAGACGACGGACCCGGTCATCTCTCTGATGGACGCGCAGTACAACGTGACCGAGATGGGGGGCACGATGCGGCTGGGAGCCTACCCCTGCCGACTCCAGGAGGGGTCGCACGCTCGCGAGCTCTACGAAGCGACGGAGGTCTCCGAGCGGCACCGGCATCGCTACGAGGTCAACAACGAGTACCGCGACGATCTCGGGCAGAACGGGATGGAGTTCAGCGGGCTCTCACCGGACGGCGGCCTTGTCGAGATCGTGGAGCTACCGGACCATCCCTTCTTCATCGCCACACAGTTCCACCCCGAGCTCCGCTCCCGTCCGATGTCGCCGCACCCCCTGTTCACCGCCTTCGTGGCGGCAGCCAACCAACGGATGCGGCAGCGGCAGGACGACGCGGCGACGCGGCCGGGAATCGACATGTCCGAGGAGGCGGTCGGCGCGGCTCGCTGACCTCGCCGTCGTTGCCCTTCCACCGGTCCCGAGCGTCGCTCATCTCCGCCGGCGATTTCACGCGTCGCAGCTCCAGGCTCTCCAGGGGCGCACTGGCAGGCCTGCTGGCCGGCGGAATCGCCGCGTGCGGTGGAGATGATGCCGCGGCGGTCGCCGGAGCGGAATTGCTGGAGCTGGGTGCCGAACAGGTGGCGATCGACGTCCGTCACATCCTCACATCGGACGGGGTACTCCGGGCCCAACTGTTGGCCGATACCGCCTTCTTTCTGAACGAGGAGTCGCTGGTCCGCTTCCGCGGAGTCCGGGTCCACTTCTTCGGGGACGTCGGGGAGGAGGTCTCCGTCCTCACGGCCGAAGAGGGCGTCGTGAACCTGCAGACCGAGGACATGGAAGCGAACGGACGAGTCGTCGTCGTGGATCGCGAGCAGTCCGAGCGGCTGGAAACGGAGACGCTCGAGTACCTCGCCGATTCGAACCAGCTGAGCAGCGATGTCGACTTCACCTTCTACCGGGGCGCGAACACGATCCGCGGCCAGGGCTTCGTCTCTGATCCCGGCCTCGACACCGTGCGTGTGACGCGCCCGTCGGCGGTGTCGCCGCGGCGGAGCGAGGGGTCATGAGGCCGGCCGGGCTCCCAGCTCTCCTGGTCCTCGCCGTCCACCTCTGGCCAGGCTCCGCCGGCGCGCAGCCCGCAACCCAGGGCTGCACCCTGGTCATGCAGCCGACGGGCCAGACCGAGAGCGTCAGCCTCCGGGTAAGCGAGGAGACCGACGCGTACATCACGCACGTTTGGGGAGGGATGCGCTGGACGTGCGGCACCGCCACGATGACCGCCGACAGCGCCGTACGGTACGACATCGATCGGCGCGTCGAGATGTTCGGCTCCGTCCGCTACCGTGACTCGATCCGAACGATGGACTCCGATCGACTCGACTTCTACGAGATCGACGACCGGATGATCGCCAGGGAGGATGTCCTCCTTACGCGACTCGCCTCCGGATCCACCCTTCGCGGCCCGCACGTCACCTTCCTCCGCGCCGTATCCGGCATCGCCGAGCGGACTACCGCCACCGGCCGCCCGCACATGATCCTCCTCCCGGAGCCGGGCCAGGAAGGGAAGCCCGTCGATGTCGACGCCGATCGGGTCGATATGTTCGGCGAGCGTCTCGCGTGGGCGTGGGGCAGCGTCGTGATCGAGCGATCGGACGTCTACGCGGAGGCGGACAGCGCGTTCTTCGACATGGATCTGGGCACCGGTGTCCTCTACGGGTCCGCCTTCGCCAGGCAACAGGACCTAGAGCTCGAGGGCGACACCATCCGCCTCCGCTTCACGGATGATGAGCTGGAGGAGGTTCGGGCACTGGGCTCGGGCCGAGCGGTCGGTGAGGATTTCGAGATCCTCTCGGAGGAGATCCGGGCTCGACTCGTCGCGAGCGAGCTGGACCAGGTTTGGGCGTTCGGCTCCGGTCGATCCCTGGCGACATCGGCGTCCTACGTCCTGGGCGCGGACTCGCTTCGCATCGGTGCTGCCGCCGGGCGGCTCGACTCCATCGTCGCCGTCGGACAGAGCACCGCGGTCGAGGTCGAGACCCCCGACCTGTCGCTCGGGGAGCCGGCCCGGACGGCGGAGGGGGGCAACTGGGTCGTCGGCGACACCTTGATCATCCTCTTCGCCAAGGGAACTACCGAGCCAGCCGGAGTGGAAGAGGCCGGCACGCCGGTCGGTGAGGGCTTTGAGGCGCCCCCTGAGGCGCCCGCTGACTCAGCCGGCAAGCAGACGATCGAGCGGTTGCTGGCCATCGGCGATGCACGCTCGCTCTACCTCGTGGAAGGTGAATCCGGGCCCGGCGGACCGCTCTCGCGAAACTACCTCATCGGCGAAGAGATCGACGTGGAGTTCCTCGAGGGGAAGGCCCGCCGGGTTAGCGCGCTGCGTGCGATCGGCATCTACCTCGAGCCTGGTGCCCCCGGCCCCGCCGCGGTCGACCCCGAGCTCGAGGACGATCCGGGCGTCGTGCCGGCCGTGCAGCCAGACTCCGTCCCCGCCACGCAACCGGACTCCATACCTGCCGTGCAACCGGATTCGCTGCCGCCCGCAGAGCCGGACTCGATGGGGCCGGCCCCGACGGATTCCATCCCGGCTGGCCAGCCGGAGGGAGGGGACGCGTGACTTTCCCTTTCGACCCCTTCGCGCCGCTCGATCCGGAGAGGTCTGGCGCTCCCACGGAGGTTGCCGAGCCACCACCTTTCCGGCCCGGGATATACGTCGCCCCCGCCGAGGACTTGAAGGCGCCTCCCAGACCGCGGATACGGCTGCGGGAGCGAGACCTCGCACCTCCACCTTCGCAACCCGACCCGGCCGCGCCAGCGGGCGCGCCAACGGCGGATCTTCGAGCCGCTCAACGTGTGGCCGGGGCCAGCGTCCTCAGAGCCCAGGGCCTCGTCAAGGCATTCAAGCGCCGCCGCGTCGTGGACGACGTGGACCTTCGCCTCGAGCAGGGAGAGATCGTCGGCCTGTTGGGCCCGAACGGGGCGGGGAAGACGACCACGTTCTACATGATCGTGGGCCTCCTGTCGGCCGATGAGGGCCGGGTCTTCCTCGACGAGCGCGACATCACCTCGGTCCCGATGTACCGACGGGCACGGGACGGGATCGGCTATCTATCGCAGGAACCCTCCGTTTTTCGCCGGCTCTCCGTTCGAGACAACGTGATGGCGATCCTGGAGACGCTGGAGCTCTCGCCCGAAGAGGCGGAGCGCCGGCTGGAGCAGCTGCTGGACGAGCTCGGGCTCGCTCACCTGCGCGATCAGCAGGCCTATGCCCTCTCCGGCGGCGAGCGGCGGCGCCTCGAGATCACCAGGGCGCTCGTCACGAACCCGAAGTTCATGCTTCTCGATGAGCCGTTTGCGGGCGTGGACCCGATCGCGGTCGACGACATTCAGCGGATCGTCGCGGAGCTGCGTGCGAGGGGACTCGGCGTCCTGATTACCGATCACAACGTGAGGGAGACGCTCTCGATCACCGACCGCGCCTACATCATGTTCAACGGACAGATCCACATCGAGGGATCCGCCGAGCGGCTCGTCAACGATCCGAAGGCGAGACAGATGTACCTGGGCCAGGACTTCCGCCTCTAGCGAAGGCGTAGCGACCCAAGCTCCCCGAACCTGCCCGAAAGCCTCCAACCCCGCCCGTTTAGGCACCCGAATTGCGCTTGTTCCCGTCCGACGCAGCAAGGGACGTGCCGCGGCGTGCGCAATGCCATATTTTCGTGCACAGAGCGGCAGTTGCAGCGGATCCGACCGGCGTTTCGAGCCGGAACCAACAACCCAAGAAGGCGCTTTCGGCGCCACCGAGAGACCATGGCCGATCCCCGAATAGGTCTGAGCCAACTACCGCGTCTGCGACAGGAGATGAAGGTCAACCCTCGCCTCTACCAGGCGATGGATCTCCTGTACATGCCGCTCCTCGACCTTCAACAGCACCTGAAGCAGGAGCTCGAGAACAATCCCTTCCTGGATCTCACCGAGCCGGCGGACGAGGAGGAGCTGGAGGAGGAGGAGACCAAGGAAGAGGCCGATGACGAGATCGACTGGGAAGAGATCCTCCTCAACGGCTTCGAGGTCGGCGGCCGCCGCGCCGAGTACGAGGAGCGCGAGTTCTACAGGCCGACTCCCGCCAGCTCGCGTGACCTGTGGGACTTCCTCAGGGACCAGCTCCAGCTTCTTCCCTTGAATCCGCGGGATCTGCTTCTCGGTGAGGAGATCATCGGCAATATCGACCGCGAAGGCTTCCTCACCTGCTCCCTCGAAGAGCTCGTCGAGTCGCTCAACGGCTATCTCTCGGAGTCCGAGTCGGACGAGGTTGAACAGACCGAGCCGTTCACGATCGAGGAGGTCGAGCGTCTCCTCGCGATGATCCAGCTGTTCGAGCCCAGCGGTGTGGGCGCGCGGAATCTGCGCGAGTGCCTGCTGTTGCAGCTGCGTGACCGGGAGGAGATCGACAGCCTCGCGTTCCGCATCGTCTGCGACCATTTCGACGAGCTTGTGAATCACCGTTGGAGCGAGCTCTCCAAGGAGCACGGAATCTCGCCCAAGGCGGTCCAGACGGCCGCCGACGAGATCGCGAAGCTGGATCCCAAGCCAGGTCTCAAGCACGCCGAAGCGGGAGATGATTACGTGACCCCCGACCTGGTCGTCGAGAAGATCGATGATCAGTACTACGTCTTCCACAACGACACATCCCTTCCGCGCCTGAAGCTCTCTCGGTCATACCGCGAGGTGGCACGCGACAAGAACCAGTTCACGGGCGACAACAAGACCTTCATCGCCAAGAAACTGAACAGCGCCCAGTGGATGATTCAGGCGATCGAGCAGCGCCGGCAGACGATGCTCAAGGTCATGAACTTCATCGTCGACCGGCAACGCGAGTTCTTCGAGAAAGGGGTCGAGTACCTGAAGCCGCTGACGCTGCGAGAGGTGGCCGAGCACATCGACATGCACGAATCAACCGTTTCCCGGGTGACGAACGGGAAGTACGTGCAGACGCCTCGTGGAGTCTATCCGCTCAAGTTCTTCTTCTCGAGCGGCCTCTCGACGGACTATGGCGAGGACGTTTCGGCCCGGGGCATCCGGGCCCGCATCAAGAAGTTGGTGGATGACGAAGACCCGAGGCGACCGCTGACGGACCAGGCGATCGTGGATATCCTCAAGAGTGAGGGTGTGCAGATCGCCCGCCGGACCGTGGCCAAGTACCGGGATCAGCTGGGT
>JBDGZR010000083.1:0-12720 GCA_039588495.1 Gemmatimonadota bacterium | reverse complement strand
TCGACAACACCTCCGTGATCGCCGCCGTCAGCGTCGTCTTCCCGTGGTCCACGTGTCCGATCGTTCCCACGTTTACGTGCGGCTTCGTCCGCTCAAACTTCTGCTTCGCCATTGCTGATTCGGTCTCCTTAGAAACGCCCCGGTTTCGGGGTTGGAGCGCCGGCGGGCGCCCTGACTGTCACTTGCTCCCGTTTGAAGAGAGGATTTCCTCGAGCTTCGACTTCGGCACTTCGTCGTAATGCGAAAACTGCATCGTGTAGACGGCCCGCCCCTGGCTGAGAGAGCGAAGCACGGTCGAGTAGCCGAACATCTCGGAGAGCGGCACCGAGGCACCGATCACCTGAGCGGAAGACCGCTGCATCATCCCCCCGATCTTGCCGCGCCGGCTGGTGAGATCGCCCATGACATCCCCCAGGTACTCATCGGGAGTCACGACCTCCACGTCCATGATCGGCTCGAGCAACACGGGGTCGCCGCGCTTCACCGCGTCCTTGAGCGCCATGGATCCGGCGATCTTGAAGGCCATCTCGCTGGAGTCGACCTCGTGAAAGGAGCCGTCGATGAGCGTCGCTTTCACGTCGATGAGGGGATATCCGGCGATCACACCGGACTCCATCGCCTCCTTGATGCCCTGCTCGACCGAGGGCACGTATTCGCGTGGGACCGAGCCTCCGCGGATCTCGTTCTCGAACACGAAGCCGGTCCCGGATTCCGTCGGTTCGACGTTGATCACGACATGGCCGAACTGGCCGCGTCCACCGGTCTGTCGGACAAATTTGGCTTCGACCTTGTTGACCGATGTGCGGATCGTTTCCCGGTAGGCGACCTGGGGACGGCCCACGTTCGCGTTCACCTTGAACTCGCGCTGCAGCCGGTCGACGATGATCTCGAGGTGTAGCTCGCCCATCCCGCTGATGATCGTCTGTCCGGTCTCCGGGTCCGTGTGGACGCGGAAGGTCGGGTCCTCCTCGGCCAGCTTCTGCAGTGCTTCGGCCAGCCTGTCCTGGTCGACCTTGGTCTTCGGCTCGATCGCCACCCGGATCACCGGCTCGGGGAAGCTCATCGACTCGAGGACGATCGGGTGTTTTCGATCGCTCAGCGTGTCGCCGGTCTTGCTGAACTTGAGGCCGATCGCCGCGGCAATGTCGCCCGAGTACACGACCTCGCGCTCCTCGCGCTTGTTCGCGTGCATCTGGAGAAGACGCCCGACCCGCTCCTTCTTGTCCCGGCTCGTGTTCTGCGCGTGGCTTCCCGCCTCGAGCTGGCCCGAGTAGACGCGGAAGTAGGTCAGCCGCCCCACGTACGGGTCCGTGGCGATCTTGAAGACGAGCGCCGAGAAGGGCGCGTCGTCCGAAGCCTCCCTCGTCTCGAAGTGCTCGTCCTGCTGGGGCAGATGACCGCGGATCGGAGGCACGTCGGCCGGGGACGGCAGATAATCCACGACGGCATCCAACAACCGCTGGACGCCCTTGTTCTTGAACGCGGAACCGAGCAGAACCGGCGTGAAGCTACCCGCCAGCGTGGCCTTCCTGATCGCGCGTCGAACCTCCTCCTCGGTCAGCTCCTGGCCGTCGAGGTACTTCTCGAGGAGCTCCTCATCGTACTCGACCGCCGCCTCGATCAGGTCATGCCTGAGCTCGTCGATCTTCGGCCGCATCGACTCCGGTATCGGGCCTTCTTCCCAGTTGGCTCCGAGCGAGTCCTCGTCGTACACGATCTCGACCTGGCGGACGATGTCGACGACGCCGGTGAAGAGCTCCCCTTCGCCCAGGGGCCACTGAATCGGGTGCGCCTTGGCGCCGAGCCGATCGCGCATCATCTGGACGACGTTCTCGAAGTCCGCGCCAACGCGGTCCATCTTGTTCACGAAGGCGATGCGCGGTACGGCATAGCCATCGGCCTGACGCCAGACCGTCTCCGACTGCGGCTCGACACCGCCCACGGCGCAGAAGAGAGCCACCGCACCGTCCAGCACGCGGAGACTACGTTCCACCTCCACGGTGAAGTCCACGTGGCCCGGCGTGTCGATGATGTTGATGCGGTACTGTTCGTCGTTCTTCTCCCAGAGGCAGGTCGTGGCCGCCGAGGTGATCGTGATGCCGCGCTCCTGCTCCTGCTCCATCCAGTCCATCGTGGCGTCGCCATGATGCACCTCACCCATCCGATGGAGCCGACCCGTGTAATACAGGACCCTCTCGGTGGTCGTGGTCTTACCGGCATCGATGTGCGCCATGATGCCGATGTTTCTCAGCCGCTCAAGCGGCGTCCGCCTCTCCATCTATCTGCCTATCTTCTCTCGCTATCTCGTCTCTGCCGTCTCTCTCGTCCGAGCCCTTCCCTCACACCCACCGTCCCTGTACCGCTCAGTCCCACTCACTACCGACCGGCCGCGCTGAGGCGTCGCGGGGATTCGCGAAGCGAGCCTACGATCCCCCGGATCGTGAGCTCGTCGGGGCGGAACCCGTGAGGCCTCGCCGAGCGCGCCTACCACCGATAGTGAGCGAACGCCTTGTTGGCTTCGGCCATCCGGTGGACGTCCTCCTTCTTGCGAACGGCGCCGCCCTCGCCGCGGCTGGCATCCAGCAGCTCGCCGGCCAACCTGTCGGCCATCGTCTTTCCCGGCCGGCTGCGGGCGAACTGCACGAGCCATCGGCGGGCAAGCGCATCTCTGCGCCCGTGCCGAACCTCCACCGGCACCTGGTAGGTCGCGCCGCCAACCCGTCGGCTGCGAACTTCGAGCACCGGTCTGGCGTTCGACACCGCCTGCCGGAAGACGTTCAGTGCCGGTTGGCCGGTCCGCTCCTCGATCGTCCGCATCGCGTCGTAGAAGATCGCCTCGGACACGGACTTCTTGCCGTCCAGCATCAGGACGTTGATAAACTTCGAGACCTCCGCGCTCTGGTAGCGGGGGTCCGGCGGCACCTCTCGGACTACGGCTCTCTGTCTTCGCGCCATATGCTATTCGACTGCTCTGTCCGCACCCCGATCAGCGTCGGGGCCGATGGATTCGGTGTTAGTAGACAGAACCGGCCTGACTGAACCGGTTAACGATCGCCGCACCAGGCTCCCGGTGCGACGTTCCGCGATTATCGGCCGCTGAACCCGCCTACGCTTCGAGGCGGGCAGCAGGGTGGCGGCTTACCTCTTCGCGCCGTACTTCGATCGGCCCTGCTTGCGGTCCTGCACCCCCGACGTATCGAGGACACCGCGGATGATGTGATACCTGACTCCGGGAAGGTCCTTCACTCGACCGCCGCGGATCAGAACGATGCTGTGCTCCTGGAGGTTGTGCCCTTCGCCCGGGATATAGGCCGTTACCTCGTAGCCGTTCGTCAGACGCACGCGTGCGACCTTGCGAAGTGCCGAGTTCGGCTTCTTCGGCGTGGTCGTATACACGCGTGTGCAGACGCCGCGCTTCTGCGGATTCTTCTCCAGCGCGGGCGCCTTTCGGCGCTTCCCGGTCTGCTTGCGGCCCTTCCGGACCAGCTGGTTGATCGTGGGCATCTTCCCTCGTTCACATCGACGATCCTCGACGCCTGCTCCACCCCTCGGCGCGTACCTCGTCCGAACCTCTCCTCCTGCCGTCCGGACCGCTCGAAGCGAAGCAAACAGCGGGCGGAGACGCATATCGCCCCCGCCCGAAGTCGGTCCGTTTTCTTATCGACGGACCGTCCCAACCAAAGACCGGCCATCTTAAACCCTAACTCTAGGGCTGTCAACCGATATCGGAGGCTCGAGTGGTCGTCCGGGTACCCCTGCCGCGGCGCGAAGGATCCTGCTTACGCGCCGCGGCCGGACTTCGTCAGGCGGGTGCCTCCTCGGTCACGGGAGCGGTCGTCTCCGGCGTGCCGTCCTCGGCGCGCAGATCGGCGAACAGTCCACCCGCCGCCGGCTCCGGCTCTTCCACCACTCTGCGCATCGCGTCCAGCTCCTGCTGGAGCGGCTCGCCAACGAGAAAGTCGACCTGCTGGTATCGGTGAATGCCCGTGCCCGCCGGCACGAGGTGGCCGATAATGATGTTCTCCTTGAGCCCGCGCAGCTGATCCTTGGCTCCCCGAACCGCGGCGTCCGTCAGCACCCGAGTCGTCTCCTGGAACGAAGCCGCGCTGATGAACGACTCGGTCGTAAGGCTCGACTTCGTGATTCCGAGCAGAATCGGCTCGGAGCGAGGCGGCTTCCCGCCCGCCTCGAGGCTCATTTGGGTCCTCTCCCGGAACTCCATGCGGTCGACGTGCTCGCTCTCCAGGTACTCCGTGTCGCCCGGCGTGGTGATCTTGACCTTCTGCAGCATCTGGCGCACGATCACGCCGATGTGCTTGTCGTTGATCCGCACCCCCTGCAGACGGTAGACCTCCTGAATCTCGTTCAGCAGGTACTCCTGGACGGCCCGCGGCCCCTTCACCCGCAGTATGTCGTGCGGGTTCACCGGTCCCTCCGAGAGACGGTCTCCGGCCCGCACCAGATCGCCCTCGTGCACTCGAAGGTGCTTGCCCACCGCGATCTGGTAGACCATCTCTTCGCCACCGTCCATGGTGACGATGAGCTCGCGCTTGCCGCGCTTGATGCCGCCGAAGGAGACGCGGCCGTCGACCTCCGTGATCGTGGCCGGATCCTTCGGACGTCGCGCCTCGAACAGCTCGGCGACACGCGGCAGGCCACCCGTGATGTCCCGCGTCTTGTAGGCCTCCCGGCTGATCTTGGCGATGGTGTCACCGGGGCTCACGGCCTCGCCGTCGTGGACGAGTAGCTGCGCGCCGACCGGCACGATGAACTCGCGCAGCTTCTTGCCCTTTCCGTCGACGATCTCGATACGCGGGTGGAGCTTCTTCTCGCGATCCTCGATGATGACCAGCTGACGTCGCCCCGTCGCCTCGTCCAGCTCTTCGCGGACCGTCTCTTCGGGCACGATATCGCTGAAGCGGACCTTTCCCTTGTGGTCAGCGACGATCGGTTCGGAATAGGGATCCCAGCTGAAGAGCAGGGAGCCCCGATCGACCGTGTCGCCATCTTCCACATGGAGGGTAGCGCCGTACGGCACGGCCAAGCGCGAGCGCACGCGATCTTCACCGGTACGCATCAAGATCTGACCCTCCCGACTCGTGACGACGCGGCCGCCGTCCGGCGCTTCCACGAAGGTCACACGCTCGAAGCCCACCGTACCCGGGATCTTGGACTTCCTCTGCGTCTGGGCGGCGATGCGGGCTGCCGTGCCCCCGATGTGGAAGGTCCGCAGCGTCAGCTGCGTTCCCGGTTCTCCAATCGACTGAGCCGCGAGGATTCCGACTGCTTCGCCGATGTCCACCGGCCCCATCGTGGCCAGGTTTCGCCCGTAGCACTGCTGGCAGATGCCGCGGCGTGACTCGCAGGTAAGCACCGAGCGAATCTTGACGGTCTGGATCCCGGCGTCGTCGATCGCCACGGCCTTCGCTTCGCCGATTACCTCGCCCGCTGCAGCGATCAGCTCGCCGTCGATCGGGTCCATCACGTCCTCGAGCGCCACGTTCCCGACCACCCGGTCCTTGAGAGGCTCGATGATGTCCTCGCCCTCCTTGAGGGCGGAGATGTCCAGACCGAGGACCGTGCCGCAATCCTCTTCCGTGATCGTCACGTCCTGGGCTACATCGACCAGGCGGCGCGTAAGGTAGCCGGCATCGGCCGTCTTCAGCGCCGTATCTGCGAGGCCCTTGCGGGCGCCGTGGGTCGAAATGAAGTACTCGAGCACGCTGAGCCCCTCACGGAAGTTCGAACGAATCGGGCTCTCGATGATCTCGCCGATCCCGCCGGTGAGCTTCTTCTGAGGCTTGGCCATCAGACCGCGCATTCCAGCGAGCTGCCTGATCTGGTCTCTGGAGCCACGCGCCCCCGACTCGAACATCATGTAGATCGGATTGAACCCACCTCGCGAGGCGGAGAGGCCTGTGACCATGGCGTCGGCCACGTCGTTGTTGGCGTGCGTCCAGGCGTCGATCACCTTGTTGTAGCGCTCCCCGAACGAGATGACGCCACGGTGATACGCCTTCGTGAAGCGATCCACGCCCTCCTGCGCGTCGGCGAGGATCTCCCGCTTCTCGGCCGGGATCTCCATGTCGTCCATCCCGATCGATATCCCGCCGATCGTGGCGTGACGGAAGCCGAAGTCCTTCAGCGCATCCAGGAACTCCGTGGTCTCCTTCAGGCCCGCCATCCGGAACGACTTGAAGACCAGGTCGCCGAGCGTTCCCTTGCCCATGGTCTCGTTGACGAAGGGGACGGACTCGGGCAGGATCGCGTTGAACAGCACCCGTCCGAGCGTCGTGTTCTCCCACTGCTTGACCCGTTCACCCTCGGCATCCACCACATCTGCCAAGAAGCGGATCGGTCGGCGATAGTCCGGCGTGCCATCCGGTTTGCGGAGGTACCCGTTCGCGAGAGCCACCTCGACCTGGTCGGGGTCATCGAAGCACGGGAGCCCGCCTGCCTCGACGACCTCGTCGAAGTCCGGTCCCTTCTTCGTGACGAAGTAGCAGCCGAGCACCATGTCCTGGGTCGGAGATGCGATCGGTCGACCGCTCGCAGGCTTGAGGATGTTGTTGCTCGAGAGCATGAGCACCCGGGCCTCGATCTGCGCCTCGAAGGAGAGCGGCACGTGAACCGCCATCTGGTCACCGTCGAAGTCGGCGTTGAACGCCGCGCAGACGAGCGGATGGATGCGAATCGCCTTGCCCTCGACGAGCACCGGCTCGAAAGCCTGAATGCCGAGTCGATGCAGGGTCGGCGCCCGGTTCAGGAGAACCGGATGGTCCTTGATGATGTCCTCGAGGACCTCGTAGACCTTTGGGTCGTCGTGCTCTACCAGCTTCTTGGCGCGCTTGACCGTCTCGGCGGCTCCGCGTCGCTCGAGCTCGTGAATGATGAACGGCTTGAAGAGCTCGACCGCCATCGCCTTGGGGAGTCCGCACTGGTGAAGGTGCAGCTCCGGACCGACCACGATCACCGATCGGCCGGAGTAGTCGACCCGCTTCCCGAGCAGGTTCTGGCGGAAGCGGCCCTGCTTCCCCTTCAGCATGTCCGAGAGCGACTTGAGCGGCCGCTTGCCTCGCCCGCGGATGGCCTTGCCACGGCGACCGTTGTCGAACAGGGCGTCCACGGCTTCCTGCAGCATCCGCTTTTCGTTTCGCAGAATCACCTCGGGCGCCCGCATCTCGAGGAGCTTCTTGAGACGGTTGTTGCGGTTGATCACCCGACGGTACAGGTCGTTCAGGTCGGACGTCGCGAAGCGACCTCCATCGAGCGGCACCAACGGGCGCAGGTCCGGCGGGATGACCGGAATCACGTCCATGATGAAGTGCTCCGGGTTGTTCCGCTTGAACGGGTCCTCGTCGCTACCGCGGATCGCGTCGATGACCTTGAGCCTCTTCAGCTTCTTCTTCTTGCGGTGCTTCGAGGTCTCGTTCGCGACCTCCACCCTCAACTCCTCTGCCAGGCTGTCCACATCGAGTTGGCCGAGAAGCGTCCGGACGCCTTCCGCGCCGATCTCGGCTCGGAACTTCGTGTCATTCTCTTCCCGCGCCTTCTCGGTGAGAGTCCAGTACTCTTCCTCGTCCAGTACCTGCAGCTCCTCCACTTCCTGCTTGCCCGGACTCGTCACGACATACGCGGCGTAGTAGATCACCCGCTCCAGATCGCGGAGCTTCATCCCCAACAAGTAGCCCATCTGGGACGGCAAGGTCTTGAAGAACCAGATGTGGGCCACCGGTACGGCCAGCTCGATGTGCCCCATCCGCTCTCGCCGCACCTTCGAGAGAGTTACCTCGACGCCGCACTTGTCGCAGATGTGCCCACGGTAACGGATGCGCTTGAATTTCCCGCAGTGGCACTCCCAGTCCTTGACCGGACCGAAGATGCGCTCGCAGAACAGACCATCGCGTTCGGGCTTGAACGACCGGTAGTTGATCGTTTCCGGTTTGGTGACCTCACCGTGGCTCCATGATCGGATCTCCTCGGGAGATGCGATCTTGATCTGGATCCAGTCGAAGTCGGAGCCACCCCCACCCCTGTGTCGCGGAAAATCGATCATTTGATCCCCTGTTAAACCCTGCTGTTTCCTTGCGCTACCCGTGCGCCGCCATCACTCCGTGAAGAAGCCGTTCTCTTCCTCTCTGCCCAGCGTCACGCTCAAGCCGAGAGCTTGAAGCTCCTTGACCAGCACGTTGAAGCTCTCCGGTACGCCCGGCTGGGGCAGGTTCTCCCCCTTGACGACCGCCTCGTAGACGCGGCTGCGTCCGGAGACATCGTCCGACTTCACGGTGAGCATCTCTTGTAGCGTATGCGCGGCGCCATACGCCTCGAGGGCCCATACCTCCATCTCGCCGAACCGCTGGCCGCCGAATTGGGCTTTTCCGGCCAGCGGCTGCTGCGTCACCAGGCTGTAGGGTCCGATCGACCGGGCGTGGATCTTGTCGTCCACCAGATGCGACAGCTTCATCATGTAGATCATCCCGACGGTGACGTCGGCGTCGAACTCCTCGCCGGTCCGGCCGTCGCGCAGTCGCGCCTTCCCTTGGGGTCTCAGACCGGCACGGTTCATCAGCTCCTTGACCGCTGCGTCGACACCGGACTTGATCCGCCTCTGGCCAATCAGGTCGGCGGCCGCCTCCCAGTCATCCTCCCGGAGCTTCTCGGAGATCGTGCCTCCGGAGATGTCACGGGCTACCTCGACGAGGTAGTGGGCGAACGCGTCCATGTAGTCACGCAGCCCCTTGACGGGCGACTCCAGGTAGTCGTCCAGTTGGCGGCCGAGACCCACTCCGGCCCCGTTGGTCCGGGCCACATGCCCGCCTCCTGCCGCCTCGACGCCCTCGGCCAGCAACCTCGCTTCCTCTGGACCCAGCGTCGGCGGCTCCAGATCGGAGCCGAGGCAGCGCGCCGCCCAGATCGAGCCGGCGATCTTCAACAGGGCGCCGATTTCGTGCTCGCTGGCTCCCTGGAAGACAGGCGTCTCGGACCGGAACCCGAGGATCTCGCCAGCCCACCCGAGCAGCGTCTCGAGGATCTGGCCGACGTTCATGCGGCTCGGCACGCCGAGCGGGTTGAGAACGATGTCCACCGCGGTGCCATCGGGAAGGAACGGCATGTCCTCTTCGGGAACGACGCGAGCGATGATCCCCTTGTTGCCGTGACGGCCCGCCATCTTGTCGCCGACCGCGATCTTTCGCTTCTCGGCCAGATAGACCTTCACGAGTTGGACAACGCCCGGAGACAGCTCGTCCGGTTGAAAGACCTTGTCGATCCCCTCCTCGGTGCGCTCCCGGATTCGCTCGGCCCGCGCTTTGGCTTCCTCGATAAGGCGACGTACGCGATCGTTCGTCTTCGCGTTCTTCACCTTGAGGGTGGAGAGATCGACGGTGCCGAAGTCCAGATTGGACAGATTCGAGACGGTCAGCTTCGTGCCCTCGGAGAAG
Source organism: Gemmatimonadota bacterium (assembly GCA_039588495.1). Taxonomy (GTDB): domain Bacteria; phylum Gemmatimonadota; class Gemmatimonadetes; order Palauibacterales; family Palauibacteraceae. The sequence goes on along the minus strand of JBDGZR010000083.1, from coordinate 3,280 downwards.
AGCGGTTCGATCGTCCCCCGCTTGAGGAAAAGCGCCACCGATTGACCCTTGAGGATCTCCCGCAGCTCTTCATCGCGCGCGTCACGCACGCGTCCGATCTCGGAGCGCTCCACCTCGCGCAAATCGGCGATCCTCTCGCCGTGCTCGCGCTCCAGCAGCGGATCATCGATCCGCCGCGAGAAGATCTTGACGTCGATGACCGTGCCCTCGACCCCGGGTGGGACGCGAAGCGAGCTGTCTTTGACGTCCTTCGCCTTCTCTCCGAAGATCGCGGTCAGGAGCTTCTCCTCCGGAGAAAGCTCGGTCTCGCCCTTCGGCGTGATCTTCCCGACCAGGATGTCGCCCGACTTGACCGTCGCGCCGACACGGACGATGCCCCGCTCGTCCAGATCGACGAGCGCTTCCTCGGCCACATTGGGGATCTCCCGCGTGATCTCCTCCATCCCGCGCTTCGTGTCGCGCACGTGGAGCTCGAGCTCCTGGATATGCACCGACGTGAGCGCGTCCGTCTTGGCCAGCCGTTCGCTGATGACGATCGCGTCCTCGAAGTTGTGCCCATACCAGGGCATGAAGGCGACGAGGAGGTTCTGGCCGAGGGCCAGCGATCCGTCCTCCGTCGCTGCTCCATCCGCGATCACCTCGCCCTTTTTGACGCGATCGCCGAGCCTGACGATCGGGCGCTGGTTGATGGACGTGTCCTGGTTGGTCCTCCAGAACTTCTTCAGCCGGTACCTGTCGTACTGGGTCAGACGCGCCAGCGGCACGTCGCCGGCACCGCCGCGCGGCTGCCCCGTGTCCACGACGATCTCGTCGGCCGTGACCTTGGTGACCTTCCCGGCCCGCCGAGCGAGGACCACCGCGCCGGAATCCTGTGCGACCTTCTGCTCGAGGCCGGTCCCCACCAGCGGAGCACCGGGGAAGAGGAGAGGCACGGCCTGCCGCTGCATGTTCGATCCCATGAGCGCCCGGTTGGCGTCGTCGTGCTCCAGGAACGGGATGAGAGCCGGCGACACGGCCACGATCTGCTCGGGCGCGACATCCATGAAGTCGATCTCGTCGGGCGGAAGGAGCGGATAATCATCCCGCCGACGGCTGAGCACGAGATCCCGAACGAACCGTCCATCCTCGTCGAGCTCGGCGTTGGCCTGCGCGACGGAGTAGTCCTCCTCCTCGCTCGCGGAGAGCCACACGACCTCGTCCTCATCGGTGACCTTACCATCCACCACCGGACGATACGGCGTCTCCAGGAAGCCGAGCTCGTTCAACTGCGCGAACGTCGTCATCGAGGTGATCAGCCCGATGTTCGGCCCCTCCGGGGTCTCGATCGGACACATCCGCCCATAGTGGGAGTAGTGGACGTCGCGCACCTCGAATCCGGCGCGTTCGCGGGTGAGCCCACCGGGCCCCAGCGCGCTCAGACGACGCTTGTGCGTGAGCTCGGCGAGTGGGTTCGTCTGATCCAGGAACTGGCTCAGCTGCGAGCTTCCGAAGAAGGACTGGATGACCGCGCTGACGGTGCGTGCGTTGACCAGATCATCGATCGAGAGCTTCTCCGGATCGCTGTTGATCGACATGCGCTCTCGAACGAGACGTGCCATTCGCGAGAGGCCGACCGAAAACTGGTTCGCGATCAGCTCGCCGATCGATCGCACTCGCCGGTTGCCCAGGTGATCGATGTCATCGGTGTAGCCACGACCCTCGTGAAGCTCGACCAGATACCTGAGGATCGCCACGAAGTCGTGAGGGGTGAGCACCGCCGTGTCCTCGCTCGGCAGCTCGAAATCCAGCAGGCGATACACATCCTTCAGCCGCTGGTTGACCTTGTGGCGCCCAACCCTTCCCAGGTCGTACCGCTTGGGGTTGAAGAAGAGGCGGTCGAGCGCGCCGCGGGCGGTCTCCAGGTTGGGAGCCTCGCCTGGACGCACGAGTGAGTAGATCGAATGCAGCGCGGCCGCCTCGCCGTCGGTCGGGTCCTTGGCGAGCGTGTTCTTGACGATCGGGGACTCGCCTCGCGGTCCTCCGGTGAAGATGAGGACCTCGCGCACGCGGCCCCCCCTCAGCTTGGCGAACAGCTCTTCCGTGAACAGCTCGCCCGCCTCGTGCAGGACTTCTCCCGTGGAGGGGTCCACGACGTCGGCCGCGAGCTGCGGGTTCTGGCTCCAGTCGCGACGCATCGTGAGGTCTGCGAACGATCCCCGCATCGGGATGAATGCCGCGCTCGAGTAGGACAGGACTCGACCGAGCTCGGCTCGCTCCAGTCGCTCGATCAACTCATCCGTGACCTCGTCGCCGCGGCGGGCGAGAAAGGCTTCCTCATCATCGAAGACGTCGACTTGCGCCACTCCGGCGGCGGTGAACCGTCGGAAGAGCGTGTCGTCCAGACGGTCGCCAGAGGAAGCCAGACGCGCACCGGACTCCGGGTGGTTCACGTCATCGGCAAGCCAGACCGCATCCATCTCCTCGAGATCCGAACCGTTGAGCTCGAAGGAGACTCTTTCACCCTCGAACTCGGAGTTCGGGATGCTCTCGGCGAGCAAGGTCCCGAGAACCTCGCGGCGCGGGCCGCCCTCCTCGACGGGGCTGGTGATATCGAACTCGCGCACATCGTAGAAGATGTCGAGGATGTCCCCGTTGGTGCCGTGGCCGAACGCGCGTAGAAGCGCCGTGGCCGGGAACTTTTTCTTCTTGTCGATGTGGACGTAGACGACATCGTGGATGTCGAGCGTGAACTCCACCCACGAGCCCCGGAAGGGGATGATCCGGGCGCTGAACAGTCGGGTACCGTTCGGGTGGATCGTCTCCTCGAACACGACCCCGGGAGAACGGTGAAGCTGGCTGACGATGACCCGCTCCGCGCCGTTCACCACGAACGTCCCCTGCTCGGTCAGCAAAGGAAGGTCGCCGAGATAGACTTCCTTCTCGAGGATGTCGCGCGGCCGTTTCTCGCCATCTCCCAGCGTCTCGAACATGATGAGTCGGAGAGTGGCCTTGAGCGGAGCCGCGTAGGTCATGTCCCGCTCTATGCACTCTTCCACCGTGTACTTGGGCTCCCCGAGCCCGTAGTCGACGAACTCGAGCGAGAAGTTCTCGTTCACATCCGTGATCGGGAAGATCTCGTTGAACACCCGCTCCAAGCCGAGATCCTGACGCTCCGCGGGGCTCTGATCGCTCTGCACGAGTCGATCGAAGGCCTGCAGCTGGACATCCAGAAAGTGCGGCATCGGCATGGATGACCGCAGTTTCGAGAACGACACCACCGATTTCGCTTGCTTCGACAACG
>JBDGZR010000082.1:0-14573 GCA_039588495.1 Gemmatimonadota bacterium | reverse complement strand
CTACGCCTTCGCCAACCGGCAGATGATGTCCCACCGCGTTCGTGAGGCGTTCGCGCGCATCTTCGGGCGCCCGTGGGAGGAGCTCGGGTTGAGGCTCGTTTACGACGTCGCCCACAACAACGCGAAGTGGGAGTCCCATGAGGTGGAAGGCCGCGCGCGCCGCCTCTGCGTCCACCGGAAAGGAGCGACGCGCGCCTTTCCGCCGGGACACGCGGACGTGCCGGTCGCGTACCGGGAGGTCGGCCAGCCGGTGTTCATTCCGGGCGACATGGCACGCTATTCCTACGTGCTGGTGGGTACGGACGGCGCATACTCGGAGACGTTCGGATCGACGTGCCACGGCGCCGGACGGCGCATGAGCCGGCGTCAGGCCAAGAAGTCGGTTCGCGGGCGGGACCTCAGGAAGGAGTTCGAGGAGCTCGGCATCGAGGTCCGCGCCTCGTCGTTCGGCACGGTAGCAGAGGAGATCCCCGAGGCGTACAAGGATGTGGCGGACGTCGTGGACGTCGTGGACCGGGCCGGGATCGGACGAAAGGTCGTGCGGCTCAGGCCGCTGGGGGTCCTGAAGGGCTGAGGCCGATTCGCTCCGTCAGAGCGTCGAAGCGGGGATCGGATCGCAGGTTCTGGTAGGCCGGATCGACCCGAAGGAAGACCAGCACCCAGCATCGCTCCTCCAGGGCCTTCTCCAACCACTCGAAGGCCTCGTCGTTCTCGCCGAGAGCGGCGTGGACCAGCGCCCGATAGTCGGGGAAGATCGGCGCCCGCCTGGCGCGTTCCTCCAGCCGCCCATACGCCTCACGAGCCTCTTCCTTTCGGCCGGCCAACCCATGCGCCTGGGCGAGCAGGGCCACCAATCCGGGGTGCTCGCCGATCCGCTCGATCCAGTCCTCGTAGAGCTCGACCGCGTCGTCATGCCGGCCTGCCTGTACGTAGGCCGGCCCCAGGAACCAGGGAATGATGACGAAGTCCGGATCCATCGCCACGACCCCCTCGTAACGCTCCACGGCCTCCTCGTAATCGCCCAGGAAGTAGTTGGACCAACCCAGGCCGACCGTCACCGTAAGAGAGAGCGGATCCAGATCGTGCGCTCGCTGCAGCGCTTCGTTGGCCTGCTGCAGGCGCCCCATTGCCATCAGATACTCGCCGTACCAGTGATGCACCGTCGGATAGCGGGGGTTCAGCTCTATGGCGCGCTGGAACTCCGTCTCGGCGCCCGGAAAATCCCACTCGTATATGAACTTGGCATAGGCCCGCGACGTGCAGGCCTCTGGCACGCACGCCTCCAGCTCGAGGGCCTTCCCGGTGGCTTCCTGGATCCGCTCGTAGGCTTCATCGGCCGTCAGGTATCGGTACCAGCCCAGCAGGCTGTACGCGTCCGCGAGACCCGCGTAGGCGAGGGCGTAGTCGGAATCGAGTGAGATGGCCTCCTTGAAGCACTCGATGCTCGCCCGGAGGCCGTCGGCCCTCCGGCTGTTGCACAGAAACCGGCCCTTCAGATAGAGCTGATAGGCCTCCAGCACGTCGGTGTGGCTGCGAACCAGCGGTGGAGCCGTCTCGCCGGGCTTCTCTGCGAGCTCGGCGCGCAGATGCTCGACGATCTCGCGGGCGATCTCCTCTTGGACCGCGAAGATGTCGGCCATTTGACGGTCGTAGCGCTCTCCCCAGATCCGAAACCCGTCACGGACATCGACCAGCTGGACCGTGATCCGCACGCGATCATCGCGCATGCGGACGCTGCCCTCCAGCACCGTGCTGAAGGTCACCGATCTCGCGCACGTCCTCGGCGGCATCCTTGAACTTGAATGACGAGGTGCGTGCAGCGATCCGCAGCCCATCGACCTGAGCGAGCGAGGAGATCAGCTCCTCCGCGATGCCGTCGGCGAAGTATTCCCGGTCGGTCTCCGCGCTCAGGTCGACGAAGGGCAGAACCGCCACCGAACGCTCGGCCGGGGTCGGCCGGATCGGCTCGGCCGCGGTCTCCGAGTCGAGCGCCTCCCAGATCTCACCGACACCCGAGGTCTTGGAGGCCGGTTTCGTCGACGCGACAGTCGGCGGCTCGAGCGCCGTGGCCGGCACCTCGAGCGCCGCGGTCGGTCGTTCCGCCAGCGCTCTGGAGCTTCGAGCCGGGCCCGCCGCCGCCGCTTCCGCCGGCACTCCCCGCGCGCGGATCGCCGCCACGAGCTCCTGGGTCTCGGGCGACGGGTCCACGCCGAGCTCGTCTCGCAGCCGCTGCGCGAAGGCTTCGTAGGCCCGCACGGCAGCAGCTCTGTCCCCCACGCGATCGAGCAACCCGACCAGCCGGCGTACGGCGGACTCGTTCTCCAGCGAGTACCCGGCCGCCTGCCGTGCCCGTTCGGCGGCGGCTTCAGCGTTTCCGGCAGCCTCCTCCTCTTCGGCCAGGCTCCATGCCGCCCGGGCCGCCAGGCGCCGCAGCCGTTGCCGCTCGACGTCCAGCCACTTCTCGAACTCGGGCGCGTCGGAGATGAAGAACCCATCCAGCAGATCGCCTCGGTACGCCTCGAGAGCCTCGATGGCTCGCCCCGCCTCCGCGTCTTCGACGAAGGCGGCCGCGTCGCACCAAATGGCTTCCGGAGCAAGAGCGAGCTCCTCATCCCCGGTCGAAACGAAGACGGAGGGGCCGACCGCGCGACGAAGGACGTACAGGGACTGGTTCAGGGCGTGACGGGCCCGCGACTCGTCCAGATCGGGCCAGAACAAGCCCAGCAACGTGTCGCGCCGGTGAGAGTCGCCCTTGCCGCAGGCGGCCAGGTATGCGAGCAGCGCGACGCGCTTGGGCTGGGCCAGGACCGACTTCAGCTGCCGGCCATCCGACGCCTGGAGGTCCAGGGAGCCCAGGGTATAGAAGCGTATCATCTAGTTATTATATAAAGACTTACGGCGTTCTACGCTTTGCCGTGATCCCCAAGTGATTTCGCGGAGATCCGCAAGTGACGACACAAGATGAACTTGGCCAACGTATGGAGCGTGGGTGCCCCGTTAAAACGCGAGAAGGGCTTCCAAGTTCCACCGGAGGCACGAACTCCGAGACAGAGTGAAAACAAAATTCACGGCGCCTTAGACGCGCACATAAAAGGTGAGGGGTGATGGGAATGTTGACGAGAGGACGGGGCCTTCGGGTTGCAGGGGGACAGGGAGCCTTCTCTATGGGTGGAAGTGGTGTGGGGCGGAACAAAGAGGGGGAGAGTAACCGGGTCCTCCCGGGGGTCCCACTCACCTTTGCTCATGGACCCGAAGATGGAGAGCACCTCCAGGCGGCTGCCAACGAGCAGTTCAAGCAGAGCAGCCAGCGACGTGTGGCCCTCAGCGTCATCGCGGCCGTGATGGTGCATTTGGCGGTGTTCGAGCTCTTCCCGAGAATGCAGGTGGATGATCTGGGAGCCGCGGCCGTGGCGCTCGAGACGATCGAGTTGCCGCCCGAGGTACGGATCCCGCCTCCTCCGGAAGAGGTCTCGCGGCCGGCTACACCTCGAGTCGCGATGATCGACGTCGACGAGGACGTGACGATCGCGTCGACCACGTTCGAGTCGAATCCGGTCGAGAACCTGCCGCCACCACCGAAAACGGCGAGCCCTGACGACCGCCCGTCGTTCATCCCGTACACGGTCGCCCCCGTCCTGAAGAACAAGGATGAGGTGCTGAAATTCCTGAAGCGGGTCTACCCGTCGCAGCTGAAGTCCGCGGGCGTGGGTGGCGCGGTGGTGTTGTGGCTCTACATCGACGAGGACGGCCAGGTGCTGCGCACGGTCGTGGCCGAGTCGAGTGGTTTCAACCAGTTGGACGAGGCAGCCCAGAAGGTGGCGTCCAAGATGATGTGGAAGCCCGCCATGAACCGGGACAAGAAGACCGCCGTGTGGCTGTCACAGGCGATCGACTTCTCGGTCACCTGAACCGATGACCTTAACCCACAGTCGGAAACCCATAGTCTGAACCCATAGATGGTTTGACGGGAGGAAAGGGAGGATCAAATGCAGAAGAAGAGAACTCAATCTGATTCGATCATAGAGCGGCGCCCCGGCGACCGGAGCGCTGCGCGCACGGTGAAGCAGAGCACGCGCCAGACGAGAACGGGAGGGGTGATCATTCGCTCCGACCGCAAGCGGGCATTCGGCTGGAGAGGCCCTTCCCCGGGGAGCGTCACCGGTTTCCCCCGCTAGAGCGCGGACAGGAACCGAATCGAACCCGGCTGCCGAAGCGATGAGCCTGGCGCGACCCCCCGGGGCGTGACTAGGCTCATCGCGGGCGGCTGATCTCACCTGAGCGTCAGCTCCCGCTGGACAGACCAGCAGACGAAGCACCCACAGAACCAGAACAGACCAAGAGCCGGTATATGGCGATCCGCGCGGCGGTGATGACCGAGCCGCACGCACCCATGAAGGTGTGGTCACTCGACGACCCGTCCCTGGAAGAGGGTGGAATCCTCCTGGAGACGATAGCGAGCGAGGTCTGCGGCACCGATGTGCACCTGCACCACGGCCAGCTCGCCGGCGTGCCCTACCCGATCGTTCCGGGACACGTGAGCGTAGGCCGCGTGCTGGAGGCTGTCGGTGTCGATGCCGACGCAACGGGAGCCCCGGTCGCGCCGGGAGATGTCGTCACCTTCTACGATGTCCACGAGGTGTGCGGAGCCTGTTGGCATTGCCTCGTGGCTGGCCAGCCCAACCGCTGCCCCAACCGACGCGTCTACGGCATCACGTATTCGGCCCTCGAGGGGCCACTCGGCGGCTGGGCCGAGCAGATCTACCTGAAGCCGGGAGTGAGGCTGCTCAAGCTCCCCGAGGCGCTCTCGGCCGATGATGTGATCGGAGGGGGGTGCGGCCTGTTCACCGGCTTCGCCGCCGTGGAGCGCTCAAGCCTCCAGATGGCGGACACCGTGCTGATCCAGGGCTCGGGCCCGGTCGGGCTGTCGGCGGCCGCCTTTGCGGCGCTTCGAGGAGCCGCGCTCACCATCGTCATCGGCGCTCCGTCCGACCGCCTCGCTCTCGCCGCGGACCTCGGCGCCGACCTTACGCTCTCGCTCGAGACCCTCACACGCGAGGAGCGGCGAGAGGAGGTCCTGGAGCTGACCGGAGGCCGGGGCGCAGACACCGTCATCGAAGCCAGCGGCAACCCCGCGGCGGTGACCGAGGGGTTCGATCTGCTGCGCGACGGCGGAACGTACGTGATCGCCGGCCACTACACGGACGCCGGCGACATCGAGCTGAACCCTCACGTTGCCATCAACCGGAAGCACGCGGTCGTCCGAGGGCAATGGGGCACCGAATTCCGGCACGTGATCCGTGCGCTGCGCATGCTGGCCAAGCACCGGGACCGATTGGACTTCGCCAGCATCATCGGCCGGCGTTACGGGTTGGATGAGACGGGCAGTGCTCTCGAGGACGTCGCCTCGCTGCGCGTACCGAAGGCCGTGATCGCTCCTCAGGCCTGATCCAGCCCTCGCCGGTTGGCCGGGGGGGGGCGGTACACGGTCAGCGACGGTACGTAGTCAGCCGGCCAGGGTGCGCTCCACCTCTGCCCTGATCTGGCCTGGCTCGAGCTCCTCGAGCTCGTATCGCACCTTCACGATCGGCTTGCTGGTGGTGAGAATGCGCGCCAGGTCTATCGGCGTCCCCTCCACGACGACGTCTGCCGGCGCAGCCTCGATCGTGGCCTCGAGCTCACGGATCTGGTCGTCTCCATAGCCCATGGCAGGCAGAATCCCGGCCGCGTTCGGGTAGGCCTCGTACGTCTCGGCGATCGTGCCCACCGCGTAAGGACGCGGGTCGACGATCTCGCTCGCACCGGCTCGTTCCGCGGCGTACCAGCCGGCCCCGCGGCTCATTCCGCCATGTGTGAGCGTCGGCCCGTCCTCGACCACGAGAGCTCGGGCTCCGGTGATACGCTCGGCTCCATCCACATGAATCTCCGAGCGGCACATCACCGTCCGAGCCGACGGATTGTGGAGGCGGGCGTTCTCGAGCACGGTCTCCACGCCGTCCGGGTCGGCCGTCTGCACCTTGTTGACGACGATGAGGTCGGCCATGAGGAAGTTCGTCTCGCCCGGATAGTAGCTGAGCTCGTGACCCGCGCGGTGCGGATCGGCCACGACGAGGTAGAGATCCGGTCGATAGAAGGGGGTGTCGTTGTTCCCGCCATCCCAGAGGATGACTTCGGCTTCCTTCTCCGCCTCGCGCAGGATCCGCTCGTAGTCGATGCCCGCGTAGACGACGAAGCCGTTGTCGATGTGCGGCTGGTATTCCTCTCTCTCTTCGATCGTGCACTCGTGCCGATCCAGGTCCTCGTAGCTCGCGAAGCGCTGGCAGGCCTGCGCCGCCAGGTCTCCGTACGGCATCGGGTGGCGGACCGCCACGACCTTCTTCCCGAGGTCCTTGAGGATCCGGGCCAGAAACCGCGTCGTCTGGGACTTCCCCGCCCCGGTACGCACCGCGGTCACCGCGATCACGGGCTTGGTGGATTCCAGCATCGTCCGGGTGGCGGAGCAGACGCCGAAGCTCGGGCCCCAGCCGATGACCCGGCTGGCCCGGTGCATGACGTACTCGTGCGAGACGTCGGAATAGCAGAACCATACCTGGTCCACGGCTTGCTCGCGCACGATGGACTCGAGTTCCTCCTCCGGCTCGATCGGGATGCCGTCCGGGTAGAGGGAGCCGGCCAGCGAGGCCGGATAGGTGCGGTCCTCGATGTCCGGGATCTGGGCGGCCGTGAAGGCCACGACCTCGTAGGCGGGATCTTCACGAAAGAGGACGTTGAAGTTGTGGAAATCGCGTCCCGCGGCGCCCATAATCAGCACGCGTGTGCGCGTCATCTATTCTTCATCCTCTCCATCCTCCGGATTCATGTCGTCCATGTCGCTCACGTGGTTCACGCCGCGCAGATCCTCTAGTTGTACAGGTGTACAGGTAGAGCTTCGGGTGCACCCGTACTCCGCGCCGGAGCGAAGATCGGAGCGACGACCGGCGCAGAGACTAGTATCGCATGCGAAGGGGAAAGAAAAGTGGGCGGCCCGAAGACCGCCCACCTGATGCAACCGGGGCCCCGATGTCGAGACCCGGGGCCGGGGCCTGGACCCGGGATCCGGGACCCGTGGTAGCGACTACTCGCGCATTCCGATCTCGACCGTCTCGATGTCGACGGTGATCTCGTCCAACTTGTCGGCGATCTCGGGACGCATCTCGCTCTGGTAGCGTCCGCCCACGTTCTCGGCCAGGAAGCGCTCGATCGCGGCGTAGCTTGCCAGGTTGTTGATCTCGTTGGCGAAACCGTGGCCTTCATCGGCCGCCACCAGGTACTCGACCTTCCGCTCGAGATCGCGCAGCGCGATCACGATCTGGTCGGACTCGGCCTGCTTCACCCGTGGGTCGTTGGCTCCCTGGATCACCATGAGCGGCGTCGTGATGTCCTCCGCCGAGTAGAGCGGGGACTGTGCCCGGAGCCTCTCCAGGTCCGCCGCATCCTCCGGATCTCCGACTCGGGCGTGGAAGATCTTCTTGATCGGGGCCCAGTAGGGCGGGATCGAGTTGAGCAGGGTGATGATGCTCGACGGGCCGACGATGGAAACACCGGCGGCATAGAGGTCCGGCGTGAACGTCACACCGGCCAGCGTCGCGTAGCCACCGTACGATCCGCCCATGATCGCGATCCTGTCCGGATCGGCGATCCCCTTCTCGACCAGCCACGCAGCGCCGTCCGTGATGTCGTGCTGCATCGCGCCGGTGCCCCACTCGTCGTTACCGAGCTCCAGGAACCGCTTCCCGTAGCCGGTCGAGCCCCTGAAGTTCGGCTGGAGCACAGCATATCCCCGGTTCGCCAGAAGCTGGGCCAGCGGATTCCACCCCCAGCCGTCCCGTGCCCAGGGACCTCCGTGCGGCATGATCACCACCGCGAGGTCCTTCGGCTCTATACCCTTGGGAAGCGTGAGATAGGCGGGGATCTCGACCCCATCCCTCGCCGTGTAGCTGACGGGCTCCATCTCGGCCATCTGCTCGATCGGAATGTTCGGATAGGGCCGGTAGAGCAGCTCCACCTCTCCCGTCGCCCGATCGTACAGGTAGTTGGGACCGTTGTCCGTATCCAGGATCGGCTTCACGATCCACAGGCGGTCGTCCTTGGTCGGCTGGCGGAAGAGAAGGTCGCCGCGCGGCAGAACCTTCCGGATGTTGGCGAGATCCTTCTCGAAGGTCGGATCCTTCGGATAGATCCGCAGCCTGGCCCCGTTGTAGCTTGTGGCGATCAGGTCGTCGGTGGCGCGCGAGAAGATCGCGTTCGTGAAGTCCACCTCTCCCTCGGGATCCCGCTCCACCAGCTCTGTCTCCCCGGTCTGGGGATCCAAGAGAACGAGCTCGGCCAGGTCACGATCCCCCTGGTTGGTGGCGAGGTAGACGCGCTTGCCGTCCTTGTGGAACTGGAAGGGGTCGCAGGTCTCGTCGACCGTGCAGGTGTAGATCGGGGTGAGTTCGGTACCGTCGACGCGAAGCAGCTCGCTCCCGCCATCCTCGGTCACGCGGAAGCCCAGCCGCAGGTTGCCCTCGAGGTCGGCCATCCAGCCGGCCACGTTCACGTCGTTCTGGAAGACCAGCTCCCGCTCGCCGGTCTCGATGTTCAGCCGGTAGACGTCGTGAAGCTGCGGGTTCCGGTCGTTCATGCCGACCAGGATGTGCTTCGGGGACTTCTCCGGCACGACGATGATCCTCGCCTGCATCTCGTCGTACGGGGTGAGATCGCGGGCCGGCGGCACCTTCTCGCCGTAGGCGGGCTTAGCCGCCGGATCCACGGCGTAGACGCGGAAGTTCTCGTCTCCACCGTCATCCTGGGCGTAGAGGATGTACTTGCCGTCCTGGCTCCAGAAGTACTGGTTGACGGGCCGGTCCCTCTCGTTCGTGACCGGCCAGGCGTCATCCCAGGTCTCGTCGGCCCGCCGGACCCAGACGTTGAGGATACCGTCCAGCGGCTTGACGATCGACACGTACTTGCCGTCCGGCGACAGCCCGCCGAAGGCCAGCTCGGGATTGCCGAAGAAGACCTCGCGGTCGACCAGCGGTGGGAGGTCGTCCAGGTAGCTCACCGGCTGGACCTGCCCCCAGGCGACGCTGCTCGCCGCCAGCGTGAGCACGCTGCCCGCAAGCAGAGCGCGCCCATGAAAGATGGGTGTGTGCTTCATGTCTCGAGACTCCGAATGGGTGGTTTGAAACCAGATGCACCAGGGCGTCGTTGGGCCCCACGAACTTAACGTAACTCGGCCGGTTAATGTGTCAGGCACCGGAGATCCGATGGGGAGCGGCGCCGGAACGTCGTGGCTACATTCCGTGCTCGACGGACTGCGGTCGGGATAATCGGGGTCGCCGGCATGGGGCGGAGCTTGAATCTCAGGGCGCAGTCAACCGTAAGGCTGAGGTAGAAGGTGGGTCATCAGCCAGGAAGCCTCCGAGGGATATAGCATGGAAGACCTCGATCTTGGACTCGAAGAGCGCCCCACGAAGGTAAAGGGCGGTCTCTCCTTTATCGTCTTTCTCATCGGCATCGCCATCGGCGTGACCGGCACGCTCCTCGCGCCGCGGTACCTGGGCCCCTACCTGCCCGCCGGATTGGGTGGAGGCGGAGCGACGCTGGAGGGACCGGTGCTGGGCAAGCGGCAGGAAGAGGGGCGGCTGCTGCTGACCGTGGACGCCGTGCAGGGGGCCGTCCTGGCCACCTTCAGCGAGCGTGTCGCGGAGATCGACCTGCTGGTGGACGTCGGTGACACGATCACCCTCGGCGTCTCCGGCTACGAGCCGTTCATCGACGACCCGGCATTCCGAGGCGTGCGGAAAGCCACGCAGACTCCGGCCTCAGGACGGCCTCCGGCCATGGATTCCGGAGCGATCATCGAGGGAGACCCACAGGGAGCTCCTGCGCCCGGGGACATCCAGGCGGCCGTCGAGGTCTCGGGGGAGCAGGATGCAGCGGAGGAAGCGGGCGACGCGCCACCGCTCGGCGTGCCGCGGAGGGACCACGAGGGAGCGGCGGGAGACACGCTCCAGCCCTAGCCCTGGGCCCTGCGAGCGGCTTCCGGTCCGGCAGCCCCGGCTCGGCTCCCGGCAGACGGCTAGTTCGGTTCGCGCACCAGGTTCGCCTGCAGGCCGACAGGGTGCACGTGGCACTCGTCGGCGGTGACCGTGACCCGGGACGCGGTCCAGTCCTCGAAGCCTGTCTTCGTGATCAGAACGTCGTAGGTGCCCGCGCGCTCGCCGGCGCCCAACATCGTGTCGTCGCCGAATATCATCAACTCTTCAACGTAGGCGCCTTCGGTCAGCGTGCCCTCCGCACCGACCGCCGCCCCCTCCCCGGTCGCGCCATCCCTGACCTCGATCGTGATCCCGTAGCGGAACTCCTCTGTGCATGCGATCGGCCCCGTCGAGTCATCGCCGCAACCGGTGAGAGCCACCGCCACGAAGGGGATCGCGAGACGCTTTGCGAACGAGCGATTCGTGAACATGGCTCCCAGCTTTCGGGGACAGATCGGATCTTCTGCGCTCTCCGGATCACGGGCGGTCACGGCCACGACCGGGTCGCCATACTAGGAGACGCTCGGCGGGCGCCGTGCGTCACCCGCGAGGAGCCCTTAAGTCCTAAGTCGGTCTCGCCCTGGTGCTCCCGGCCGTGACCGCCGCAGCGCGGCGACTCCCTGTTTCTCCAGCAGCGCCAGGTCGGAACGCTGGAGCTTCTCTCCCAGCCCGGTCGCCAGGTTCCGGTAGAGCACGACGCCCACGTCCGGACGTCTTCGGATGAGGCTCTCCAGAGACTCGTGGGACAAGACCGCCGTCTCAACTTGGTCTCTGGCGACGGCGGAGGCCGAATGAGTCACCCCGGAGAGCGCGGACACTTCGCCGAGTGACTCGCCCTCTCCCACGCTCCCGACCCGTGCCCGAGGATGCCCCACGTAGACGTCCACATCGCCGGAGAGCACCAGGTGGATCTCACCGGCCGATGCATCGGCCTCGAAGATCGTCTCTCCGGGCGCGTAGCGCTGTGGCTCACAGAAGCCGGCCACCCGCTGCTGTTGCTCCTCGTTCAGACCCTTGAAGAGCGCGATGCTGTCGATCGCCTCGCGAATTCGGGGCTCGACCTGCCTGCGCTGAAAGCTCCTTGTCACCATATCGGCCACCAGCTGCACATCGGGGATCAACACCTCGCGGCTGGTATCCAGGGTCGCGTACAACCGCCCCATCTTCACGACGTCGAGCCGCTCCACCTTGTGGAACACCAGTGCCGGCACGTAGGCGACGGGGAGGAAGCCGAACTCGAGGAACGTACGCTGCATCCGAGGGGCGTACGCGCTCACATCCACTTCCACGTACTGCGCGGCCAGTTCGGTCTCGCATCGTCTTAGAAGCTCCGTGATCAGGAAGCGGATCACGTCGTCCTGGAGCGAGATCATCTCGAAGACGATTACGATCGCCTCGCGCTCGTCGTGGGTATAGCCGATGGCACCCACGATGTCGCCCCGGTCCTTCGCCAGGAGGTAGTGGGAGTCCTTCGCCTTCAACTTGAAGTAGCCATAGTGAAGTCGCATCGGGCCAAAGACTTCCCGACCCTTCACGCGACCACGCTGAATTCGAAGGAGCTCGGCGTATCCCTCCGTGGTCAGCTCCTCGAGGACGAAGTCGTCGCGGTGCGGATAGGACGCCGACTCTTCATCCACGATCGCGTCGCACTCGAGAGAGCAGCCCTTCAGCGCGGCGCTGGTCACTCGATAAGCCTCCGGGATGACTCGCGGGTGATTGCGCCGAAGCTGAAGCGCATCTCCGAAGTGGCGAGCGAGCAGAACCATGTTCTCCCGCCACTCGATCATCAGCTTGCCCGGCAGATAGCCGACGGTCGTGAACCCGTGCGCCGTCGCGATACTGGTGGAGTACGGATTGACGATCCGCGCCTCCATTATCCCCACATGCAGGCGGTCTCTCACCAGCTCGAGGCGCTTCTCCATGAGCAGCTGGCCGACGCCCCGGTTTCGGAAATCGGGATGAACGGCCAGCCGTCCGAACTCGCCGCCCAAGTCCGTATAGGCACCCTTCTCCTCCAGGACGGACGCCGTGCCGACGACGCGGCCGTCCTCCACATCCTCCGCCACCACGACCACCGTGTCGTCGGCGAAGATGAGCCGCTTCAACTCGTAGGGGTCGTAGAACTCCGGGTAGGGGTACGCCGCGCCGTAGGTCGCCCGGAAGATCTCCGCGATCGCCGGCGCGTCGGTGTCACGGGCGAGCCGGACCTTGATCACGCCTCCCCCTGCGCCAGGACCGCGCGGCCCGCTCGTCGCGCCACCGTCGCCAGGAACGCCGCACCGGTCGGCAGGGCTTCCTCGTCGAAGTCGAAGCGACTGCTGTGCGCCGGAAAGCCCTGGCGGCCAGGCACCTGGGAGCCGAAGCGGACGTAACAGCCCGGCACCTGCTCGAGGAAGTAGGCGAAGTCCTCGCCACCCATGTTGGCGATCCTGAGCCGGCTGACGTTGTCCCGGCCGACGACTTCGGCGGCCGCCTTCCGCGCCAGCTTGGTCATCGCCGGGGTGTTCGTGAGCGGCGGAGTGCCGGACCTCAGCTCGATCGAGACCTCCGCTCCGTGGAGCTCGGCCATCGCGGTCGCGATACGTGTGACACCCTTGTTGAGCTGCTCCCTGATCTCCGGATGCTGCGCCCGTATCGTACCGGTGAGAAGGGCCCCGCCGGCGATCGCGTTGGGCGCCGTGCCGGCCGAGAACTGGCCGACCGAGACGACCGAAGGGAAGGCAGGGTCCACCTCACGCGAGACGAGCGTCTGGATGGCCATCACCATCAGGCTCCCCACGACGACGGGATCCGTGCTCTCGTGCGGGCGCGCCCCATGACCGCCCTGCCCGCGAATCTCTATGTAGAAGGCGTCCGTGGCGGCGTTCACGGTACCGGGGCTCACGACGATGGTCCCGGTCCTGTAATGCCGGTCCAGGTGGCCGGCGAAGATCATCGCCACGTCCTCGAGCGCGCCGGCCTCCATCATCTCCAGGGCCCCGGACCCGAGCTCTTCGGCGGGCTGAAACAGGAGCCGCACGGGGAGCGCCGGGGGGGCTCCGTTGCGCAGCAGCTCCGCCGCCCCGAGCAGCATCGTCATGTGCCCATCGTGGCCGCAGGCGTGCATCACGCCGGGAACCTCCGAGGAGAAGTCCAGCCCGGTCTCCTCCTGAATCGGAAGCGCGTCCATCTCGGCCCGGAGAGCAACCATCGGACCGTCGACGCCCCCGGGGATCTCGGCGACGACACCGTGGCCGGCGATCCCGTTTCGATACGAGAGGCCCAACTCGTCGAGGTGGCGGCAGACGAACCGTGCCGTCCCCGTCTCCTCGTTCCCGAGCTCGGGCCGTCGGTGGAGCTCTCGCCGGATATGGATCAGTTTCTCGCGGAGATCGGTCGTGACCGCCGTAGTGCTCATAAGTGAAAGGCTACGGCGGTGTTAGGAGCGGCGAAATCGGGAATTACTCGCGACCTTTTGTGGGGGATTTCCTTGCGATGCTACCCGGACCGGTCGCGCGCCGCGGCGAGCGTCTTCATCCTGTCTGGCGGGCTGCTCGCGAGGCGCCTCTCGTGGCGGCCGCTCGACCACGCCAACACAGCTCGACAACCCCGGACCCAGACGGTGAACGATGACCGACTCGAACCACCTGCCCGACAGGGACCCGGCGCTTCGGGTGACCCCCCTGCCCGCGGACGTCAACATCCATGGCGACGTCTTCGGCGGCTGGATCATGTCCCAGGCGGACATCGCGGGCGCGATCGTCGCCGAGCGTAGCGCCGGGGGGCGTGTGGTGACGGTCGCGGTCAACGAGTTCGTCTTCAAGCATCGCGTAGCGATAGGAGATCTGGTCTCGTTCTACGGAGAGGCCGTCCGCATCGGGACGACGTCCATCGCCGTGGAGGTGGAGGTCTATGCGCAACGCCGGCCCGAGGATGTGGAGGTCTACAAGGTGACGGAGGCGTTGATCACGTACGTGGCGGTGGACCAGGAGGGGAGAAAGAGGAAGATCCACTCTGGGTAGACGCCCGGGAGGTCAGGCGAAAACCAGGCCGCGCTATCGCGGCCGCTCCCCGAGGTCAGCAGCGGGCGGAGGACGCCCCCCGGCCTAGCGCTGCGCGATCGGAACGAACGGTCGCTCTCGCTCGCCGGTGTAGATCTGCCGCGGGCGGCTGATCCGCATGTGCGGATCCTCCGTCATTTCCTTCCACTGGGAGATCCAGCCCGGCAGCCGGCCGAGCGCGAACATGACCGTGAACATGTCGACCGGGATTCCCATCGCCCGGTAGATGATCCCGCTGTAGAAGTCGACGTTCGGATACAGCTTCCGATCGACGAAGAAGGGATCCTCCAGCGCCACCTGCTCCAGCCGCTTGGCGATGTCCAGGAGAGGATCGTCGACACCAAGCTCCTCCAGCACGGCGTCCGCCGCCTCCTTCAGGATCGTGGCCCGCGGGTCGAAGTTCTTGTACACACGGTGCCCGAAGCCCATCAGCCGGAACGGATCGTCCTTGTCCTTCGCCATGTTCACGTACTTC
>JBDGZR010000081.1:0-12959 GCA_039588495.1 Gemmatimonadota bacterium | reverse complement strand
ATCGGCCGGAACACCTGATCCTGTTGGACGGTGTGTCGAAGGCGTTCGCCATGACGGGGTGGCGGATCGGGTTCGCCGAGGGCCCCGTGGAGATCATCCGCAAGGCCTCGGACCTCCAGAGCCAGACCACATCCGGAGCCGCGGTACCTTCCCAGTGCGCGGCCGCGGCGGCGCTCTCCCGGACGGAGGAGCGTGAGGCGGCGATTGCGGAGTTCGTTCGCGTCCTCGACCACAACCGGCGGTTGGGCTACGAGATGCTCAACAGCATCCCATCGATCGAGGTGAGGTTGCCCGAAGGCGGCATCTACCTCTTCGCCAAGGTGTCGGACGACAGATCGTCGGCGACGATCGCCGAGGATCTGCTGGAGGTGGGTGTGGCGTGTTTGCCGGGCGAACCGTTCGGCTCGCCCGGCTATCTTCGGATGAACTTCGCGGTGGACGAGGAGTCGTTGCGCGACGGCCTGGATCGAGTGTCCATCTACTTCGACGGTACCTGAACCCCGCTAATACGTCGGCTCGTCCGTGCTCCAGCTCCCTCCTCCGCTCCACGACTGCTGGGGCGGAGGCTCCTCACGTGGAGGTGGCGCGGGGCGATCCGCAGCCTCCGCCACCTCTTCCTTGAAGAGCCGGGACGGCTTGAACACGGGCACGGCTCGAGACGGCACGTGGACCGGATCACCCGTGCGGGGGTTTCGGGCCAATCGCGGCTTCCGGCGCCGCACCTTGAAGGTGCCGAAGCCGCGAATCTCGATGTGCTCACCGCCGGCCAGGGACTGCTTCACCGCGTTCAAGAAAGCGTCGATGATGGCGGCGCAATCCTTCTTGGTGACCCCCGGTCCGATCGCCTCATAGACCTGCTCCACCAGATCCGCCTTCGTCATCTGTTCTCCCTCCGCCTATTTGGCTGGTTTCCTCCGCGTCCTGCCCAAACTGCCCGCTACCTCCAAAGATAGAGAAGCTGAGGGCCCGTGGTCGCAGGCTGAGCCCGCCACGGCAGCCACCCTCGCAGCCTGCTCTCCGCGATCCCGAAGAGGACGTCGAAAAGGCCGACCCTCCGTTCGCGAGGCCGCACGGTCGACGGGTTGTCGCCCAGACCCGCCATGCGACCCGCATGGTCGATCGCCTCCTGCAGCGTGGCGATCCCGTCCACGAGTCCTACCTCGGCGGCTTGCCTCCCGGTGAGGACTCGACCGTCCGCCACCCGAAGCACTTCTTCCCGCGAGAGATTCCGATTCTCCACGACGGCCTCGACGAACTGCTCGTACACGTCGTTGACAAGCCCTTCGAGTATCTCTCGTTCTCCGGGCGACAGGCCGCGAGCCACGGAGCCCAAGTCTTTGTACTCCCCGCTTTTCACGACCTCTATACCGATCCCGACCTTCTTCATGAGCTCTTCGGCATGGGGAAGCTGCATGATCACGCCGATGGAGCCCGTCATGCTGCCCGGAAGAGCGAAGATGCTGTCAGCGCCCAGCGCCACGTAGTAGCCACCGGAGGCGCCTACATCGCCGATCCAAGCGATGACCGGACGATCGTCCTCCTCCCGGAGCCGCCTCACCTGGCCGAAGAGGTCCTGCGAGGCACCGACGGCCCCACCGGGCGAGCGGATCTCCAGGACGAACGCCTTGACTTCGCTCCGATCGCTGAGTGCCACGAGATCACGGCCGAACAGGCGGTCCGCGTAGATCACGCCCCCGATCGGCAGAACGGCTACGCTTCCACCACCGAACGGAAGTGGAGATCTGCCGAGCAGTGTCCTGGAAGAGAGGTACAGGCCGCCCGCGAACACCATAAGTAGCAGCCCGATGCTCAGTAGTGCGGCTCTGCGCGTATGATCGGCCATTCGTCACGCGCCGGGTGTGGGGCGACCGTGTGGCCCGAGAAGGCCCTTTCGGATAAAGCTAGTCGCTGGGGGGGAAACCTGTCAACCAGTTGCCGTGCTTGCAGTTGTGTGCATCGCCGAGATGAACTGATCGAACAGATATCGGCTGTCGTGCGGACCGGGCGCCGATTCGGGATGGTACTGGACCGCGAAAACGGGCCGGGAGATGTGGGCGATTCCCTCGATCGTGCCGTCATTCAAGTTCAGGTGCGTAACGCGAAGATCCGGGGCATCGTCGAGCACTCCGGCGGTCGAGTGGACGGCGAAACCATGGTTCTGAGAGGTGATCTCGACCGCACCGGTATCCAGGTTCTTCACCGGGTGGTTCCCTCCTCGATGTCCGTACGGGAGCTTGTAGGTCCGGCCGCCGAAGGCGCGGGCCACCAGCTGCAGCCCGAGGCAGATGCCGAAGATCGGGAGACCGGCGTCGGAGAGGGCCTTGACCTTCTCTGCGGCGCCTGGGACGGCTTCGGGGTCGCCTGGTCCGTTGGAGACGAAGACTCCGGACGGCCGCGCCTCGAGCAATGAAAAAGTCGGGGTGTTGGCGGGAAACACGAGGACGGAGTAGCCGGCCTCTCGTATCAGATCCAGCGACCGCTGCTTGACCCCGTAGTCGAGACAGATGACGGAGCCCTGCGCATCGGGATGCTCGAGCCTGTACGGCTCGGGTGCTGACACGACGGTGGCGAGGTCTCTCCCGGCCATCGGTTGCTCCGCCATCACGCGGGAGAGGGCTTCGGCCTCATCGAGCGCTGCCGGGAAAATGCCGGCGCGCATGGACCCGGCCTCCCGGATGTGTCGCGTGATGGCTCTTGTATCGGCTCCGACGAGCGTCGGGATTCGGTGGCGCTCCAGGTACGCCGGGAGCGGCTCGCGGCCTAGAGGTGCCCCGTCCGAGAGGTTTTTCACGACGAAGCCCTCGACCCACGGGCGGCGTGACTGCTCGTCCTCCGGCCGAGTGCCGTAGTTCCCGATCATCGGAGCGGTCATGACGACGATCTGTCCGGCGAAGGAGGGGTCTGTGAGCACCTCCTGGTACCCGGTGTGGTTGGTGGTGAAGACGACCTCGCCGAGACCCTCCGGGGGATCGCTCAGAAGCCGGCCCGGAAAAGCCTTCGCATCCTCGAGGATCAGATAGCCCTGTACGCCTTGCGGTCGGATGTCGCCCCCCGTTCCTTGTCTCCATGAGTGATGGTCTCGTCTACATCTACGCCGATGAATCCTGCCTGGGCAACCAGTTCGAGGGAGGCAACCCCGGGGCCGCCGCCGGGATGATCGAACAGTTCGACCCGCGCAGAGGATGGCGCAGGAAGGACTATTACCAGTTCGACCCCTCCACCACGAACAACCGCATGGCGCTCACCTCGGGCGCCGTGGGGCTGGCGGCCCTCACCCGGCCGTGCGATGTCATCTTCACGACCGACAGCCGGTACCTGGTCTCGGGCATGAAAGAGTGGGTACACGGCTGGGCTGCGCGCGGTTGGCGGCGAAAGGGCGGCGCGATCGAGAACCTCGACCTATGGCGTCGCCTGGTCGAGGAGGCCTGCCGGCACCGGGTGGAATGGAGATGGGAGAGGGGTCATGCCGGTCACACCAAGAACGAATACGCGAACATGCTGGCGGTCCGGGCCGCGACCGAGGCCAGGAGCTCCGGTGGGCTGCTGGAGTCGGGATTCGAAGCTTGGCTGGAGGCGGAGATGGAGCGGGGACGCTATCTCGACTACCTGGACCTACCTCCGGAGGAGCCGTTCCGCCCCGATGCTCCGCCGCCACTCGGCGGCTGAAGGGTCAGCCGCCCGACTCGTCCTCGCTGCCGGCATCGCCTCCGTCCCCCGGGCCGTCCTCGCCCGCGCCCGCACCACCCTCGGCCCCTTCCGCATCGCCTGCACCCTCCACCTCGCTCTGTAGGACCGACGCAGGCGCTTCCGGAGCCGCTCCGCCGCCGAACTGACCTCGCAGGATGGATTCCGGCGTCGCCCCCTGGCGCGAGGAGAGGACGCTCAGCACCAAGGCCAGGAAGAAGTAGAGCCCTCCCCCGATCCAAGTGAGTTTCGTCAGCAGCGTCGCCGCCTGGCGCCCGCCGATGAACGAGTCGGTGGATGAGGACGCTCCGCCGAACGATGCCGCGAGTCCCCCACCCTTCCCCGCCTGCAGGAGGATGATCAGGATCAGCATCAGGGCGATCAGACTGATGAGGATGACCAGAAACGTGAACATGTGCTCGCCTGCCGGCCCCGCGGCCGAAAGAATGCCAGAAAATCAAGGGCGCGGCCGTCCGGCACGCGCCCGTCGTTCCAAACTCGTTGGCTCTAAGCCGCCGAAAAGCTAGAGACTTCCTCGCGACGCAGCAACCGCCGACACGCTCCGATCAGCGGTCCGAGCCAGCCAGACAGATCTGGGCGAAGCTCTCGGGATCCAGGCTCGCGCCCCCCACCAACACCCCGTCTACCCCCTCGGCATCGAGTAGAGCCGCGATGTTGCCAGGCTTCACGCTTCCTCCGTAGAGGATCGTGATCTCAGGTGCCGGCTCGGCGTCGGCTCGGCGCGAAAGCACCTCCCTGATCAGACCGTGCGCTTCCGCCGCGTCGCCTGGCGTGGCCGTCTCCCCCGTGCCTATCGCCCACACCGGCTCGTAAGCCAGCACCTTGTCGTTCCACGGCCCGCTCCCGGACGACGCCAGCCCGTCGAGCACGCTCTCCACCTGCCGGCTCAGAACCTCCTCGAGAAGACCCCCCCGGCGCTCCTCCAGCGTCTCGCCCACGCAGAGGATGGGCCGCAGACCGGCCTCCAGGAGACGGCTCAGCTTGATCCCCACGGTCGCGTCGTCATCGCCGAAATCCCGTCGCCTCTCGGAGTGTCCTGCCAGGCCCCAGCCGATCTCCGCCTCCGCTGCCATCACCGCGGACACGGCGCCGGTGCAGGCACCCTCGACCTCGGTGTGCACATCCTGGATCCCGACCTCGAGGTCCTCCCGGCCCGAGCGATCCGCCACGAAGGCGGGGATGCTGATGGCGGAGGGAAAGAACACGACGCTTCTGTCGGGATGGGCGGGATACAGCTCCACGAAGCGATCCAGGAATACCCGCGTCGCCTCCGGCCCCTTGTACATCTTCCAGTTGGCCGCCAGCACCGGCCCTCGTACGGTCTCGCTCATGATGCCTCCAGTGCGTCGAGCCCCGGCAACGAGCCTCCCGCCAGATACTCGAGGGAGGCGCCGCCACCCGTCGAGACGTGAGACACGGCCGTGGCCAGTCCCGCGCGCCGGATCGCGGCCGCGGAGTCGCCGCCGCCGATCACCGTGAACGCCCCTGCAGATGTCGCCGCAGCGGCAGCCGCCGCCAGAGCATTCGTCCCTTCGGCAAAGGCTTCCCGCTCGAAGAAGCCCATCGGCCCGTTCCAGAAGAAGGTGCGGGCGCTGCAGACGATCTCTCCGTACAGCTCACGCGTCAGCGGACCGATATCGAGAGCCATCGTCCTGCTCGGCACAGCGGATGGGACCACCACCCGAGCGTCGGCCCCGGCCTCCGGCCCCGAGCTCACGACCAGGTCGACGGGCAGCAGGATCTTGTCGCCGCCTCGGTCGAGCAACGACGCGGCGGTGTCCAGAGCGGTCGCCTCGACGAGCGAATCACCAAGATCTTCCCCTCGCGCGCTCAGGAAGGTGTTGGCCATCGCACCGCCGATCAGGATGCTGTCGGCGCGGGAGAGGAAGCCTTCGAGCAGATCGATCTTGTCGGAGATCTTCGCACCGCCGAGCGCGACGACGAACGGAGCCTCGGGTGTCCCGCGCAGGCGGCCGAGTGCCGACAGCTCCCGCTCGATCAGGAGTCCCGCCACGGCCGGGGCAAGCCACCCGGTAACACCAACGTTCGATGCGTGCGCTCGGTGCGTCGTTCCGAAGGCATCGTTGACGAACAGGTCGCCGAGCTCCGCGAAGCGGCGCGCCAGCTCCTCGTCGTTCTCGGTCTCACCCGGCAGGAAACGGGTGTTCTCCAGCAGGAGGATCTCCCCCTCCCGGAGATTCAGGCTCGCTTCGATCGCGGAGCCGGAGTCCGCCGGCTCCGCGAACAGCACGGGGCGTCCGATCCCGGCCGAGAGGACGTCGACCACCGGAAGCAGCGAGTAGCCGGGGTCGGGGCTTCCGTCGGGCCGGCCGAGATGACTCAGCAGCACCGGCCGGGCACCGTGGTCCGCCAGGTAATCCAGGGTCGGATAGCTGGCCTCGATCCGGGTCGAGTCCTGCACCCGTCCGTCGGCCAACGGCACGTTGTAGTCGACTCGCACGAGGACGCGCTTGCCGGAGAGGTCGGGCGCACCCAGCTGCCTAAGAGAGCTCGTCATGGTGACCTATGCCCGTCGGATCCGTTCCGAGCTCAGACCCCCGATGTCGCGGGCCGTCGCGCGGCCACGAAGGACGCGAGCTCCAGGCTGCGGTTCGAGTAGCCCCACTCGTTGTCGTACCAGGCGATGATCTTGACCATGCGGCCGTCCAGCACGGACGTGGCCAGGCTGTCCACGATCGAGCTCGCCGGGTTGCCGACGTAGTCGCTCGACACCAGCGGCTCGTCCGAGTACTCGAGAACCCCGGCGAGCTCCCCGGCGGCGGCGCTGCGGAAGGCCTCGTTCACCTCCTGGGTGTTGGTCTCTCTCTCCACCGTTGCCACGAGGTCGACGAGCGAGACGTTCGGAGTGGGCACCCGCATCGCCATCCCGTCGACCTTGCCCTCGAGCTCCGGCAGAACGAGCGCGATCGCCCTCGCGGCCCCGGTCGTGGTGGGGATGATCGAAAGGGCGGCGGCCCGCGCTCGCCTCAGGTCCTTGTGCGGGAGATCGAGGATCCGTTGGTCGTTGGTGTAGCTGTGAATCGTCGTCATCAGCCCACGCTCGAAGCCGAATCTCGCGTCCAGGACCTTGGCGACCGGGGCTACGCAGTTGGTCGTGCAGCTGGCGTTCGACAGGACGTGGTGAGATGCCGGGTCGTAGTCTCCGCTGTTCACGCCCAGGACGATCGTGACGTCCGGCTCCTTCGCCGGGGCCGTGATAATGACCTTGTCGGCGCCGGCGTCCAGGTGCTGAGCGGCCGCCTCGCGAGTGCGAAAGAAGCCGGTCGCCTCGAGAACGATGTCCACACCAAGCTCGTCCCACGGCAGCTTCGAGGGGTCGCGCTCCGAGAGCACACGGACGGGGTCTCCGGAGATGTGCAGGAGGTCGTCCTCCGTGCGTACGTCGCCCGGGAAGGTCCCGTGGACGGAGTCGTACTTGAAGAGATGTGCGAGGGTCTCGGCGTCCGTGAGGTCGTTGACGGCCACGAACTCCAGGTCTTCGGTCTTCCGGCCGATGGCGGCACGCAGGATGAGCCGTCCGATTCGTCCGAATCCATTGATCGCCACGCGTGCGGCCACGGCGCGCTCCTCCTCGGTTTAGGCTGGCGAGTGGGCGAGAAGGGCAACCGGACGCACGCCCGGACGCCTCTCGCCGTCGAGATGGATAACCTACATGGGGGGCGGCGATTCGCCAGATGGTTCGAACGTGCGCCAGGCGCGAGCGAAGCTGACGAGCCCGATCGGCTGCCACCCGGCCTCCGTCAGCGTCGTCGCACAGGCCGCTGCGGTCGCCCCCGTGGTGACGACATCGTCGACGAGGAGCACCGAACGTCTCAGCCTGGGCTCTCCCCCTCCGGCACGGACGCTGGGCCGGAAGCTCCCCGGTGCGTTGGCCAGGCGGTCTCGACGCTGAAGATGAACCTGCGAGCGCCGGGCTGTTCTGCGCTCCAGGAGCTCCGTTACGCCCGCGTCGAGCACATCGGACAGAGCATCGGCGAGCAGATGCGCCTGGTTGAAGCCTCTCTCGCGGCCTCGAGCGGGCGTGATCGGAACCGGAACGAGGAGCACTTCGCCCGCCGGCACGCCGGCCCGGCGCGCGAGGCTTTGCGCCGGGTCCCGAAGCGCCCTCCCCATCGGAACGGCGAGGGCCGTCCAGCCGGCGTACTTGAGCTCCCGAACGAGCCTGGCGGCGTTCCCTCTCATCGGACAGACCGCTTCCGCTCGCATCGACTCCAGCGGCCAGGCGGCGCACGCTGCACAGCCGTCGCCCTCCATGGGGGTGAGGCGGGTGGCGCCACACCGCTGGCAGCGCGGAGGCAGGATTCGCGGCAGGCGATGCCAACACGGTGCGCACACCGGTGCCGTGCCCTCCTCCACAGTGCAGGAGCACAGGACACACGAGGGCGGCAGCAGCAGATCGAAGGCTCGAGCGGCCAGCCGGGGAAGCGCAGGGACGCTCGCAGGCGGGACCAGGGCGCCGACTCCCTAACCCAGCGCGGCGAGCGCCGCCTCGCGCATCGGGCCGGCCGGAGGCTCGACGCCGAGCCAGTTGAGGACGCTGATCCTGGCCTGCTCGACGAGCATCTCCAGGCCGTCGCTCGCCGCCAGGCCAGAAGCTCTCGCGTGCCGGGTCCAGGCCGTCCCATCCCGGCCGTACACGCAGTCGAACACGGCAGTCGTCTCCAGGCGCGACAGGTCCAGCGGCAGGGGATCGGTGGCTCGCAGACCCAGAGAGGTCGCGTTGATCACGACGTCGTAAAGCCCGGCGACCTCGCTCGCGTCTCGGAGGACTCGGGCCTGCAGGGCCCCCAGCCGGAGCTCGTTCAGCATCTCCTCTGCCCCGAGCCGGGTCCGATTCAGGAGATCCGCCGAGGAGGCGCCCGCCTCGTCGAGTCCGATCAGAACGGCTCTCGCGGCGCCGCCCGCGCCCAGGACAAGCGTCCGCCCCCCTTCCAGGCGGGTGCCGGTGTCCTTCAGCAGCTTCCGGACCGATCGGAGGAACCCTCCGATGTCGGTGTTGTCTCCGACCAGCGATCCGTCGCTCGCTCCCCAGAAGCAGTTGCACGCCCCGCTGCGGCCGACGGAGGGGGTGGGCAGGTCCAGCAGAGAGGCGGCAAGCCGCTTGTGCGGCAGCGTGATGTTTCCGCCCCCGCCATCGGCGATCCGTCGCATGGCGTCGGGTAGCTCGAGCTCGGTGACGGAGGTGGCGGTGTAATCGGCGGAGACCTGGAGAGCCTCGAACGCCGCCCCGTACATCGCGGGGGCCGGAGAGTGTCCGACGGGACGGCCGAGAAGGGCGTAGCTGGGCTTCACCGCGCGTCGGAAGAAGCGTCGATCCCCGGCGACTCGAGGAAAGCCGTGATCGATGCCTCGATCAGCTGGTAGGCTTCCTCGTATCGGTCGGTCCAGCCTCCGAAGGGGTCCGGCACGGACGCACCCCTTCTGGTGTCCTGCTCGTGGAGGTAATGGGTGATGAGCCGGCAGGGTACGGCGGGCGCGATGTTCTCCGCGACCCCCAGATGGACGTGATCCATCGCGAGGATGAGATCGAAGTCGCTCGCCTGTTCGGGTGTGAACTGCCTGGCGCTATGGACTCCCAGCTCGAGGCCATGGGCTCTCGCGACGATCTCGGCCCCTTCGGAAGCGGGAGCGCCTTCGAGCGCGGCGATTCCGGCCGAGCGGAACTCCAGCTCCAGGCCGAGCCTGCCGGCGGCATCACCGGCGATCACCTCGGCCAGCGGGCTTCGGCACGTGTTGCCGGTGCAGAGGAAGAGGATACGCCTCACGCCACGTCCCTCGGAGGCTTCGCTCATAGGGTCTCTCCGAGGCAGCGGGCGATCCGACGTCGATCGATCGGACCCCTCCTGAGGATCTCCGTTGCCTTCTCTCGGACCGAGACGACGGTGGAAGAGGCGGAAGCCGGAAGCGATCCGGCAGCGAGGAAGGTGGTCGGCTGTTTCGGTTCGGGCATGGCGTCCAGCACCTGGCGGGCAGAGCGGTGCCTCGTCGCGGGCGGCTCTTCTTCCAGGTTCAGGCTGGTGGAGGTCATCAGCGATCGCCAACGGCCGAGAACCACGAGGAGGATCGGGTGGCCATCGACCCGCACGCCAAGCCCATCCTCGGACCCGTCATCCAGAATGAGCGTCAGGGGCCCGGGCCAGAACTCCGTGGCCAGCTTCTCGGCCCGCCCGTCCCATGCGGCCCCGGGAAGCTCCCTTCGAAGGACCTCCACGCTGCCGGCGAGCCGGATCAGGCTCCGGTTCGGGGGCCTTCCCTTCAGCCGGTTGATCTCGGCGTTCAGCTCCCCGGTCGCGGCCGCTCCGATCCCGTACACGGTCGATGTCGGGTGCACGAGGATCCCCCCTTCCTCGAGCGCCTCGACGGCGGCGGACACCCCGGGTTCCCAGACCAGCGGATCTCGTGGGTCGAGCAGGACCTCCCGGTACTCCTTCAACGGAGCCGCTCCACCAGCTCACGAACGTGGCGGATTCGAACGACGGCGTCGGCCTCCCCGTCTGCCGACCCCGAATCGTCCGCCTGGGGTCCCGATCCTGGCGCGGGCGCGAACACCTCCGATATCCCGAGACGAGCCGCCTCCGAGAGCCGGCGGTCCAGGCGCGGAACGGCCCGGACTTCCCCTCCCAACCCGATCTCCCCGATGAACGCCCGGTTGCCGACCGGCCGGTCCAACTCGGCAGACGCGAGTGCCGCCGCGACCGCTAGATCCGCTGCCGGGTCGAGCAATCGAAGCCCGCCGACGACGTTGATGAACACATCCCGCTCGAGAGCCGGGAGGCCGGCTCGCCGCTCCAGCACGGCGATCAGCAGAGCCAGCCGTCGCGGCGGGAAGCCGGCTGTCGTCCGCCGCGGGATTCCCTGGCGGCTGGCGGCGGTCAGGCACTGGACCTCGGCCAGAAGTGGACGGGTCCCCTGGAAGGTGACAGCGACGGCCGATCCGCTGAACTCGCCCACGCCGCTGAGGAAGACCTCTGACGGGTTCTCCACCGGAGCGAGACCTGCACCGGTCATGCGGAAGACTGCGATCTCGTCGACGCTGCCGAATCGGTTCTTGGTGGCCCGGAGGAGTCGATGCTCGTGGCTGCGGCTTCCTTCGAAGTGCAGCACGGCGTCGACCAGGTGCTCGAGGGTGCGGGGGCCCGCGAGAGCGCCGCCCTTCGTGACGTGTCCGACGATGACGACCGGGGTGAGCGACGATTTGGCGTACTCCTGCAGCGCTGCCGCGCACTCGCGCACCTGGCTGATCGTCCCCGGAGCCGCGTCGCTCGTCGAGCTCGCCAGCGTCTGGATCGAGTCCACGCCGAGGAAGTCGGGCTTCGTTGACTCTGCGGCATGGATCAGTTCTTCGACGTGCGTCGCTCCGATGAAATCCACGTCCAGCGCCTCGGCGCTCACGCGCTCTGCGCGTAGCCGCACCTGGGGCGCAGACTCCTCGCCCGAGGCATAGAGCGCACTCCCGCCGGATCGCCGGATGGCCGCAGCGGCCTGCAGCAGCAGAGTGGATTTGCCGATGCCGGGCGGGCCGCCCAGCAGCACGAGCGATCCCGCCACCAGGCCGCCTCCGAGCACCAGATCGAGCTCGCCGAGCCCGATGGTGAGGCGGGATGCGTCTGCGGCGGTCGTGTCGCGGAGAGGCCGGGCGGCGGCCCGGACGCTCTGGCGTCGCCGTCGGCCACGCCTCGGACCCGCCGAGGCGGGGGCCTCGGCGAGCGTGTTCCAGTCGCCGCACGCGGGACAGCGGCCCTCCCAGCGAAGGCTCTCGTTGCCGCATGAGGTGCAGAAGAATGCGGCCGCGGCCGAACGGGCCTTACCGCCGGCGCTCACCGCTGCGGCACGGGTGGGGTGGCGTCGGGATCAGAAGGGCTCGTCACGATCGGATCTGGAGTCGAACAGCGTGAACTGCTTATGAAAATAGAGCGGAACCTCGCCCGTCGGGCCGTTGCGCTGCTTCCCGATGATGAGCTCCGCTTCACCTTCGATCGAGTTCCCGTCCCGGTCGATGGGGCCTTTGTAGACCTCTTCCCGGTAGATGAACATGACCAGATCCGCGTCCTGCTCAATCGCACCCGATTCGCGCAGGTCCGCCAGCACGGGTCGATGGTCCGTTCGTTGCTCCGGCGCCCGCGAGAGCTGCGAGAGGGCGAGCAGCGGCACGTTGAGCTCTTTGGCCACGGCCTTCAGAGAGCGAGAAATCGAGCTGATCTCCTGTTGTCGATTCTCGGCGCCTCGTGGTCCGGCCATCAGTTGAAGGTAATCGACGATCACCAACTCCAGATCAACCTCCGCTCGCAGCCGTCTCGCCTTGGCCCGCAATTCCAGTGCGGTAAGCGAGGGCGTGTCGTCGATCCAGATCGGCGCCGTGTTCAGAAGTCCCGCAGCCGTTGCAAGCCGGCCGTACTCATCGTCTTCCAGTCTGCCATGTCGAAGCCGGCTGGAATCGACCCTTCCTTCGGCACAGAGGAGCCGTTGCACCAGAGACTCCTTCGCCATCTCGAGCGAGAAGATCGCCACATGCTTCTCGTGCTCGATTGCGGCGTGTTGGGCGAAGTTCAGGGCGAGCGCCGTCTTCCCCATCGAGGGCCGTCCCGCGAGGACGATGAGATCCGCCGGCTGAAAGCCGGCCGTGTACCGGTCCAGGTCCGTGAACCCTGACGGCACGCCGGTGACCGCCCCGGTCCGCTGCATCTCCTCGATGCGCTCGAACGCCGGCCAGAGGATCTCCTTGATCCAGATGAAGCCTCTCCGGCTCGCTGCCTCGGAAATCTGGAAAATCCGCTGCTCGGCGCGATCCAGCGTCTCCTGCGAGCTCCCCGCGGCCGCACCGTAGGCCTCCCGGATGATCTCCGTGGCCTCCTCGATGAGGCGGCGCAGCGTGGCCTTGTCGCGCAGGATCCGGCAGTGATACTCGATGTTCGCGGCGGTAGGAACAGCGTCGACCAGTTGAGCGAGAAACTCCATCCCGCCGGAGGACTCGAGCTCGCCCGCCGACTTCAGCTCGTCGGAGAGGGTCACCGCGTCGATGACGTCGCCCCGATTGTACAGCCGCATCATGCCGCGGAAGATCCGGCGATTGCCCTCGCGGAAGAAGGCGGTGTCGTCGACGAGCTCCATCGCCCGCGCGACCGCGTCACCGTCGATGAGCATTCCCCCGAGGATCGAGACCTCCGCTTCCTGGGACCACGGAGGCTGCCGTCCTGCGAACACATCGGCCGCGGCCGCAGCGATGGAACGCTCCG
>JBDGZR010000080.1:0-17926 GCA_039588495.1 Gemmatimonadota bacterium | reverse complement strand
GATCCTGGACCAGCGCTCCAGCTTCGTGCCCTCGGTTTCCCAACGCCGCTTGGCCGTCCCGTCCGCCACCGCCTTGAATTTCTTGGCCGGCGACCGGCTCTCCGTCCACCGCAGATAGAGGTAGCCGCCGACGAAGCCGCCGAGGTGGGCGAAGTGGGCGACGCCGTCCCGCATTCCCCCCAAGCCGCCCCAAAGGGAGAGGACGGTCGCAATGATGACCAGGACTCGCGCCTCCACGGGAAGCACTCCCCAGATGTAGATCCGCTCCCTCGGCCAATAGCGGGCAAAGCCGAGCAGCACGCCGAAGACTGCGCCTGAGGCGCCGATGATCGCGGTGTTCGGGTTGAACGGAATGGACAGAAGCGCCCCGGTGATCCCGCTGATGAAGTAGAGGTAGAGAAAGCTCCTCGAGCCGAGCCGCATCTCCAGCCGCGGGCCAAAGAAGAAGAGGGCGATCATGTTGAACGCCAGGTGCCAGAAGCTCCCGTGGAGGAACATGTAGGTGACCAGCGTCCACGGGCGGAAGGGGAGGAGCACCGGCACGAACATCAGCGCTCGCATGACCTCGGGCGAGGACATGCTCACGAAGAACATCACCACGTTGGCAATGAGAAGCCGCCGGACCCAGGGCGTCATCATGCCTCGTCCACCCGCTTCAGGAACTCATCCAGCAGCGCATTGAACGCCTCCGGGTCGTCCATGTGCAGCCAGTGGCTCACGCCCGAGAGCGCCCGGACCGGCAGGTTCGGCACGACTCGGTGGAGGGCGGCCGGGCCGTCGTGCTGCTCGGCGATCACCGACAGAGCGGGCCCCTCGAACCCGAGCAACGGGGTGACCGGATCGAACGTCGGTAGCGAGCTCAGAGCACCAAGGAGTACCTCATGCGGCGTCTCGGCGAGAGTATCCAACACGTTTTCTCTAGTGGCCTTAGCGCTACCAGCCAGCGCGGCCTCGTAGTGGGCGGCCACACCGTAGGAGTCTGAAGCCAGGGAGTCGATGAACTCGGCGATCTGTTCCGGTGGCTCGAGGCGTGGGTCCGTGCCTGGATCCACAAGAAGGATGCCGGCGACGTCGCCGGGTCTCTCGGCCAGGAGCGCGATCGCCACCGCCGCGCCGTAGCTGTGCCCGACGAGGATAATGGGGGTCAGCTCGAGTGCATCGATGATCGACCAGATCTCCGATGCCACGGCTGCGGGTGCGTAGTCACCCGCCTCCGCGGAGTCCGAGACCCCGTGCCCGGGCAGATCGACCCCAAGGCCCATCCTCTCCGGCATGAGGTGCCGGATCTGGGCCTGCCACTGCGCCGCGGTTCCGCCGAGCGAGTGCAGGAAAAGCACGGCCGCGCGGTCCATCGAGCCTCCCTTCCCTCTACCCCCTACCACACTGCCGCCCGCTCGGTGTGCCCGCCCGGTTGCTCAGAGCACCATGGCGTAAAGCAAGATGCCCCCGAACGCCGCCGGAAAGAGGATCCGCGAGAGGCGGTCGATCCGAATCGCCGTTTCTTCCCGCCCCCTGCCCGCGAGGCCTGTCGAGAGCAGCGCCTCACCGAACGCGAAGAAGACCAGCACGGTCGCGCCCATCACGAACCGGTCGGCACGGGTCAGGTAGGACAACCTCGGGAGGGTGTAGGCGAGGCTGAACAGGAAGGCAATCAGCGTCAGGACGGCGGACGTCGAGATCCCGACCTGGGGCGGCACGAGCTTGGGGTCGATCCAGAAGACCGCCCAAGACATGCAGACGATGAGGATGAGCGGAAGAAAGACCTTCTGCGCGTAGTAGGCCCGGTTTCGCCGCACGTCGACCCGGTAGGTGACCTGAGGCAGGTCCTGATCCGAGGTGGCCAACCGAAACGGCGTGTAATCGACCGATCCCCCCTCGACGGTCCAGTCGGCGATGGAGAACTCCTCGGCGGCGCCGGTCAACTCGCCCTGGACGATGACGATCTCCTCCATTGCAACCCTTCCGAGCACGACCTGCATCGCCAGCGTCTGCGTGTCCATCGGGAAGTCATGGAGATCCAGCTGATTGGTCAACTCACCCTGGAATCGCTGTTGATACATGACCACGCCATCGGATCCGATGATGACATAGTCCTCGAGGCTTCGGCGCAGCTCCCGCTCGTTGATGACCCATACGCGGGGAGCCCAGACCGACTCGAGCGCAAGGCGACACCCGGCCAATGATCGCCCTCCGATGTCCAGAAGCCGCTCATCTCGCCACATCAGCCTGAAGAACAGGTCGGCGGAGAACGTCTGCTCGGCGTCGTTGATCTTGAACAGGTCGACCAGGTAGGCTCCGGCCGTAATCTCGGTCGGCACTCCCACCGGGTCCGGGCGGTTGAGCGTCAGCTCCGGCGGGACGTCGCAGTCGTCCTGCGCAAGCGCGGCCCCTGCCGGGCCGGCGCTCCACAACGACAGCAGTAGAGCCGCGCCGGCCGCGATTAAGTCGGGTCGGCCCATCATTCGTCCGTCGGTGGCCTTCGAGAAAGGAAGTCGCTGGTAGCGCACGACGCGAAGCTAAGGCGGTGGTGGTTCCGCGGCGAGCGCACGCGTACGTTGGCGAGAATCCACGTCGAGAGTGGCACCACGACGCAGAGGTAGCCGGATCACGGCCGAGCTCATGACCCAGGAAACCGAGGTCAGCACCGCCCGCCTCGAAGACGGGACCCTCGTCGTGCGGCTGGACGGATCGTGGGTGCTGGAAAGCGGCATTCCCTCCGCAGACCCCGTGATCCGCCAGATCTCGACCCCACCGTTGCCCACCCGCGTCGCCTTCGACACTTCCCGGCTCGACGAGTGGGACAGTTCCCTCCTCGCCTTCGAGCGGGAGGTCGGGGAGGCCGCAAAAGCGAGCGGTGTCGAGGTCGATGCTTCGGGGCTGCCGCCGGGCGCCCGGCGTCTCATCGACCTGGCAGCCGCCGTCCCCGAGCGGGCGGATGCCCGGCGGAGCGCCCGGCGTGACCGACCGCTCGCCCGCCTCGGCCGAGGCGCGCTCAGCTTCTTCGGCACGATTCGAGGTCTGATAGAGTTCATCGGGCTTACGTGCCTCTCCGTCCTGCGACTGTCGGTGGGGCGAGCGAGGGTTCGAGGCCGGGATTTCTGGCTCTTCGTGCAGGAGGCCGGAGCCGATGCCCTGCCGATCGTGTCGCTCATCTCCTTCCTGATCGGCGTGATCCTCGCCTTCATCGGCGCGTTGCAGCTGAGACAGTTCGGAGCGATCGTCTGGACCGCCAACATCGTGGCGATCGGCATGGTGCGGTATCTGGGTCCGATGATGACCGCCATCATCATGGCCGGCCGCACCGGCGCCTCCTACGCGGCGCAGCTCGGGACGATGACCGCGAACGAAGAGGTCGATGCGTTGCGGACCCTGGGAATATCGCCGATTGACTTCTTGGTGCTGCCGCGGACGCTGGCGCTCGTCCTGATGATGCCGCTGCTGGCGCTGTACTCCGACTTCGTGGGGATGCTCGGAGGTGCCGTGATCGGGACCCTGGCCTTCGGCATCGGTACGCAGGAGTACATCACCCAGACCCAGAACATGTTGACGATGAAAGATTTCTTATCCGGCCTCAACATGGCGGCGAGTTACGGGGTACTGATCGCGATCGCGGGCTGCTTCCAGGGCATGAGCTCCGGCCGCAGCGCCGCGGCGGTCGGCGAGGCGACGACGAAGGCCGTCGTCATGGGAATCGTGCTCATTGTGATGGCGACGGCGTTCTGGACGGTCCTGTATGACATCCTCGGCATCTAGCCCGGACCACATCGTGGTCCGCGACCTCACCCTCGCCTACGGCGAGACGGTCGTGCAGCGAGAGGTGAGCTTCGAGGTGCCGCGTGGGCGCGTCTTCGTCATCATGGGCGGAAGCGGCTGCGGAAAGAGCACGCTGCTGCGCTCGATGATCGGTCTTCTCGAACCCGCGCGCGGCGAGGTGCTGTACGATGGCATAAGCTTCTGGACCGCCGCCGCGGACGAGCGGGAATCGATGACCCGCCGCTTCGGCGTCTCCTATCAGGCGGGAGCTCTCTGGAGCTCGATGACGCTGGCCGAGAACGTGGCGCTGCCGCTCGAGGAGTACACGGACCTCGACAACGAGGATATCGGGAGAATCGCCTCGCTCAAACTGGCCCTCATGGGCCTCGCCGGCTTCGAGGAGTACTATCCCTCGGAGATCAGTGGAGGCATGAGAAAGCGGGCCGCGCTGGCGCGCGCGACGGCCCTGGATCCGGAGGTCCTCTTCTTCGACGAGCCGTCGGCCGGCCTGGACCCGATCAGCGCCGCGCGGTTGGATGAGCTGATCCTCGAGCTCCGAGACAGCATGGGAATGACGATCGTCGTCGTGACGCACGAGCTGACCAGTATCTTCACCATAGCGGACGACTCCATCTTGCTGGATGCGGAGTCCAAGACGATGATCGCTCGAGGCAAGCCAACCGAGCTTCTGGAAGGATCGAGCGACCCGCGAGTGGTCGAGTTCCTTTCCAGGGGCCGCAGGAGCGGCGGAAGCGAGCACGGGCTACGTAGCGAACAGGGGCAGGGTGACGGAGCAGAAGGGTGAGGGACCGGAGGGCATAAGTTGAGCAGGCGAGCGAATCCGACCGTGGTGGGCGTCTTCGTGCTCGGCGCGATCGTGCTCATCGTCTCGGTGATCGCGGTCTACGGTGCCGGGTGGTTCGAGCGGCGATACACGTTCGTCATGGACTTCGAGACCTCTCTGGATGGGCTGGTGCAGGGATCCCCGGTCAGGTTCCGCGGGATCACGGTCGGCTCCGTCTCGCGAATCGCCATGCGATATGCGGACGACGGCCAGACCATCCAGACGCCGGTGTACATTCAGATCACGGAGGGTCAGGTCGAAGGCGGCGGACGGGACATCGACGACCCGGACGAGTGGATCGAGGCCTGGGTCGAGCGGGGGCTTCGCGCGGAGCTCAAGTCCCTCAGCTTCGTGACCGGCCAGCTCGCACGGACCCCGACCCTCGATATGTCGAGATCCCGACCGCGATCTCGGCGTTCGCCGAGTTCACCGAGTCCCTGGAGCGGATCCGCTTCGATGACTTCATGTCGAACCTGAACGACGTGCTCTCGCACGTCCGCCAGGTGATCGATACCCTGCCGCTCGCCGCTACCCTCGACTCGATGCAGGTAGCGGTGAGCGACCTGCGCCGCTTTATCAACAACCTCGACGCAAGTACCGGCACGCTAATGAGTTCAGCGGATGAAACGCTCGCGGCCTTCAGGCGGGCGGCCGAAAGCACCGGTCCGGTCATGTCGGAGGCCGAGGAGCTCCTGGAAAGTACGAGAGAGATGGAGGGGCCGCTGGCCGATCAGCTACTCGAGACGCTGGACGAGCTGGGCCGGGCCGCTCGGTCGATGCGGATCCTGGCCGAGTTCGTCGAGCGAAACCCGAATGCGATCATCTTCGGCAAGGGAACTCGCGAAGAGACGGAGGCCAACGAACCATGACGCGGCGATCTTCGATTCGAATCCTGGCAGCCGCCGGTCTAGCCCTCCTGAGCCTCGGTGGGTGCAGCATAAAGTCCGAGACGGCTCCGTCGCGCTTCTACCTGCTCCGCCCTCTCCCGGCCGAGCCCTCCGCGTCAGCCGAGAACGCCGCCGCCGGTCCCGTGCTCGCGCTCGGCCCCGTCAACCTTCCGGCCTACCTGGACCGCCCCCAGATCGTGACCCGCACGCCGGGCGCCGAGGTAAAGCTCTCGGAGTTCGACCGCTGGGCCGAGCCTCTGGGCGACAACCTCGCGGCGGTGCTCGCCGACAACCTGTCCGGTCTGATCCCGACGGAGCGGCTTCACTCCTATCCCGGCCGGCTTCCCCCGGATCTGGGCGTTCGGCTCGCGGTGGATGTGCTTCGCTTCGACGGATCGCCGGGTGGAGAGGTCGTGCTCGACGCCCGGTGGCGACTTCTGGATCCGGACGATGCGCCGCTCAAGACCGAGCGGTCCCGACTGACGCAACCGGTGAGCGGGACAGAGTACGAACAGCTCGTCGATGCGATGAGCCGTGCCCTGGGCGCCCTCAGCCGAGAGATCGCGCAGGAGATCCGGACCGTCGCCCGAGGGTTGTGAGCCTAGGACCCTTCGGACTGCCCTTCCCTGCGCCGCCGTATCAGCCGTAGCACACTCAGGAAGAGGAGGGCGCCCACCAAGGCCGACACGAGGTCTTCGAGACTGATGCTCACGTTGGCCAGGCCGAGGTCGATTCCGAATAGGTTGAACAGCAGGCCCCCAACCAGCGCGCCGATCAGCCCGACACCGAGGTTGCCGAATCGGCCGAAGCCACCGCGCTGTCGCTTCACCAACACGCCTGTGACGGTTCCAGCGAGCGCACCTGTCACGAGCCAGACGATCAGCTCTCCAATGGTTGGAGTCATCCTGCCTCCTTTCGCCCTATCTTTGCGTTCATGCCGGGAGCTGTAGGAATCACGGGGCCGCGCACGCGGCGGTTGGTTTCGTGGCGCGGGCCGATCCATAACACTCGCCGAGGCGGCGCCGCCGCGACAGGCTGGCGGAGTGCGACCGCTTTACGCCTCCGGCTTTCGATCGTCGTCCACCTTGCGATCTCGCTCGCCGCGTTGGCCGCCGCGGGTTCCCTCCCCAACCACCACCTCCTCGCCCAGGACACGATCTCCGAGGCGCGCTCTAAGTCCGTCGGCGATCCTCCGGCTGCCGCGATCGTCGACACGATCATCATCGACAACCGCAACATCTTCGACGAAGACCAGGCCAAGGGGAACTTCCTCTTCCGGCTGGCGAACACTCTTCACATCACGACCCACCCCTACGTGATCCGCCGCGAAGTCCTGTTCAAGCAGGGAGAGCCGCTCGACTCCCTCCGCCTCGCCGAGACCGCCCGGAACCTGCGTGCCCGCCGGCTCTTCACCCAGGTGTCGATCGACACGGTGAGGCAGGACGACCGGTTGGCGGCCGTCATCCGGACGCGCGATGGCTGGACGACGACGCCACGCATCAGTCTCTCCTTCGCCTCTGACGGCACGGCCACCGCCGTCCTCGGCGTCACCGACCGTAATCTCCTCGGCACGGGCAACTACGGGCGAGCGTGGTGGGTGAAGGGGGTGGACAGATCCGGCTTCGTGCTGCAGACGGCGCTCGACAGGCTGGGTGGCTCGCCGATGACGCTGGGCGGAGGCGTCTTTCTGCTCTCCGACGGAACGGCCGGCAACTGGGCCACCGGCATCCCGTATCGCGCCTACCCCGATGGAGGGGCGATCATGTACGACGGTGAGGCCGGCGACCAGCGCATCCTTCAGTTCCGATCGACGGACATCGCGCTGGACACGACGGAGTATCAGCGCCGGGCGTTCACCAACCGCCTCAACGGCGGCATCGCGCCGATCGCCAATCCCAGGGAGTATCTCCGCGTTGGCGGCACGGCCGAGGTCCGTAACGAGATCTACATCCTCCGGCAGGATACGGCGCTCGCGATCCCCGACACCGTCACGGGCACCATCGGCGGCTACGTCGGATACAGTCGGGCCGACTTCAACCTGGTTCGCTATGTGAACGGCTTCGGCCAGGAGGACGTCAATCTGAGCCGAAGCGTCCACCTCTCGGTCAAGGTCGCGCCGGAGGCGTTCGGCTGGGACAGCTTCGGAGTCGGGCCCCGCATCGACCTCTCCGCCGGCACGCGGCTCGGCGCCGGTTATGCCCGCGGCTGGGTGGTGGCCAACGCCCTGTTCAACTCCGCTGGATTGGACTCGGGCCGTGTGGTCTTCGGCGCGACCGTGGCCGCCCGCCCCAGCCAGGAGTCCAGGCACGTCACGGTCCTGAGTGTGCGGGGAGGCATGCAGGACGACCCGCCGCCGGGCGGAGAGCTCGATCTCGGCTTCAACGTGCCGCCGCGCGGGTTCCCCCCTCACGCCTTCGTGGGCACCCGATCCCTCTCCGGCACCCTGGAGCATCGATGGTACGCCTGGGATGGGATCTTCAACATCATCAACGTCGGCCTGGCAGCCTTCCTCGACTACGGCGGCGCCTGGTATTCCGGTCAGCCATCCCGTTACGGAGGCAACATCGGGATGGGGCTGAGGATCGGCAGCGGACTCAGCACCGGGATCGGCCGCACCGCGCGGATCGACATTGCCTATCTGTTCGGGGACGGCGTGACCGGAAGAACGGGCAATCGTTGGTCCTTCAGCCTCGGTCCCAGCTTCGTCTTCTGAGCCCAGTCAGCCGGGCCGAGTTTGCCGCTACGGCCCGAATCTCGGTGGCGGCGCCACCGACAGCGCGCTATTGTCGCGCGCCAAGTCACCACGCGGGCGCCCTTTTCGATCGGGGATCCGTACCACCGAGAGAGCGTTCCGTCACTATGAGGAGATCAGATTCCGATGAAGAAGCTTCTATTCATGCTGATGCTGGTGTGCTCGGCCGGCGCCGCCCAGGCTCAAGTCGAGTCGGCGGTGGAGGTCATGCGCTCGGACGTGCGCACCCAGAAGATCCAGATCCTCACGCAGGCGATGGAGTTCACCTCCGAGGAAGCCGCGGCGTTCTGGCCCCTCTACCGAGAGTACGACAACGCCATGTCGACCGTGTGGGACAAGCGCGTGGCCAACATCAAGGAGTACGCGGCCAACTACGAGACGATGACGGATCAGGCCGCCCGAAAGATCATCGAGCAGGCGTTCGCCAACGACGAGGCGCAGTTGGCGGTCGAGAGGGAGTACTTCGAGAAGATCGCCGAGATACTGCCCGTCACCAAGGCGGCCCGCTTCATCCAGGTCGAGAACCAGCTGAACCGGATGATCGACACGCAGATCGGTGCCGAGCTGCCGCTGGTGCCGGACGCGGCGAAACAGATGGACGAGGGGGCCTGCGGCCCGTAGCCCCTGGTTACCTGACAGTACCCATATCGCGCCGACCTGAAGGTCCGGCCCCTGGAGGCCGGGCCGTGGCGCCTTTCTGCAAGCGCGACGGCTCCCTAGAAGACCGGCCAGGCCGCACAGGAGGAGAGCGAACTCGGGTAGTTACGCCGCCTGCCCTCTAGAAGGCGAACCCGTATCCCACGTAG
This sequence comes from Gemmatimonadota bacterium, assembly GCA_039588495.1. Classification (GTDB taxonomy): domain Bacteria; phylum Gemmatimonadota; class Gemmatimonadetes; order Palauibacterales; family Palauibacteraceae. Next base: position 8,884 of record JBDGZR010000080.1, on the reverse strand, counting down.
ACGGATACCTGCTCCTCGCTTGCAGCTACCGTGAGGCTCACGGTCTGGCCGCGGCCGAGGAATCCGGTCCAGATCCCCCCTCCGTACCCGACGTGGAACCCTCCCGGTGACTGGCCCTCGAACCACACGCGGCCTACGTCCACGAGGCCGAGGATCCCGAACGGGCCCGGGAGGAACTTCTTGATCTCGACGACCTTCACCCTCAGATCCATCCCCCCGTACAGCGACACGTCACCCGCGAAGCGCTGGCTGGCCCAGCCCCGCAGGCTTTCCATCCCTCCGATATAGGCGGCCTGGAAGTAGGGGAACGGGCCCCAGATCACCCGGCTTCCGACCCGAAACGCGAAGGTGGGACGCAGCGGGATCTCCGGCGTCACGTAGTAGGCCCCGAGCATGTCCAGCGGAATATAGGCCTCCTCCGCCGCGAGCCAGGCGGGGTGTGCCGTCCCTCTCACGTAGATGCGCGCCCCCTTGGTCGGGTTTGAGACGATGTCCCGGGTATCCAAGTCGAAGTCCAGAAAAAAGCCAACCTGGCCGAAGTCTTCCACGCCGTACAGATCGGGGAAGAGGGAGATGAACCTCCCCTCGTTCTCGCCTGTGATGGAGAGGGTGAGCTGAACGCCGAGCGCCGCGTCGATCTTCTCGCCCGGCGTCGGGAAGCGTGCGCCAGCCACCTCGCCGAAGAGCAGCATGCGATCGACGTCGAAGAACCGCGAGTCCGCCTCTGGCGGGTTGAGCGTGGCGTTGCCGAACCCGTAGAAGTGCGTCTGCGTGAGCTGGGAGACACCCCCTCGCGAGCGGATACGGGTTCGTGAGTTCTCAAACCGCGTATCGTAATCCGCCACGAACTCGACCAGCCCATCCGTCGAGATGCCGCCGACCAGCCGAAGGCGGGTCGAGTAGGGATGCTTGCGAAACGCGTACGTGCGGCGCTGGGCTCCCAAGCCGATGAACAGTCCGAAATCGGATGAGATCAGGATCTTGCCGGCGGGAAACCAGCGGCTTCCCCATTGCCTCGGCGGGATCGGCTGCTCCTCCGAGTAGGTCCACTCCTCATACGGCCGCGAGTTCACCTTTTTGCCCCGCGCGGCTTCCCCGGTCACGCGAGTGCGCCCCGATCCGTCGTACAAATGGACCCTTTGCGCCGGCACTACGAAGCGGAACTCGTCGTCGCCCGCCCCGCCCAGGATCCGCACTCGCAGCCGGAAGTCCGGATCGCCGCGCAGCAGGGCCACATCATCGCCGCCATGGAGGCGCACCCTGATCTCGTTGGTCTCCTGCGGGAGGAAGCGGCGCCGGAAGTAGGCCCGGGCACCCTCGACGCGCTCGGCGATGACGACCTCCACGGAGCCGTCTTCCTGGCCCGTGATCCATACCGTCTCCGCCGCGTCCGTGCCGTGGATCTCGCCTTCGCCAGCCAGGATCTCGTAGAACTCGCTGGCCGTCGCTCTCAACGCCGCGCGCCGCTGCATGAGATCGCTGACCAGGCGAGCCCCCCCGATCTCGTACATCTCGGCCGGTTGACGGCGCACCGCCCCTTCGAGCAGCTCATCGGTCAGCATCGCCGTCACGCTCGACGCGATCGAGTCCCAGGTTGCGCGCTCCAGCTCGGCCAGGAGCTGCCGGTCCAACTCCTGCCCCGTATAGGTGAGCCCCGCGATGCTCGGGTACTTCTCCTTGAAGCCGACGAGCTCGGGCCTGACGAAATGCATGGCCGAGGGAAGAAGGCCGTCCATTCGCACAAAGGCCTCGTCCCGGTCCTCAGCGATCGGAAGCCACTTTCCGTCCGGGCCCTCCCGTATCCACTTCCACTGATGCCGGTCGCGGTCCCAGTCGCCGACGAAGAGATCGACCAGTCTCGCGGCCAGCAGGGCGCGGGCGTCGACGCGATCCCTGGGGCTCTTCCGAACCCGAGCGAAGAGCTCATCGCTGCCGATCACGCCCTCCGCCGTGATCGGTGCGAGGACCCCGAGTAGCTCCGCGAACTCCTCACGGTACGCCCCGAGCGCGGGCTCATCGGGCATCAGATACACCTGCGGCCGGGCGTGAAGGACCTCGATGCCTGATTCGAGCGAATCCGCGATTATCTGAGCCGCGGGATGGAGGGCACTGTTGAGGTCCTCGAAGACGGTCTCGATCGGGCTGCCCGCTACGATTCCGGGAATATTTGAGCTCATCGTCTTCACGATCGACCGGAACGCATAGCGCCGGCCGTCTGCTCCTTCGAGAAAGAGCGTGAGGCTCTGGCCCGGGCCACCCTTCTCCACCGGCGTCAGGCCGCCGGCGAAGGTCTCCAGATCCAGCACCGGGACGCGGACCGGGGTGTTCCATTCCTTCCGGTAATCGGTCCCCCAGAAGAAGCGGAAGAACCCGCCTCGCTTGAACTGAGGACCGGGAACGAGGGTGACGAAGCTGTCCGCTGCCGCACGTTCCGGCGCGACCCCCAGTGCCTGCTCGACGACGGACTGAGCACGACCGATCGATGGGCACAGAACCGCCGAGGCCGCGAGCAGCGCCGAGGCCGCGAGCAGCGGACCCGCCATCGCGCCTCGTCGCGCAGAATCCGCTGCGCCGCGGCCGTGGACTCCTTCGTTCAAAACGGAACCTTCCGTGGCTGCCTGGTAAGAGGGCGAGAACCAGGACGAATTGAGCAACCCAATGGCGCAAACGGCAACTGAAAGTTCAACGATCGATCGTGTTTAGCCATATGTCAGGACGGATCTCCTCGAGGAGCTCCAGCCGCTTCGACCTGCCGGTGCTCGCGCTCGGGGCTGCGTTCGCCCTGACGGCCTGCGCCGCGCGGGGCTTCGCTCCCGTCCCTCCACCCCCCGACCTGCCAGGCGGTGACGCGCCCGAAGCCGTCCTATATCTGGTCGGCGACGCCGGCGATCCGGATACAGGTGGCCCGCTGCTGTCGCTCCTCCGCGACGACGCGACCGAGCGGTCCAGCACATCGCAGGTGGCGATCGCGTTCATGGGCGACAACATCTACGACAGCGGGCTTCACGAGCCCGGCCACCCGGAGCGTGAGCACGACGTTCTGGCTCTGGAGACGCAGCTGGACGCGGTCCGGGGTACGGGAGCGCGCGGGCTGTTCGTCTCCGGCAACCACGACTGGGGCCCTGGTGGTGAACGCGGACTCCAGCAGATCCGCAGACAATCCGACTACATCGAAGCGGCCGCCGGAGAGGATTTGGACGTCGCCTTCCTCCCCCCCGAGGGAGGCTGTCCGGGACCGGTGGCGGAGACGCTGGGCGAGACGGTGCTGCTCGTGGCGATCGACACGGAATGGCTGCTGCGCTACGAGAAGGAACCGCCCGCCGGCGCCGAGTGCGAGCCCGCGACGGCCGCGGAGGCGTACGGCCGACTGCGGGAGATCCTGGCCGAGCCCGAGGCGATGAACCGACACGTCGTCGTGTTCGCCCACCATACCCTCAAGACGAACGGTCAGCATGGCGGCTACTTCGGCGTGAAGAACCAGCTATTCCCGCTCACCAATATCTGGGGCCCGCTCTACATCCCGATCCCCTTCCTCTATCCGATCGGAAGGAACTCGGGGGTCTCGTCGCAGGACATGTCCAATCCCAAGAATCGGAGGATGGTGGACAGTCTCGCGGCCGCCGTGTCGAGCGCCCCGAGCCAGCCCCTGGCGTTCGCGTCCGGCCACGAGCACACGCTTCAGGTGTTTCGCGGCGAGGGCTTCGGTGCGGATTGGCTGCTGGTGAGCGGAGCCGGCAGCCGGCTCACGGCCGTCGAGCAGGCCGATGCTCTGTTCGCGGCCGGGCGTGGACACGGGGAGCGTGGCTATATGCGGGTCGAGTTCTTCCGGGGGGGCAAGGTCCTGCTCACCGTCGTGACCGATGGAACGGGCGCGTGCCGCGGCGGCGACGGCGGAGCTGGCGCATCCGGCGAAACCGGCAGGACCGGCGGCGGAGAGACCTGTCGACCGGAACCGACCGTGCGCTACTGGAGCTGGCTGAGAGCGGCGGGAAGCTAAGCACCGCCTCGAAGTCCCGCTCCCCCGGTTTCCCAACCACCCATCGTCGCAGCGGAGACTCCGAGACGGCGTTCTCCTCCGGCTTCAGCCGGCCGCCCGCACCTACCGTCGCGGGGCCTTTCTCTTCCTCAGGGCTTTTTCGATGTCTGGCTGGTGTCCACGCGTACTGCGTCCGGTAGCATCCACATGTATGGACGAGGGGCGCCCGCAAATGGTTGCACACCCTCGGCCCTCTAGATGACGTCTGGTCGGGCAAGGTCTTGCGGTGCTAGGATATGAGGCGCTGTTCCATACCCTCTTACAAGGAGGTAGGAATGCTGGCTGCTCTCGCCGAAAACTGGTGGGCCTTCGTTCTGCGCGGGATCTTCGCGATCCTGTTCGGTATCGCCGCCTTCTCGTTCCCCGGTCTCACCCTGATCGTCCTCATCGTGCTCTTCGGCTTCTGGTGCCTCGTGGACGGCTTCACGTCGCTGATGATGGCCTTCGATGCCGAGAGTAAGGGATGGTACATCATTGGAGGCCTGGTGAGTCTGGCCATTGGTGTGTACGCCTTCATGCGCCCTGGCGCGACGGCGGTTGCCCTGCTCATCGTCATCGGCATCTGGGCGATCATACGTGGTGTCATCGAGGTGGTGACGGCGATCCAGATTCGAAAGGCGGTCGAGGGCGAATGGATGCTGGCGCTCGCCGGAATCATCTCGGTGCTGTTCGGGCTGTTCGTGATCGCCCGCCCCGGAAGCGGCGCGATGGCCATTGTCTGGCTGATCGCCTTCTTCGCCCTGATCATGGGCTTCCTCGAGCTCGGCGTCGGCTTCAAGCTCCGAAGGCTCAAGAAGACGGGAGAGGGCGTGGCTCAGACAGCGACCGGTGGCGACGCATAGAGACGTTTTCCGAGCATCCGCCCGCCGGGCCAGGCTGGGCGGATGCTCTCCCTCTCACAGCGATCATCCCCCGGCTGAAGCCGCCTCGCGAAGCAGGTTGCGCGCGATCACCAAGCGCTGGATCTGGTTCGTGCCTTCGTAGATCTGCGTGATCTTGGCGTCGCGCATGTACTTCTCGATCGGGTAGTCCTTGCAGTAGCCGTAACCGCCGAACAGCTGCACGCAGTCCGTCGTCACCTTCATCGCGACGTCGGTGGCCATCAGCTTGGACATGGCCGACACCTTGGTGATGTTCTTGGCCCCCGAGTCGATCGTCCTGGCGGCGGTGTGCACGAGCTGACGGGCCGCCTCGATCTGGGTGGCCATATCGGCGAACATCCACTGCACGCCCTGGAACGAGCTCACGGGCTGCCCGAACTGGCTCCTGCCATGCGTGTACTCGATCGCCAGATCCAGGGCTCCCTGCGCGAGGCCGACGGCCTGGGCCGCCACACCCGGCCGGGCGCGGTCGAGCGTGATCATCGCGTGCTTGAAGCCACGTCCCTCGGCACCACCCAACAGGTTCTCTGCCGGGACCCGGCAGTCCTCGAAGTGGACCTCGACGACGGGCACGCAGCGGATTCCGAGCTTGTCCTCGTGCTTGCCGACGCTGTAGCCGGGCGTCCCCTCCTCGACCACCAGCCCTGAGACGCCTCGTGCCCCGCGGTCGGGCCGGGTGACGGCGAAGACAGTGTTCAAGGCGGCGACGGCCCCGTTGGTGTTCCACTTCTTCTCGCCGTTGAGGATGTAGAAGTCCCCGTCACGCTCCGCGCGCGTCTTCATCGAGCCCGCGTCGGATCCGGCCTCCTTCTCCGACAGGCCGAACGCGATGAGCTTTTCCCCGGAAGCGATCGGAGGGAGCCAGCGCTCCTTCTGCTCGTCCGTGCCCCCGATGAGAATCGGAAAGGAGCCCAGCGCGTTCACGGCGAAGCCGACACCCATGCCGCCGCAGGCTCGCGAGAACTCTTCGACCACGATGCAGAGGTCGAGCACGCCTCCGCCCATGCCACCGTACTCCTCCGGGATCCAAACACCGGAGAGCCCCGCCTTCTTGATCGCCGCCTGGACCTCCCAGGGGTACGTCTGCTCGACGTCGTACTTGGCAGCGACGGGTCGCATGACTGTCTCGGCCAGCTCCTGGGAGCGGGCTCTCAGCTCTACTTGCTTGGGTGTGTAAAGCTCTTCTATCATGACGTTTACCTGTTCTGTTCTCGCAAACATGTGAGGGGTCGTTTGAGTTGCCTCAAGGGCGAGCGCGCCGGGGCACCCAGCAACGAGATTACGGCATTGAACGGCGAAGGTCGAGGTCTCCTTGCCGGCCGCCCGGCGCTGGCGCCCATCGCGCAGGCCGGCGCCCGGTTCGGAATCCCGCTCGCTGTCTTCGGATCGTTGTTCCGGACGCCGCTTCTCGTGCAGATCCGGGTTCTGGCCTACCTGGGCGCGCTGTTGCTCTTCTTCCTCACGCTCCCGGTGGAATTCAACGCCAGCAAGCGCGCGCTGGCGGAGCTGAAGCACCTTGGGTTTACGACGTCCGAGGACGAGGCCGCGGCGAGGTCCACCCTAAGAGCCGCCGCCATGACCTACGTCGCGGGCGTCGTCTCGGCGGCCGGCTACATCGTCTACCTGGCGATCTTCGGCGGCCGAGCGTTGATCGGGAAACCCAAGCCGCCCTTGCCGCCGACTACCCTGCCGCCGACTTAGCCACGGCGTTACCGTCCGGCGCGGTGCGGCCGATGACCTATCCAATTCCGAAGGCGATCGTCAATACCGCGACCAGCCCGCGTATTATGGAGCGTGACATGGAAGACCTCCGTCCTGCCTATTCGAAAGTGATATCTAGCCTTCGTTCTGCGGTCCTGTTGCCCGGACCGGTCGGCGTCCTCCCTACTGCGGCACCCTGATGTCCGTCCCGTACATCTCGTTGATCTCGGCGTAGATCTCCGCAAGGATATCGGCGTGGGCGACGCGCCCGCCGAGCATCATCTCGGAAAACTGGGTGCGCTGGAGCGACGGGTCGGGCGGCACGTTGCCGAGGGCCGACGGCATCGGCCAGATGTCCTCATCCACCGCGGCCATCCGGACCTTGATGTCGTCCTTCGTGACGTTGAACACCATGTAGTCCACGGCGAGCGCGAGCAGGCCGTCGTACGAGCGGCGGATGTCGCGTAGCACTCCCGGCTGCGTGTCGAAGTCGTTGAAGAAGTGGTACGCGACTGCCATGCGCGGATTCACCTCGGCCATCACTTTGCCGAACTGGGCGGGCGAGGTGTGGATCTGCGTGCCCACGTTGAGCGCGGCCTGCGGCGTGAAGTTTTGTTTCTCGACCAGGGCCTGGGGCGTGATGAAGGCCTCGTGGATCGCGATGTCGGCGCCCTTCGTGTACTCCATCCACCAACTGTTGGGAAAGGTGTCGCTCGAGTAGGCGAACGTGAGGCCGTTCCACTCGAGGATGAAGCTCACCGGCCCGTCATAAATGTGGATCGCCGGGATCGTCCGAATGGTGACCCCGTTCTCCTGGAAGATGATCTCGTTGATCCCGCGGTAATCGAACTCCGTCACCTCCATGAAGAGGCCCCGCGTGTCCGTGTTCCCGAACCGCGTGTCCACGTCCCACTTGAGGCTCTCCTCGAGGTGCTCGAGCGCGTAGGCGGTGCCGTATTCCGGGGTCTCGCTGCTCGGTCCCCACACCCTGAGCGGCGTGACCCGGTTGCCGACCACGCCTCCAACCCATAGCGCGTCGAGGTCCCCGAAGTGGTCAGAGTGCAGGTGCCCGATGAACACCTTGTCGAGAAAGTCGTAGGGGATCTTTAGGGCGGAGATGCGTTCGGCCGAGCCGGTGCCGATGTCGAAGATGAACTTGTCGCCGTTGCCGAGCTCGACGAGCCAGCAGGCGGCGGCCTGCTTCGGCCTCGCGTTCGGCATACCGGTCCCGCAGGCAATGACTCGCATCTCGTCGGGCGCCAGCGCCTCGGTCCCCGGATAGTAGACGTCCCGATCCTCGACGGTGCCCGTGCGGGAGACCACTTGGCGCTCCTGCGGCGGCAACGAGCCCGCTTCGAGCCCCACGAAGGTATTCGCATCCGCCGCGTACAGAGTCGGCGTCGATAGCCGGTCGACTCCGCGCTCCTGGTCGGACTGCCCGAGCTGATACGCCACGACCGTGGCCACGAATACCGCGAGAACTGCGGAAATAGCCTTCAATGAGCGCATCGAGTCGCCTCCTTCGATCACGGGGATCTTGCTCGAACGGGTCCTGCACATGCTAGCTTGCTGGCGTGTCCAGAACGAGAACCTTCGTCTGCTATGGGTCATGGGAGCGGCTAATGTTTTGGCGCGAATCCAAGAAGGCGCTCCGGCGCTCATCCCGCGCCGACTGGCGCGCCTGACCGTAAAGTGACCGCAACCTGTTGGCCGGCCAAAGGGACCAAGGGGGCCGCGTGATCTCACGCCGACTTTGCGGCCTCGCGACGCTTCAGGCGTCCCTATTTCTGCTTTTGTGGACCCCCTCGGCTTACGGACAGGAGGAACCCGAAGAGCCGGAGGAGCCCGAAAGCGAGGTCAGCCCGCAGATCTGGTTCGACTACAACCCCTCGGTGATGCTGAACCCGAAGCTCAACCTGTTCGGGGACGCAGGCTTCCGGACCGAGCTCAAGTCGAAGGGTTGGTGGCGGCTTCTGCTGCGTGCGAACGCGATGTACTCCCTCAGCAACAGCCTCCGGGTGGGGGGCGGCCTGCAAAACTTCTTCACCTTCAACGAAGACATCGACGACCGCTGGGAGCTCAGGCCATGGCAGGGCGCGGATCTCGTATGGCCGCGGTGGCGCATTCCGCTCGACCATCGCCTGATGCTCGAGGAACGCCTCGACTTCAACACGGCAACCTGGGAAACGCAGGTTTCGCTGCGGCTTCGCTATCGCCTCCGGGCCACCTTCACGTGGAACACCATCCAGGCGAACCGCTACTGGAG
>JBDGZR010000079.1:0-13011 GCA_039588495.1 Gemmatimonadota bacterium | reverse complement strand
GGGCGGCGTATCCGCGGAGCCGCCGGCTTCGGCCTCCGGCTCCTTGGCCACCGGCTCCGTGGGCTCGGCCGTGGGCTCGGTCGTTGGCTCGTCCGGCTCCTCTCCCATGCCACCGTTCAGGTCGAAGATCTCCTCTTCGCCGTTTCGAATGTCATCACTCATCGTTCGTCCTCCGCCGGGTTTCGCGTGGGCGTCATGCGTAGGATTCCTGAACGGAGCCGCGGGCGCGCGCCAACCGCAGCAGGCGATCCAGTCCGATGATGTGCCCCGTCGGGAAGGCCAGGGTCACCAGCAACGCACACAGCTCGATCAGCGTCTTGTTGATGATCAGGTAGGCGCCCTCGGCCGGAATCGTGTACACGAGCCCGGGCCATGGCGGCGTGGCGAGGTAGTAAAGGAGGAGCATGATGATCCCGAAGACGGTCGCCGTCCGGGTCAGACCGCCCAGCATCAGCCCGAGTCCGACGAGGACCAGCCCCCACATGTTCAGTTGATCGATGAAGGCAAGCGTGCCCGGATTGGACGCCAGATCCATGAAGAGCTCCGACATGAAGCCCTGCGAGTCTTCCAGATAGCCGGCAGCCGTCCAATACGGGTTGAGGAGCTTGGAGACACCCTCGTAGAAGAAGTGCCACCCGATGGCGAAGCGCAGCGCCACCAGGGCGGTCAGTTGGACGCCCGAGTATTCCGATCTCATCTCACACCCTCCTGGTGGGAAACCGCCGTCAGCCAGCCCAGCCGGCCCAGCCGGCCGAGAGCGTCGGGTGGCCTTCGTCGTCGATCACCGTGCACTCGAACCCGGGCGCGGAGTCGATAAAGCGCACTCCCTCCCGCGGGGACATCAGCGCCACGGCCGTGGCCAGCGCGTCGGAGGCGAACGCCGTGGGACCCGTGACCGTCACGCTCAGGACGTGATCGGGCGAAAGGCCCGTGCGGGAGCTCACGATGTGATGCCACGATCCGTCCGGGTCGAACCGGGTCTCGTAGCCGCCCGAGGTCGCGACGGCTCCGCCCGTCATCCGCAGAGGCGATGGGAGAATCCCGCCGTGCCGCGGATCGCGCACGGCAACCGCCCAGGGGATGGCGTCCTCCCTGAGGCCGGAGGCACGGATGTCTCCTCCCGCATCGACTAGGAAGCGATCGATTCCGTGCGTCTCGAGCACCGCGGCCATCGCATCGACGATGTAGCCCTTGGCGATCCCGTCGAGCGTGATGCCCATCCCGTCCCGCTCGAGGGCGATCCGCGAGGTGGAAGCACGAAGGGCATCCGCGCCGACCGTCTCGAGGGTATCTCGCCAGACGACGGGATCCGGAGAGCCCCCGGCGTGCTTCAGGAGATCCACGAGCGGCTGAACCGTGATGTCGAAAGCGCCGCCGCTGTACCCATGGGCCGCGGCCGACCGATCGATCAGCAGCGTCAGCTCCGGCGGCGGATCCACGAGGCTTCCCTCCGCGTTGAGCACGCCCACGGCCGAGCCAGGGTCGAACCGATTGAGGAGGCCGATCAGGCGATCCATCTCCTCGAACGCGCGGCCGGCCGCCTCATCCAACAAGCACCGGGAGTGGTGGATCGCGGCAACCGACACGCGGGTGCTCATGGCCCGCCTATCGAGCACGAGCTTGTGGTCGCCTGACGGCAGGATCGTGTCTTCGACGCGCTCCGGCGCGGGCCGGGCGGGCTCGAACCCCATCTCGAGCAGCACCGCCATCGGCGCAGGGTCGCGGTCCGCGTGCGCGGGTCTCACGTCATCGGATCTCCAGGCGGGACGTGACCAGACTTCATCAGTCTAATCACCGTAGATCGTATCGGCACGCGCGGCCTGTCGTGAGATTCTCGACTCGACGTGTGGTGGGATCTCCAACTCGGGGCGTACGGTCGCTCGCGGCGGCGTGATGAGCCTCCGCCGGCCATTCAGGTCTCGAGTCGGCTCAGATAGCGAAGGCTCGCCTCCACGGACTGGAAGGGCTTATCCGGGCCATCGTGCTCGACGAAATAGTGGCGGATCCCGGCCCGCTCCCGGTGCCGGAAGATCTCGGCCCAATCGATGGCGCCGCTCCCTACCTCGGTCATCTCGCCATCGGCCCTCCGGTCCTTCACGTGAACCAGCGGGATCCGGCCCGGCCAGCGGTCGATGAAGGCGATCGGATCGCCGCCCGCATCGACGATCCAGAAGAGGTCGAGCTCGACCTGAACCAGTTCCGGATCGGCCGTCTCGAGGAAGACGTCCAGCGGCGTTCGACCCTCCATCTCCCGGAACTCGAAGTCGTGGTTGTGATAGGCGAACTTAAGCCCCATCTCGTGGGCTTCGGCCGCCGCACGCGTGAGGCGATCGGCGATCGCCCGCCAGTCGTCCAGGGAAGCACGCATCGACTCGGGGATCGACGGTACGACGACGTACTCATGGCCGACGGCGGCGGCGGCCTCGAGAGTCGCGGGCCACGCCTCCTCTACCAGGTTGGAGGCAACGTGGGCCGACGGCGCGCGAAGGCCGGCGTCGGCGATGAACCTCCGGATCTCGGCCGGCGAATGGCCGAAGTAGCCCGCGAACTCCACCTCCTCGTAGCCGATCTCTGCCACCCGGGACAGCGTGGCCGCCACGTCCCGCTCCATCTCAGTGCGCAGCGTATAGAGCTGGACTCCGAGGAGGCCGAGGAACTTCGTCTGATCCGTTTCCTCGGGTGCGCACGCGGCCGCGCCGGAAAGTGATCCGATAATGGGAGCGCCGGCCGCCAGAGCGGCCAGCCGGGTCACGGCCTCCCGTCGTGTAATCGTCAAGCTGGAGCTTCCCCCGATGCATGCGGCCCACCATCTTCGGCGAGCATGCCGGATGTAGTCCTCGCTGTTTTGTCGCCTCGGGACTCAACCTGAGGCCGCGCTCTCGGCGACGCGAGGGCTTGCCGCCAGAATTTTACCCGAGGACGCCTTGACCACGCTCCGTCACGGTGGGGGCAGCGGAGATGAACCCCGCGGGGCCCACGATTCTCCCGGCTGCCCGCGGTCTACCTGGCGGACAGGAGGGGCCGAGGCAGACGGCACCTATCCTGCCGACTCGATCCGCTTGGTCAGTGCCGGCACCTCTCCCAACAATCGGGCATACACAGCGAGCTGCCCTCGGTGGTACATCTCCTGCGCGATTCCGTGCTGGAGCCACGCGAGACGAGTGCCCCGCTCTCCGTCGAATCGTTCGATGGTTTGGAGCATGTGGAGCTCCCCGACCTCACGGAACCTCTCGATCCCGTTCTCGAGCGTGGTGTGGAGTGCGGATAGCAGGTTGTCCCGATCCGTCAGCGCGAGCAGGTCCCCAGCGTGAAGCTCGAGCAGCTCGTGCAACGGAAGCCGCCGAAAATCAGTGTCCTCACGGCACAGCTCCCCCACCATCATCTGCGCCACCTCGAGAACGTGTACCGCCATCTCGGCGACGCTTCGCATTCCTGGAACCGGACGCGCCACGAAGCTGTCGGCGGGAAGGTTCTCGAGCTCGGCGATCACGCCTTTTCGAGCGTCGCCCCACGCCTCCAGCGCTTCATCCAGAAGATTCTCGAACATGATCGGCCCCCTGCCTCGTGACGGTCCCGGAGAGCAGTGCGCCATTCGGTGGCCGCTCTGCCAAGTGTCCTTCGCATTCCATGGGTGAAGGTTAGTACGGCTGGAAGATCGCGATCAACGCCCTGTGCAACCGGGACATCCTCGTGTCTTTTGGCGTAAAGAGCGATACACTGGCGAAGAGCTCGCTGAGCTATGCAAGTTCTCGCCCGTGCTCGACACGGCGGCGAGCCCTATACGCGCGTCGATCGACGTTCAGATAGTCCGAAGCCAAATGCTTGTGGGACGACTCTTTTTCAGGAGAGCAAAATGGCTGATTTGAAGCTTGCAAAGCTCGATGGGGGCCAAACGACCGTCGATGCCGAAGCACTGGCTTCGGGTCTGACCGGTGATCTTCTCACGGCTGACTCGCCGGGCTACGACGAAGCCCGCGAGATATGGAACGCCATGATCGACAAACGCCCCGGGTTGATCGTCGAGTGCGCCGGTGCCGAGGACGCCAAGCGCGCGGTGGATTTCGCGCGCGAGCGTGGGCTTCTGATCTCGGTCTGCGGAGCCGGGCACAACATCGCCGGGAACGCCGTGGTGGACGGCGGACTCATGGTCTCGTTCAAGAAGATGAACGGGGTGGAGGTCGATCCGAGCACTCGCCGGGTCCGCGCCCAACCGGGCGCCACGCTGGGTGATCTCGACCAGGCGACCCAGGCGCACGGCCTGGCCGTACCTGTCGGCATCAATTCGACCACCGGCGTCGCAGGGCTGACGCTGGGCGGCGGATTCGGGTGGCTGAGCCGGAAGCACGGCTTCACGATCGACAACCTCGTGTCGGCCAAAGTGGTGACTGCCGCGGGCGAGATCGTCACGGCGGCCGACCAGGAGAACCCGGACCTGTTCTGGGGAATACGCGGGGGAGGCGGCAACTTCGGCATCGTGACCTCGTTCGAGTTCGAAGCACACCCCGTCGGGCCCGAGGTCCTGTCCGGCCTGATCGTCCATCCCATCGCCGACGCGCCGGCGGTGCTCCGTTACTACCGGGAGTTCGCGACCCAGACACCCGACGAGCTGAGCGTCTGGATCGTCTTGCGGCAGGCGCCACCGCTGCCCTTCCTGCCCGAGGACGCGCACTTCCAGCCGGTGGTCATCCTCGCGGCGCTCTATGCCGGCGATATGGCCGAGGCGGAGGCGGCACTCGCACCGCTCCGGTCCTTCGGCAACCCGATCGCGGACGCGATCACGCCGCATTCGTTTCTCGACTTCCAGTCGGCCTTCGATCCGCTGCTCACACCGGGAGCCAGAAACTACTGGAAGTCGCACGACTTCCTTGACCTGAGCGACGGATTGATCGAGACCACGCTCCCGTACGTGGATTCCGTGCCCACCTTCGGCTGCGAGATCTTCATCGCTCAGATGGGCGGGGCCACGAATCGGATCCCCGCCGACGCGACCGCGTATCCTCACCGCGACGTGGAGTTCATCATGAACGTGCACGGACGGTGGGATGACCCGGCGGACGATGAGCGCGGGGTCGCCTGGTGCCGTGAGCTGTTCGCAGCCGTCACCCCCTACGCCACAGGCGGAGTCTACACGAACTTCATGACGGAGGAGGAGAGCGACCGTGTCGGCGAGGCCTACGGTGAGAGCTGGGAGCGACTGGTAGCGCTGAAGACCAAGTACGACCCGAACAACTTCTTCCGGCTGAACCAGAACATCCAGCCGGCCGCGCGAGAGTAGCCGCCCGGGAAGCTACCTGATACAAAGCCCCTATCCGATTATCGGATAGGGGCTTATCAACCAGCGAGGGCAGCCGCCATCGTTAACCGCCGCTCATCGCAGCCGTGGCCTCTTCGGTCGTCCACACGGCGTTCGCCATGAAGCGGAAGTTGACGAGCGCCGTCTCGTAGCCGTTTCCGTCCGGGACCTTGGCGGCGGCCGTCGCGTCCTTCACCACCGCCACCTCGAAGCCCTGTTCCAGAAGCTCGCGCATGTGAGACTCCGTGCACAGGTTCGCGGACATACCGGCGAGGATCACCTTGTCGATACCTCTCTTCCGGAGCTGAAGGACCAGGTCGTTCGTCTCGGGTCCATAGACCTTGTGCGGGCTCGTAACGACGGTCTTGCCATCCTGTATGTACTTCTTGTACCGCTCCAGCCAGTCCGCACCCGAACCCTCGAAGCCCTCGAGGCTGAGGGGGTCCGCTCGATCGAACATCCCGATGTTGTGCATCAACCGCTCCAGGGCCCCCTCGAACTTCCACCCCTTGTCGGTCGGGTAGTAGTAGTGGGGCGACACGAACACCGGGATCCCGCTTGCCTTGGCCGTCTTCAGCAGCTCTTCGATGTTCTCGACCGTGTTGTTCTCCGTGACGCTCTCGCCGACGACTCCCCAGGTCACGCCATCAGGACTCAGGAAATCGTTCTGTGGATCCGTTATGACGAGGGCCGTGCGCTCCAAGTCGATCTCCATACCGGGATCGGGAAGCTGCGCGGGAGACACGCTGGCGCTCGTTGCCAGCAGGGCGATGGCGACTGGGACGATGCCAGACAGATGGATGGGAGCCTTCATGGGCTGTCTCCTGTCCGTTGGTGATAAGGGTTACACCCGGTGAACCACGGGACGGGGTCGGCGGTTCCGGAGCCTCAATCCGAGGGCGGGGGGAACGGTTGCTCCCATGGTATGTCGTAGGTGTCGGTGAACATGTTCATCATGACACTGAAGAAACCCACAGCCAGAAGCTCGTCGATCTCGCCCTCCGAGAAACCCTCGTCCCTTAGCTGATCCTCGAAGTCCCACTCCGGATCCTCGACGGTCTTCGGATCGAGCGCGGCGCGAGAGACGATGTCGATCGCGACCGGAAACGACGGCGGTAGGTTGGCGGAACACATTCCCCCGGACAGGGCGACGAGATCGTCGTAGGTCAGCGTGGGATCGAGATTCAGCGCGGCGTGACCGTGGAGCGCCGTGCAGTACTCGTTACCGGCGACGATCGAGACCCTGAAGAGGATCAGCTGCTTCAGCAGGGCCGGGATCTCGCCCTCGATCACGGTCTCCTTGAGCATGGACCAGACGGCCCCGAGCGCGTGCGGATTGTGGCCGAGGGCCTTGAGGAAATTGAGAATCTCGTGCGATCCCATCGTGTCCGTGATCTCGTCGTATACGGCTCGGACCTCGGGTGACGCGTCTTCGTACTCGACCTGTGTGTCGCGTTTCACGGCTCTCCTCTCAATCCCGACGATGGACGCATCCCGGTCACGGCGTCTCTACGTCCTATACGGTCTTCAAGTATTCGTGCACGAAGTTGACGGCCGTAGACCCCTGGCCGACCGCGGAGGCCACGCGACGCATGACTCCATGCCTCACGTCACCGACCGCGAAGATCCCCGGCACGCTGCTCTCCATGAGATAAGGATCTCTCTTCAGCTTCCACCCGGCCGGGCGCGTGCCGTCGACGAACAGATCCGGCCCCGTGAGAATGAACCCGGCCGCACTCAGCTCGACCAGATCCTCCACGAACTGCGTATGGGGTGACGCTCCGATGAACACGAACAACGCCGGCGTCTGTTCCCGGCGAGTCTCGCCCGTCTCACGGCTTCGAACCGTGATCGCCTCGAGTCGTTCAGCGCCATGGACCTCCAAGACCTCTTCTCCCGAGCGGACGTCGATGTTGTCACGCCTCTCGATCTGCTCGATCAGGTACTTCGACATGCTGTTGTCCAACGACCCGCGAACGAGCATCGTGACCTGATCGGCGTAACGCGACAGAAACACGGCCCCTTGGCCAGCCGAGTTGGCTCCGCCGACCACGAATACGTGCTCTCCCTTGCAGCTCGTGGCCTCGGTTCGAGCGGCTCCGTAATAGACGCCGGCTCCTGTCACGGCTTCGATTCCCGGCACATCGAGCTCCCGCACCGAGACGCCCGTCGCGATGATCAGAGCCTTGCAGGCCGGCTCGGAACCATCGGCAAGCCTCACGACGCGATACGGATCGCGCAGCTCGACGCCTACGACCTCCTGCGCCGCGAGTATCTCGGCGCCGAACCGAGAGGCCTGCGCCGTCGCTCGTCTGGCCAGGTCGGCACCGCTCACGCCCTTGGGGAAGCCAAGGTAGTTCTCGATCCTGGCGCTGGTCCCGGCCTGACCACCGGGTGTCTCCTTGTCGATGAGAAGCGTGTGGACGCCTTCCGAGGCACCGTAGACGGCCGCCGCGAGCCCGGCAGGGCCCGCTCCCACGACGATCAGATCGTAGAACGGCTTCGTGGCCTGCGTCTGAAGCCCCGCCCTCTCGGCCAACTCGGCAAGGCCCGGCTCGATCAGCACGTCGCCTTCCGGGAAGAACACTACTGGGAGTCCGTAGCTGGCCTCGCTTGCTCGCTCGACCAATGCACGTGCCTCTCCATCGCGCTCGATATCGAGGAATTGGTACGGGATCTGGCTGCGCGCCAGGAAATCTTTGACCATGTGCGAGCTGGCTGACCACGAGGTGCCCGCCACGCGGATGCCGTCGTAGGGGACGGTCGCGGTGGCTGCCCAGTCGCCGATCAGATCGTCCAGGACCGGATAGAGGTTCTCCTCGGCCGGCGTCCAGGGCTTCATGAGGTAGTGGTCGAGGCCGACCGTGTTGATGGCAGAGATGGCAGCCTCGGTATCGGCGTACGCGGTGAGCAGCACCTTGCGCGCCTCTGGATAGACCTCGCGAGCGTCGGCCAGAAACTCGGTCCCGCTCATCTCCGGCATCCGCTGGTCTACGAGGAAAAGCGCGACCGCGTCGTTGCGCTGCTTGAGGTGGCGGACGGTCTCCAGCGCTTCGGCGCCGGAACCCGCCTTTATGATCCTGTACTCCTTGCGGAAGTGCCGCTTGAGGTCACGCTCGACCGCATTGAGTACGTGTTCTTCGTCGTCGACCGTTAGGATAACGGGTTTGGCCATTAAGATGCTCCGGTGATCGGAAGCTTCACCGTGAAGCGCGTCGCTCCCGGTTTCGATTCCACCGAGATCTGCCCGCGGTGCTTCTCCACCACGATGCCGTGGCTGATGTTGAGTCCCAATCCCGTACCCTCTCCAGGGGCTTTGGTCGTGTAGAAGGGATCGAAGATACTCTCCTGGGCCTCGAGCGGGATTCCTGGTCCGCTGTCCGTCACCTCGACGACGACCCAGTCATCATCCTCATACGCCCTCAGCTCGAGCGTCCCCTTGCCATCCATCGCACCGATGGCGTTGTCGATGAGATTCGTCCACACCTGGTTGAGCTCGCTGCCGTAGCCTTCGACGCCGGGCAGATCCTCCGCGTAGTCGAGAGTGACGTTGACCCCATCGCGAAGCTTGCTGGTCAGCATGACGAGCGTGTCGTTCAGCCCCTCCCGTACGTCGACCGACTGAACGGGAGCTTGATCCATATAGGAATAGCCTTTGAGCGCCTTGACGATTTCGGCGATCCGCCGAGCCCCGTGCCCGATCTCCTCGAGGAGGGTATACGCGGCGAATTGGCTGCCGAAGTAGTCGATCACGACCGGCGCCACGGCAGCATCGAAGTTCTTCGCGAGCTCCTCGAGCTCCGCCGCGCAGAGCCCCATGGCCACGAGCGTCGAGGCATGCTCCCAGGGATCCTGGACGCCGTTGCGGTCGAGCCAATCTTCGACCTCTTCCTCCAGATCGCTGCGAGCTACCGGATCCAGCGAGCTTGGCTGTTTCGCTCGCACCTCGGCGTCCTTCTCGAGCTCTGCGACTAGTTGGCGCTGCTCGCTCGATAAGCCCGCTGCACCCAACGCGAACTGAGCCCGCTCGAGGCGTGCGATCGAGGTCCTGAGCTGTTCGGCGCCCTGCCTGGCGATGGCCGTCGGATTGTTGAGCTCGTGCGCCATTCCGGCACTCAGCCGGCCCAGAGTCGCCAGCTTCTCGCTTTGACGTAGCATCACCTCCTGTTGCAGATACGCCTGCTCGAGATCGCGGTGCTTCTGTTGCTCCCAGAGAATGTGGATCTTTCGGTGGAAAAAGCCCGTCACCATCGAAAGGCACTTGAGGTCAAGCTCGGTGAAGGGCTGCCGCCGTCTGGAGAAGAGATAGAGCGCCTGCATCTCTCCCTCTTCGACGAGGGCGTTCACCGAGATCTGCTCTAGATCGTCCTTCTGAAGATGGGGAGGTAGCTGAGCCAGAGAGTCCTCCAGGGAGCCCCCGCAGAGGATCGTGGTCTTCCGATCACGCCAGAACTGAGCTTCGACGCTCGACAGAGCGGCCGGATCCGTGCGCGCGACGTCCGCATTGCCGCGATAGCCATCGACGACAATGGCCGTTGCCTCCGGGCCGTCGGTATCCTCAGGGTCACCATCGAAGCAGACGTAGCGCCATGAATAGACGTCGACTATGTACTTGAGCCGGCGTGCCAAGACCTCGCCGACCGATTCGATGTCGCTGGCCGCGTTGATGACTCCGGCCAGCTCGAAGAGGGCCTCGTATCTCGACACCTTCGAGAGCAGATCCTGGGTCGAGGATTGGGAGGCTGTCGGGTGGTCGTTCATAGCGGACCGGTCACCGAAGAAGTCCCGCGGCTGGGTCAATATCCCAAGTCATGGGACATATCTAAGAGAAGTTGTGGTCGGCCGGTACCTTCGCAGTCGGATAGCCACCGACCTAGCCGCATGCGCGTCAGCAAGGTCAACATCGCCGTGTCCGGTCCCGGACGACTTCTTCGCATCCCTGAGTGAGCCAATCAACAAGCACTCTGGAGACACGGACAACAGGAGGAATCATGACTACGACAACCAGCGCCGTCGACAACGGTGTCAACGTCGCCGCATTGCTGGAAGCCCGCGAGGCCCTGACCGGGATGCCGGAAGCGGCCCAGTTCACGTGGCGGGCGAGCTGCGAGTGGATGCACGGCACGCACAGCCGCTCGACGGTCGACGGGTTCTTCGGCCTCGGCGAGGAGCAGAAGCACAGGACGACCTTCACGTTCGACTCCGATCACCCGGAGGTCTTCGCGTCCGAGGATCACGGAGCCACTCCGGTCGAGCTCGTGCTGGCCGGCCTGGCAGGCTGCCTCACGGCCGGCATCGCCTCGGTGGCCCAGAATCGGGAGATCCAGCTGAATTCCGTCAACGCGACGCTCGAGGGCGCGATGGACCTCGCGGGCATCCTCGGCATCGACGCCGACGTCCGGAACGGCTTCGGCGGCATCAAGGTGACGTACGACATCGATGCCGACGCGACGGCCGACGAGATCAAGGCCATCGTCGCCCAGTCGCAGAAACGCTCGGCCGTTTACGACGTGATCACCAACCCGACCAACGTCACGGTCGAGGTTCGCCAGGCCTAGCCGCCGGATTCGGGAGGCAACCATGCGCACGAAAGCCGTAGTCATAGGAGCCGGCCAGGCCGGGCTGGCCATGAGCCGCTGTCTCACCGAGCGCTCGATCGACCACGTCGTCCTCGAGCGCGGTGAGGTGGCAAACACGTGGAAGACGGAGCGGTGGGACTCGCTGCGACTGCTCACGCCCAACTGGCAGAGCCGGCTGCCCGGCTACGGCTACGAAGGCGACGATCCTGACGGGTACCGAACGATGCCCGAGACGATCGACTTCCTCCAGCGGTATGCGGCCGTGATCTCGGCCCCTGTCCAGACTCGAACCACCGTCAGGTCGGTACGACGTGGCAATGGCGGCTACGAGGTCTTGACGAACCGCTGTACCTGGCGATGCGAGGCCGTCGTCATCGCGACCGGAGCGTTCAATATCCCGACGGTTCCGGCCGTGGCCGATGCGGTCCCGACCACCATCGATACGCTGACGCCGAAGGAATACAGCAATCCGGACCAGCTCGACGAAGGCGGGGTGATGGTCGTCGGCGCCGCTGCCTCGGGAGCACAGATCGCCGAGGAGATCCACCGCACGGGACGGGCCGTGACCCTGGCGGTCGGAGAGCACGTCCGGGTCCCGCGAGTCTACCGAGGCAGGGACATCAAGTGGTGGATGGATGCTTCTGGGGTGCTGGATGAAGGGTACGACGAGGTGGACAACGTAGCGCGCGTCCGGAGCCTGCCCTCCCTGCAGCTCATCGGCTCGGACGACCGCAGGAACCTCGACCTCAACCGTCTGACGGAGATCGGAGTCAGGCTCGTCGGGCGCCTTGCTGGTATACAGAACGGAAAGGCGCAGTTCTCGGGATCGCTCGCCAATCAGTGCGCGATGTCGGATCTGAAGATGAACCGATTGCTCGACCGGATCGACGAGTGGGCGACCGAGCAATCCCTCGACGGAGAGGTCGAGCCGTCGCACCGCTTCGAGCCCACCAGAGTGGACGCGTCCCCTCCCCTGAGCCTGGACCTGAGCGAGATTCGGACCATCGTGTGGGCGACCGGATATCGTCCCGACTACTCATGGCTCGACTTGCCCGCTTTCGACCGGAAGGGTCGCATCCGGCACGACGGTGGCGTGGTCGCCGACTCGCCGGGCCTATATGTGCTCGGGCTGCCGTTCCTCCGGCGCCGCAAGTCGACCCTCATCGACGGCGCGGGCGATGATGCGCGCTACCTGAGCGCCCACCTGGCGTCGTACCTGGGCCGCTCGATGTCCCGACTCCGGCTCGCCGACCGGGCCGCCTGATAGGGCGAGCGCGGAAGGACAGAGAGAGTCGAGCTGATAAGAGAGAATGCACATTCGATGACAATGCCTCACGCAGACGTTTCAGGGCACTACACGATTGCCGAACTCGGGGGTCAAATCCTCGCCGCGCTCGAGGCGGCGGGCAAAGATCTCGCTGCGCTCACCGTCGATGATCTCGCGCCCGTTGACGAGTTCCACATCCGTGGACGGGCGGCCACCGAAGAACTGGCCGGGTGGGCGGACGTTCAGCCGGAGCACCTGGTGCTCGATGTCGGCTGCGGCTTGGGCGGAACGGGCCGGTACCTGGCGGGCACCGTTGGATGTCGGGTAGTAGGGCTGGACGTGACCGAAGAGTACTGTCGGGTCGCTGAGATGCTGTCGGCCCGAGTCGGCATGGCTGATAAGACGTCCTTTCGCCAGGCCAGTGCCTTGGCTCTTCCGTTTGCCAACGGTCACTTCGATGTCGTGTGGACGGAACATGTGCAGATGAACATCGCGGACAAAGCCGGCTTCTATAGTGAAATGGCCAGAGTCTTGAAGCCCGACGGGCTGTTCGCCTTTCACGGCATCTTCGCCGGCGTGCAGGACGGGCTGCACTTCCCTGTGCCGTGGGCAGCCGACCCATCGATCAATCACTTGATCGGCATTGACGACCTCGAGCTCTTGATGACGGATTCGGGTTTCGAACTGGTACGCTGGGAGGACAAGACCGAGGCGTCAGCAGCCTTCTTCGAGGAAGCGCTTCAACGTTTGCCCACGGTGGAGCAACCGGCGCTCGGACTCCATTTGCTGATGGGAAGCAACGCTCCGGCCAAGTTTGCGAACATGCTCCGCAACCTGGAGGAGAACCGTGTCCAGGTCGTGCAAGCCGTGAT